>NZ_BAAJMC010000022.1:0-60919 GCF_057551365.1 Colwellia sp. KS18-150 | reverse complement strand
CTATTAAAGGTGAAAGATGCCTTTAACAAAAGTCATCAAACGTACGGTAGTCCTCGCGTATTTCAAGCGTTAAAAAGGTTAGGTATTCAAACCAGTGAAAAACGTATTGCACGTTTAATGCGAGAAAATGGTTTAAGGGCCCGCGCATTAAAAACCTATAGCAAACCGGCGATAGCTGTTCCAAGCACAGGGGCATTATCTACTTCAATAGTTTTAAAATAAAGCGAGCGTTCGTTGAGTATTTCATTCAGATAAGATTCGCACTTGGCGCGAAAGCTATAGAGTTTGTGATAAGTGGAGCCATCGATGTTTATACAAACAGGTTGTAATGGGTTTGTACCCGAGCCGGATTTAATAACTGCTGCGGCCATATTCACGGCGGTTAATTTAGCCGCTCGTTCTATGATACCTAGGGTGAGGTGGTAAAGGGTCAGGTGATCTTCATCGTTGATGTTTTCAGAATCGAACGGGGCGATGACATTAAATGGATTTTCGAGGTAAAAACTTAGGTCGGCAGTTTTCAATTCTACAAATTTTTCGAGTTGTGAAGCTCCGTTTTCTGAAAATAAACCGTCGGTAACGGCAAGTTTAATTGCTTGTAAAGTAATATCGCCGAGGTAGCGACCGGATATCATTTTTTCAAAGGTGTATTGCTCTGGATTGGCTGTTGTTGCGTCGTAAATTTTATCGATTACGCCTTGGGGACATCCCCCATAATTACCCGATTCAATATTAATAACCTGTGAACCCTCTACGGTTTCGACTTTACCAATATTGATATTACTTTCAACATAAGCGCTGTTGGTTCCGGTGCCGAGAATAAAGCCGATGTAGTTGCTGTACTGCCGCTGCTGGTCGACGGCTTTTCCTGCGAGTAAACATGCAATGGTATCGTTGAGTAATACCACTTTTTTATTGATGTGGCCTTTGGCAGCGAGAGCTTCAAGAAGGCCTGCACCGATGTATTCACCAACAACTTCAGGTACTTTAACTTCTTTTGTCCAGTAGAGGAGTTTACCGTCTTTTTTAGAAGAGATTTCTATTGGATAGGAAAAACAGAATCCGATGGAGTTTGCTTTATCGATAACTGGCTCGAGGTGTTTATAAAAAGTATCGTAGAAATCATTTTTGCTGAGTTCGTGGTCGATACCCGGCATGGGGTATTTTTTAAAATGTTCGATACTGGCTTTGCCGTGTTCATCGAAAGTCACAATGCAGACCCGCAAATTAGTACCACCGGCGTCGAGAACGATAACCGGTTTATTGGCAGGAACATCGTTATCAGGAGAAATGTAAGAGTTTAGCATGGCCAGAGAAGAGTACTGACCCGTAAGGCCTTCTACCATTTCACAGATAAAACTTTCTAGCATAGAATCCGTCTCGTAAGAGGATGCAGACATTTTATATTTATCTAAGAATGCATCTACTGTTTGTTTATTTGATATCATGCTCACAATGATGCGTCGATTTGAAAAAGTTAATAAATTTGATGATAAAGTATCACAGTTATTGCCAAGCAGATCGTGAAATACCTCAAAAGCTTGGGGGAAACTCAAGTATTTCCGCTTTAAAAGCTTTACTTGAATCCTGCGCGCATTGCCATTTAACCAGTAATCAAATAAAAGGCAAAGAAAAACCAACGGATAAAAAAACGGTAATTTAACCACTTAGCAAGTTGCTGTCTGTAAGAAAGTGGGCATTACGCTAGACTAATTTAAAACACACCTCGCTAAAGGGAATAACTAATCATTGCGTTATCAGATAACCGAGGTTGAAGAAAATTTTTGGCTGTAGTAGGTTTATTATCCGCGCTGAATTTGGCAAGTGCTAACGTAAAGTTTGCAGAGTAATTGGCATACAACAGTTCACTCACGCAGAACAAAATTCAGTGCATTTTTCTCCTTCGTTGCTTATTTTAAGCAACTATTTTAACGCATGAATGGGCTTAGGTCAGAGTAAGGTTTTATAGAACATCAAAATCAACAGAAAAGGAAAATTAACATGTCATATGTAGATTGTTTTGTTGCAGCAGTACCGAATGAGAACAAAGAAAAGTATATTGAGCACGCTAAGATAGCTGCAGAGCTATTCAAAGAAAGTGGAGCTTTAGAAATAGTAGAAAATTGGGGAGATGATGTCTCAGATGGCGAGATAACGTCTCTTCCAATGGCAGTAAAAGCTCAAGAAAATGAAACAGTAGTGTTTTCGTGGGTAGTTTGGCCATCTAAAGATATTCGTGACGCTGGTTGGGGGGCAATAATGGAAGATCCTAGAATGTCACCTGAAAATAACCCCATGCCATTTGATGGAAAACGCCTCATTTACGGTGGATTTAAAACAATACTAAAAGCTTAGGCAGTGCTAATTAACCCACTTTTAGCATGTTAATTAGTCTTTATATTTAACAGATGGAGCGGTGATATGAAAAAGGTTGTTCGAAGTCGAAAAGCTCAAGAGGTTCATGCGGAGCAGTTATTAAAAATCAGCACTAGTTTGCTTACTGCCTTCTTAGTTATTATATTAATAATTCCCATAACCTCAATTGTTGCCGCATCTTTTAATGATGTACAAGCTAATCCCAAAGAAGTCTTTTTCAATTTGTTTGGCTCCTGGTATGCAGTGGTATTTATTGTGGCAGAACTTGGTTTATTGTATTTGGTGGGAAAAACAAAAGATGGTGCATTAGCAATTTATGATGAACTTTACCCTGATAAGCAGAGTGAAATATAAACCCTAATAAATGTTCTGAATATGCATCTGCACTCTAGCTATTGTTGATATAAGGAAATTTATGAGAACTGGAATAATATCGTTTAGAACCTTAGCTTTTGGATTATTCATGCTTGCTTTAGTTGATAAAGTTAACGCACAAGCAACCACTGAAATTGATTTAGAGGAGTCTAATCGAAAGAAAGCGATTTATTGTATGGAAATACTTGAAAATCGTCCCGATCTTGAACCTTCACGTCGGATAGATATTTTGCGTAGTGAATGTTACAGCGAAAATTTTATAGAGCATGCCCCGAACATAGAAGGTGGACGAGAAGCGTTGTTAAGCGTGTTTGCAAGCCGATATAAAAAGTATCCAGAGCTTGCGATGTCAATTAAACGTAGTGCTTCTGATGGTGATCTGGTTTGGCTACATCTTCATGTCAAGCACACGCCTGATTCACTTGGTGGTGCAGGCATCCATATATTTCGAATGAAAGAGGGGAAAATTGTTGAGCATTGGGGAGTAGGGCAAGCTGTACCAAAAGAATCTAAAAATAATAATTCAATGTTTTAGGTATAATTTACAAAAAACATAGATAAGAGTCCGTTATCTCAGATTAAATAACCATTGTCTCTTGTCCTATCGTTGCTTATGCTAACTAACATATTATTACCTCTTATGAGACAATCACTGTTCAAAGGTCAACATGCATAAACCTATATCATTAGCTAAATATGTTAAAAAGCGAAATGGTTTGCCGTTAGGGGCGAAAGGCTCTTTACAAGCGATGCTTAAACGCGCGTTTGGAGCAGGATCTTTTTATGTATTCTGGCAATACTGGAACCCAATTTGGGGTTTCTATTTATCTCGCTATGTAATGAAGCCTTTAAATAAGATTTTCCCCGTTGGGCTCTCTATTGTATTAACGTTTGCCGTTAGTGGTGCACTTCATGATTTAGCAGTAACTGTCATTAAGTGGCAAGTAACTTTTTTCTTTACTCCATGGTTCGCTTTGATGGGGATTATAGTGATAATTTCAAAACGTTATAACATTTCATATCAAGGTGATTCATGGATCATCTGTATGATATTTAATTTGTTTTATATTGTATCTAGTTTTTATCTGGCAATATTTCTTAAAGGATTATAGATATAATTCTTCAAATAGGATCTATCATGAAAAAAAGAAGGCCAGTATTTACTGAAAGTGAGTTATTAGCAAAATACCCGATAAGAAGTAATATTGACGGTTGGTATTTTTCCATTGAACAAGTAGCCGTTCTCACCTGGTACATAAAAGCTAAGAGCGTTTATGGATTTGAAATAAGCACCTCTGGTACTGATGAGCCGGAAACATTAGTTGAGCAATGTGAGTCAGCAATAAGAAAAGAGTCACTAACAAATGGAATGTATTTCATTAGCTAAAATAGCGTGATTATAAGTCCCCATAAGTTATGTTTAGACTTCAAATATTATTAAATATACCTAAAGTGCTCTCATACTATGCGTAAAAAAATGGATTTAAACGTTCAACAAAAGTTTAGCACCTATCCAGCAAATATCGCTGTATTACAGAATAAGATGCGAGACCTTATTCTACGTGTTGCAGAGGATGACGGCATCTGCGATTTAATAGAAACCTTGAAATGGGGAGAGCCCAGTTATGTTTCTAACATTGGCAGCACGATTAGAATCGATTGGAAAGCAAAACACCCAGATCAATACTGTATCTATTTTAACTGCAATACTTCCCTTATTGAAACATTCAAAGAAATCTATGGTGATATTTTTATCTATGAAGGCAATCGTGCCATTGTATTTAAAGTACAGCAAACTATTCCTCGTAAGGAGCTAGCGCATTGTATTTCTCTGTCCTTGCGTTATAAAAAAATAAAACATCTACCATTACTTGGCGCATAAATAACCCAAATTTAAGTAGGGTCATAACAAAGGGAAATAATAATTTATTAGCAATAATGGGCTTGCATTTAAATATCATTTAAGTGAAAGTAAATCTAACAGGCTAATTAATAAGGATAAAAATAATTGTTTTTTCTTCATCTTATCGCATTAAGGAACATCTAATTGTTCGTTGAAAAGACATTGGTCAAGACAGTACATTTATTCATAAAATACAATCGGAGTGTAAAATGCAATATTGGGTTGATAAAGAATCAGAAAGTAATAATGTTATTGTTGCCAATGAGAGTTCTATATTTATAGGCTCTTGTGATAAAGAATCTTACGATGATGTTAGTAATCAACTAGAGGATAAGAAAAGCCCAATAGAAGTATTAGGCAGTGATGATTTAACGGTAATACCGTATAGCCAGATTCAAAATATCGTTAGTAGAAGTACTGATACCGATGTTGATATCAGTTATAAAGCCAAAAAGGATGTTGAAGAAAAAACGCTTTATTTTTTTAATCTTGATGAAAAAAATCAATTTGTATCTCACCTTGAAGATTTCATGCCAGATCACTTACAAAAAAGTGAATCTGAACAATCAGCTATAGGAGCTGCTATTAGTCCTTTCATTAGCTTAGTACTAGCTCTGTCGTCTGCTTACCTGTTTTTTGATAAATTCCGGTGGCTTTCTATTATTATCGGTGGTCTTTGGGTTGCGGCCAGCGTTTATACTCTTTTATCTCGAATTAAAGAGCCACCAACAATTACACGATGGTCTATTAATGGACGTTATTTTCGTAAAATGTGGTCGGGCATAAAGACTGGCTTTTCGTATGCTTTTCTTGCGTTAATTATTGCTAGCGTTTACGGGAAGTTTCCTGACAGCTATGGTGAAAAAAGCATTTATCAGCAAATTAATGATGAAAGTTTAACGGTATCTGACATTGAATTATTAATTGATAGGGGTGCCGATATAGATTATACCGACGAAGATGGCATGAATTCATTATCAATTGCGTTAAATTGGGGGCAAGACAACCTCGCTATTGCATTAATTGAAGCGGGTGCTAATCTCAATGCGAAGGATGGCGAAAGCTCACCACTTGAATATGCAATATATAATGAGTCTAATATCAACGTTATTCAGTCAATGCTGGATAAAGGTGCTTCTTTGGCGTTTGAAATTGATGGCGTAACGCCACTTGAATACTCTAAACAATATGAAAATATTGAATTGGTGAAGTTATTATCAATGTATCAAAGCAAAAGCTAACGGATTTTATAAAGACATTGCTCAACAAGAGTTTTGGCGTATATATAATTTAATGTTTTGTAATAAGTTGGAGGGGCGATGTTAATTTCAATTGTTCTGATTTCAATCTGGGCTTTGCTGATGCTACGTTCAGCTATCGCTGAATATCAATATTATCAAGCAGTAAAAATTCATGAACCTGAAATTTGGCAAAAACTTGGTGCGCCTAAATGCTTTAAAATTCCCATAGTGTTTGTATCATCCACAGCAGAAAAACTACTTTCTGGTAGTGCAAATGAAACAGTCTGTGAGCATGCAATTAAGCACAGGCAGGCTGGTATTCAATTTGTTATGTATATAGTTCTAGTGCTGGTGGTCAGTATTATTTACTTTAAAATAGCTTAATTAATGGCTTACTAATCATTATTCGCAAATGGAATTCACATGAAATATATCTACCTTTTTACTCTATTTCTTATTGCTAGTTGCTCTTCTAGAAATCTTGAAGAGCAACTAACGGATAGTGCTTTTAAAACAATAACAGGTAAGGAATATTCTCGAGACCCTTCCCATTGTCCAAGAATAGCCCGTCAATGTGGTAGAGGTGACTATCAAGAATGGACTCAAGAAGATGGCCAGTTAGCTTGTGCTTGTAATAAGTAATCTCCTTAGGTAAATAAGTACATTTAATCTAATCAAACATAACCGCTAGAGAGTATCTAGCTTTACTCATCCAATCATGACAAGCTACTGTATAAAAATCACACAAGTGGTTTAGGTCTGCATTAACATTAAAAAGGATTTAATCATGAAATCAAAAATGAAGGTGAAAGGGTTTAGTACTGTATTTTCTGGTTTGTGTATTATTGCAACCATTTCTTCTACGGCAATGGCTGCAGACGACAAAGGTTGTTGGGCCGGTGGTCATGCTACTGGCTCTTGTTTAGAGTACAACACTTATCAAAAAGATAATAAAACATATATTGAGCTAACCAATATTTGTAACGAGCGCCTATACATGCGTTGGTGTGCTGATAATAAGTGCGGTGCTGATGGCTTGCGTGGTGGGCAAACTAAAAAGAAATATGAATACGTTACCAATGCTAAAGTACAAGCTTGGGCTGTTGGCTCAAACAATCCTAGAAGTGATTGGGTTTGTAAGGACAGAATGGGAGGTTGGTGATAGCTATCAAAAGCAACTAGACATCTATTTATATCAACCGCAGCGCAATTTAGCAGTAACCGCTACTATTTTTAAGGATTAACTATGAAAATGTTCAAAACTACAGTACTGCTTTTAGTGCTTATGACCTCAACACTCACGTTAGCTAAAGGTACACATGAGGTTTTGTTGGGCATAAACATTCATGCAAACTCTATTGAGCTTCATGTTGCTTCAGGTGGTTGTACCGCCGCAGAAGATTTTAATATTGAAGTTAACAAGGGCGTTACTGGTAAACCACCATATATGGTTACCGTGTATAGGATTAAGCCTGATAATTGTAAAGCTGCACTATTAGATGGCGTGAAGGTAACATTTGATAGGAAAACTCTAGGACTAGATGGCTTAGTTGATTTTACTATCGCTAATAAAATTGGTAATACCTCTATTCATCAATAGTCATGCTATTAAAAGGGTAGTTAATGAAACTAGTTTGTGAAACCGAGCGATTAATTATTCGATTTTTTAATCTTGATGACGCCGAATTCATTCTGCAACAATTAAATGAGAAATCCTTTATTGACTATATTGGCGATAAAAATGTACGTTCTATAACTGATGCTAAAAACTATTTAATCAATGGACCTATTGCTAGCTATAAAGCTTTAGGTTTTGGACTCAGCCTAATTGTATTAAAAAGCACAGGAACTCCAATAGGTATGTGTGGATTGTTAAAAAGAGCTGAGCTTGACTCTCCTGATCTTGGTTATGCTTTTTTGCCTGAATTTTGTAAAAAGGGTTATGCACTTGAAGCGGCTAGCGCTATTTTGACAGATGGCATTAAAAATCACACTTTGAAAAAAATATTAGCGGTTACCTTGGCTAACAATAAAAACTCTATCTCGTTATTAAATAAACTTGGCTTTAATTACACTAAACAAATACAGTTATATGGCTCACAAAACAAAGTTTATGAATATGTAACATAAAATGATTAACCACATATAACTAAAGAGTGATTTTACATGAGACAAAATAAAGAAAACAAAGGTAAGTCTACATCGAATAAAATCGGAGCTGGTATAGCACTTGGCATTGGTGTTGGTATTGCTATTGGCACTTCTATTGGAAATGTTGGCGCAGGTCTAGCTGTTGGTATTGCCATCGGCATTGCTTGGGGAGTTAGTATGCAAAAGAAAGAAGATGCCATGAATGATACTAAGAAAGATGATAAACAATAGTAATACATTTTTTAAGGGCTACTCTGTGGATTTTAGTAAAGTACTTGTTTTAATGCTCAGTGCATTTTCTTTTAACCTTGTTGCTTCAACGCAAGATGAAATAAATCACCTGTTATCCCTTGTTGCAACTACCGATTGCAAATACATTAGAAACGGAACCAAGCATAATGGTGAAGCCGCATTCGAGCACATAAACAAAAAGTATCGTTATTACTCTGATAAAATCAAAACAGCAGAAGACTTTATTATGTATTCAGCCACTAAAAGCTCAATTTCAGGTAAATATTATAAAATTCAATGTGAGAATAAAGCCACTATCAATAGCCAAGATTGGCTGTTGCGTGAATTAACCTTATTTAGAGAAAGTAAATAAATAGAAACTCTTAGTAATTGTTAAAAATGAAGCACACAACATTATATAAAAAGGAAGTGAGATGGCTTATCAACGAATAATGGCCTTAGAAGTTTTTGATGATGAAATATATCAGCAATACCGTGACAACATGATGCCGATACTCCACAAATTTGGTGGGCAATTTGGTTTTGATTTCACAATTAATCAGGTATTAAAGTCTAAAACAGATAACCCCATCAATCGGGTTTTCACCATAGATTTCCCCAGCAAAGCAGTGATGGACAATTTTTTTAGTGATGCTAGCTATCTCGCTGTTAAAGCAAAATATTTTAATCGTTCGGTTAGCTCTGTAACAACAATTTCTATGCATGAGACACCATCAGAAAGTGTGTAAAATAAAGAAAATATTCGGTTCACTTTTGGCTATTGAAATGGCACTATCTTTATGGAAAACTTGAAGTATTTCTACTTCCAAGTTAGTTAAGCTTACCCACTCCTAAAGCTTATCTAGTATTAACCAGGAGTGATAATAATTAAAAAAGGATTTAACGTGAAAGATATATTTTTCTTTGATTCAATGCTGACCCCGAAAATAATCACCTTTGTTTACTGGTTAATGTTAATTGGCGCTTTGGTTTCAGGTATTGGTACTATGTTTAATGAATATGGTGGGGGCTTCTTAGCCGGTTTAGGTATAATTATTGTTGGCTCAATAGGTGCTCGAATTTGGTGTGAATTACTTATCGTCTTATTTAAGATCCATGAAAACTTACAAAACATCGCCAACAAATCTGAGTAAATTTCATTTTTATCAGCATGTATAAATACCAAGTTTGTTATATTAAACCTAGCTTGCTTGGTGTTTATAGAAAGACTATTCATGATTGAGGAGATCACAATGTCTGAGCATAACAAATTAAATTATGTAGAGTTTCCTGCGAGTAACATACCTGCCACCAAGTTGTTTTTTCAACAAGCTTTTAATTGGACATTTGTTGATTACGGGCCAGATTACACATCGTTTAGTAATCAAGGTCTTGATGGGGGATTTTTTAAGTCTGAGTTAACTGCTAAAACAGCTACAGGCTCAGCACTTTTAGTACTGCTAAGTGATGATCTCGAAGCATCTCAAAAGAATGTTGAATCAGCGGGTGGGGTTATTTCTCAACAAATATTTTCATTTCCGGGTGGTCGACGTTTTCATTTTGTTGAGCCTAGTGGAAATGAATTAGCCGTTTGGTCGTTAACCGATTAAGCCATGGTATTAATAAAAACATGAATCGTAGAAGTTTTATAAAAAGCTCACTCATAACTGTTGGCGGTCTCGCCGGTATTGGTAGTGGCGCTTACTTGCTTGTTAAAAAAACAGATGAGTCTAAGCTCACGGTAGCTGAAGCCTTAAAAAAATTAGACACGCTTTCAAAGCAACACCTTAAACATACAGGGCAATGGGATTTATACACCATATTTACTCATTGCGCTCAAAGTATCGAATATTCAATGTCAGGCTTTCCAAGCCATAACTCAGATTTATTCAAAGCAACTATCGGCAAAATAGCCTTTTCTCTTTTCTCCTCTAAAGGAAAAATGACGCACGGATTAAGTGAGGCCATTCCTGGCGCAGAAACGATTATTTCAAATGGCAATACTGTTTCGGCGATAAACCAACTTAAACAAACCTTTATTAAGTTTGATAATTATCAGGGGAAATTAGCTCCACACTTCGCCTACGGCGAATTAACCAAACGAGAGTATGAAATGGCTCATGTCATGCATTTATATAATCATTTTGATGAAGTCTTAATTGCAAGCTTGTAAACTTCTTCTAAATGCTATTAAAACGGTTGTAAGGAATTTTGATGATCGAGACACTATTTGTTTATGGCACTTTAGGGCCTGGCCGTCCTAATGAACATATTCTCTCAAAGGTGGGGGGGACATGGCAAAATGGTTCTGTTAAAGGCACATTACGTGAAGCAGGTTGGGGCGCTGAACTTGGTTATCCTGGTATCACACTAGCAGACGATGGTGATGAAATTAATGGTTTTGTTTTTAGCTCTGATAATTTAGTAGAACACTGGCATAACCTCGATGAATTTGAAGGAGAAGGCTATAAAAGGGTTATTTGTAACGTGACTTTAGAAAATGGTAATACCATTGAGGCTAATATTTACACATTAACTTAAAACTCACTGGTATAAATATAGTCTTTACCTTACATTGAATACTTCTCAGACTAGCTTTAGCCACTTCATACTTATTGACCTAAAAAGGGACGTCTAATGGATTACATGCAAATTTTTGCGTTTACTTTAATAGCACTGTTACTTGTTGTGTCTCCAGGACCAAATGGCTTACTTATAGCCAAAACAGTACCTAGTACCGGTAAAAAGTCTGGTTTTTTTAATGTGTTTGGTTTTGTCGCGGCATTTTACTTACATGGCATATTATCTATTTTAGGGATATCTGTTCTGCTGTCTAAATCAGCTGAAGCTTTCTATATTGTTAAGTTACTTGGTGCAATGTATTTATGTTGGCTTGGAGTAAAGTCACTCATTGGGGCTTATAAGTATAAACATCAGCAGCCAACAAATAATAATGCATCGAATAATCAAAAAATAAGCTTAACTAAATCATTTATTGAAGGGTTTATTACTAACGCATTAAACCCTAAAGTGTCAATGTTCTACTTGGCGGCTTTTCCTCAGTTTATCCCAGCAAATGAGCAAGCCGTATTATTTGCTTTTGTATTGATCAGCATACATTCACTCATTAATTTATTATGGTTTTCATCGATGATAATGTTAATTTCACGATTATCTTTGAAGGTAAAAAGTGAATCCTTTCAACGAATATTAAAATCGGTAACCGGTTTTATATTTATTGGTTTTGGCGTAAAACTCTTGTCTTTAGAAAATAAATAACGATGGATAAACATAAAAAATTAACCAAGGATGTTTACCTGTTTGATTGGGGGGATACCTTAATGGTGGATTTCCCTGATGTTAAAGGAAAAATGTGTGATTGGGATCACGTGGCAGCTGTTTGTGGTGCAAAAGAAACGTTAGCTAATTTATCTACACAAGCAAATGTATATATCGCTACCGGTGCGGCTGACTCGACAGAAGATGAGATAAAATTAGCCTTTAAACGCGTCGGTTTAAGTGATTATATTTCCGGTTACTTTTGTAAAGAAAATATTGGAATATCAAAAGGAAGCGTGCAGTTTCTTGAGAAGATAGTTGAGCAATTGGGTGCTTCAACAGATAAAGTTGCTGTGGTTGGTGATAATTTCGATAAAGATATTAAACCAGCAATTGCTTTGGGTATTGATGCTTACTGGTTTACAAATGATGAAAAAAAACTTCCCCATGAGCTTATACATGTGATTAATAAGTTAACCGCTATTTATGAGTAATAAATCACAGCTAACTATTCAGTAAAGGTGTAATCATTTATGGGTTTCTCCATTGCCAGCATAATTTTATGGTTATTTTCATTAGTCGGTGCAATTATGCTGGAGGCTGAGGATTTCCAAACAAACTCCCAGATGACAGCTTTTATATCCCTTTATATTTTTATTCCCATCTATGGCGCATTAGGGATCAGAGCTAAGAATAAGTTAGCACTATTGATATCAATCGCTTTTTTCGTGTCGCAAAGTATAAGGCATGTAAACCTTACCAGTTTGTTTCCTCACAAAGCACCAATTTCATTATCAGTTCCCGTAGGGGATTTTAATCTAGGTAATGGATATTTGGTTGATTTATTTGCTATTTTTATGGCAGTATTTTTAGTATGGTTATTGAAGGTTTTGCTTTCAGAAAAGAGAGAAACTTAAAACCACTTTTTATTGCGAGCTTTATTTACTATGGATGATAAATACAAATTTTCAGGATGGGCGATGACATTATTGGCTTCAGTCCAGATAATAACTTTCTTATTTATATTCATCTATTTTGATATTCCATTATCAACTTTTACTGAGCTTACTCTACTTGAAAGCAGTTACCTGCTATTTGCATTAATTATGCTGGTATTACTATTTTATTGTGGAATTGAACTGATTAAACAAAATGACAAAATTCATCACTTGGCATTGGTTGTATCGCTAATAATATTATTTGCCCCGCCTGTAGGTACTATAGTTGGTGGCTGTTACTTATTAGAGCGACGACAAAACTTAAAAATGTCTAAGTTAGTGAAATAGACAGCTATTTAATGACACATTATCTTCAACGTGTATAAGAAATTAATTTAAGGAAAAATTATGAAAAGAAATATTATGACAGCGCTATTTATTACCTCGATGTTAAGTGCTTGCGCTGGGCAACTATCAGAAGCTACTCATATATCAAATGAAGAGACCTTTCCACCAACAGAAGTGTCATCTGTTTCAGTGCTTTTCGAAGCACCAGAAAAACCATTCACTGTCATAGGGTTAGTTGAATCTCATGGTGTAGGTCTACTACTAAATAAAGAAGAAGAACGGTCTCTAGAAGCACTCAAAGCAGAAGCGGCAAGTATGGGGGCTAACGCTGTGATTGTCACTTCTTCTAAACATGAAGTTATTACCGGGATAGATGGTGATCCAGGGGGCAGAGAAAATATCATTTCCGCCAAAGCAATCCGTTATAAATAATATTGTTCAAATTGACTAGTGCTGAACCGAAAAGATGACAATGAAAAAATACTTATTATTGTTCAGGGGAATCAATGTAGGAGGTAATAATTTACTTCCGATGAAAGCGTTTGTGAGCTTACTGGCTAAAGCCGGATATCAAGGCGTCTCCTCGTATATTCAAAGCGGTAATATTGTGCTAGAAAGTACGGATTATCCTTTAAAGTCGATACAGTCTTTGGTGCTGGAGTATTATCAGTTTTCTCCAAATATATTTATTATGCAGCAACAAGAGTTTGATACTGCTTACCAAAATAATCCTTATCGTGAGTATGAAGGTAAATTTGTGCATATATATTTTTGCCAAGAGAATATCGAATTAAATAACGATAAAGTTAATCAATATAGAACACCATCAGAAGAGTTTACTGTTAAGGGTAATATTTTCTATTTACATGCACCAGATGGAATAGGGCGCTCAAAACTAGTAACTAATATAGAGCGGTGTTTGGGCCAATCCGCTACCGGACGTAATTTGAATACAGTTAATAAAATTTACGGTATGCTAAAAGGCAGCTAAATAAAAGTTATAGAGTAATTAAAGTATGGAAAATCAATTTACCGGCCAGTGTTTATGTGGAGCAGTAAAGTTTTCGCTAGCCGATAATTTTAAGGCTTTTTATCAATGTCACTGTAAACAATGCCAACAACTAACCGGGTCGGCATTCGCATCAAATATAATTAGTGAGCCTACTAATATTAATTGGTTTGATGGTCATGACAAAGTCAGTCATTATGAGCATCCAACGAGAGAATTTTCTAAGGCATTTTGCCAAGACTGTGGTTCAGCATTACCTTTTGTTAATAAAAGTAAAACCTCCCTTGTTATCCCCGCAGGATCACTCGATGATTTACCTAAAATTGAAGTGCAAGCGAATATATTTACCAAAGAGCAAGCCTGTTGGTTAACTAAAGGCTTCTCTGCTGAACATTTTGATGGCTTTGAGAGCTAGTAACTAGAATGTATTAAGGAGAGCGTTATTAAATTACATGAATTGTCATTTGCCAAAATAATTATTCTCAGTGACTCTATAGCCGAGGTAATTATCAATGAGGATGTTGAAATGAACTTATCTATGGTAAAACAATATCATGAATTTTTACTTTCACATCTTGTTAGTCCTTTTTCATTGCTCATAAATAAGGTAAATACCTACACTTATGATTTTGATGCCCAGTTAACTATTGCCAATTTAGCTGAAATTAATGCAATGGCGGTTGTGGCGTATTCACGTGCTTCAAAAATTAGTACTGAATATTTAAAAACAACCATTCCTCATGAAACGGATTGGAATTTAAAAATATTTTCTGACCGAAACGAAGCACTTAACTGGCTACAGCTACAATAATAATGATGTGAAATAAACATCAAAGCAATAAACGAAACTAGCGGTTAATATATTGTCAATTAACTAATTAAGGAAAAGTACAATATGGACTATCCAATTACAGGCTCCTGTCAGTGTGGCCAACTAAGCTATAAATTATATGAAAAACCTAAAATGGTTCTTGCTTGTCATTGTAAAGAGTGCCAAAAACTCTCCACTAGCCCATTTAGTGTGACGGCAATTATTGCTTCATCAGCGATTGAGTTTTTTGGCGAGCTGAAGCAATGGAGCAGAAACTCTGATAGTGGCAATAAAAATAATGCCGCTTTTTGTCCAAACTGTGGTAACAGAATTTATCATTATAACCCTGATGATACATCAACAATAAAGTTGAAATTAAAGCCAGTAAACATGCTTGAGCCTGAAATATTTAAACCAACAGCCCATGTTTGGGTAAGTGAAAAATTATCCTGGTTTCAAATTCCAAACGATGTAAAAACATTTGAAAAACAACCTCAGTAAACTGTATAGTAGGGCGCTTGTATCCATGGTTGTATTCGTGATTAATCCTCCAAATTAGGGGATTATTGCGGGTAAGAACATAAAAATCACATGACAAATAGTAGTAATAATAGAAAAAGCATACCGAGCCCCTGTATAGGTAAATGTTGTTTAGACAATAATGATACTTGCCTTGGCTGTTATCGTATGTTGCCAGAGATCACAGGCTGGCTTAATAAATCTCAAGCTGAAAAGCATGATATTATTTCTCGTTGCACACAGCGGAAATTAAATGCCGATAATAGTGTTTAACGCTTTATAAAATTGATTCACTACGTCAAAGGCATCCAGAACCCAAGTGTATATTGAAAGTAAAAATAAATTAAAAGCGCTTTATGCCGCTCCTAAATTAACGGCTATTGAAAAAGAAATCTCACTTCTTGATAAGGCCGCCATTGGTTTTATCAATGCTTCGCCATTTGTTGTCGTTTCAACATTTGATAGCGAAGGGAAAATAAATATTTCTCCACGTGGTGGTATAGATGGCTTCGTTAATGTTATTGATAAGAATACAATAATCATTCCAGACGCCAAGGGAAATAATAGACTAGATAGTCTTTATAATATTATCGATACTGGAAAAATAGGCTGCTTGTTTATCCGGCCTAATGTTAATGAAACTTTAAGAATTAACGGTATTGCTAAGATTTCAGTGAGTCCACAACATTTAAGCTTAAATTTTGGCTTGTCAAAACCACCTCAAACCTGTCTGGAAATTAAAATTACCGACGTGTTTTTACATTGCTCAAAGTCATTGGTTAGATCAAAACTCTGGTAAAAGGTAAGGGTGTACATCAAGCTTCAACTTATAAAAGGTATAGTGTTTTATGAAAAAAATGGTTTTATTTTGTGCTTTAATTTCGCTGTTTAGCATGGCTCATGAGCAAGATAAGTCACTTAAGATCAAGCGTTTAACTGATAATGTTTATCAACATATCTCACATAAATTTGTTGAGCCGTGGGGAAATGTTGCTGCTTCTGGATTAATCGTTATCGATGGCGAATTTGCACATATCATCGATACACCGTGGTCTATAGCAGAAACTGAGCAACTTATTACTTGGGCTGAATCGAAAGGTTTAACGGTAAAATCGGCTATAGTGTCGCATTTTCATGAAGATGCTAGCATCGGTTTATCACTAGTAAACGATCGAGAAATTAACACCTATGCGACAACACTAACCAATGACTTACTGGCAAAGAAAAACGCATCAATTGCAAATAATGAAATAACGAATGATAGTTTTAAAGTTGTTAATAACACTATTGAAGTTTTTTATCCCGGTGCTGGCCACAGCCCAGATAATATTGTTGTTTGGTTACCGAAAGATAAAATATTATTTGGTGGCTGTTTTGTTAAAAGCTTAAACAGTAAAACCTTAGGTAATTTATCTGATGCCTCGATAACTCAATGGCCAGATTCAATTGAGCGCGTGTTAAGTAAATACCCAAATATTGAAATGGTTGTTCCTGGACATGGGAAAATTGGCGATATCAGTTTACTCAAACATACCGCGCAACTTGCCATCAATAAAACTATCAATCTATAAACTCATCAGGTAACGCTACGTGAATTTTACCGGTAAATACTCACAAAAATTAATTTCACGCACGTAGCGTCACGTTAATAATCATCATATTTAACTTATCAAAGCAGAAACAGTTAAAACCAGCATGTTTAACTATGGTGCGAGTATTGAGCATGCTTTGCCATGCAGGCTTATCCAATACACAAGAATATACTTACGTAACCATTAGTGGACTTAAAGAAGAGCATCAGAAAACGCACCCGTTTGCTCAAAACGATTAAGGTGATTTAAACACATCAAGTTTATAAATCAAAATAACAAGCAATACGATTTATAAAATATAGACTCTTAAATCATAATACGTTATAAAGTGTTTTATAACGAGTAAGGATTTAAATCATATGTATCACTGGCAACTGAAAAACTGGCCTCAATTTGATTATGATGCGGCACGCTTTGAGTCGAATGTCAGCGTGTATTCGAAAAAGGCCTACAGCATTGAAGGGGCATTATCGCAAATTCCCACAAATGATCATAACGATGCCTTTGTTCATTTACTAGTAGAAGAAGCATTAAGCACTAGCGCTATTGAAGGTGAGAACCTTAACCGTGAAGAAGTACGCTCATCAGTTGCACGTTTTCTTGGATTAAAAGAACCGGAGCGAGGGGGCTACTTTCCTAAAGAAAAAGGCATTGCTGCCATGTTGGTTGATGTGCGTAAGAGCATTAAAAGCGCCATGTCTAAAACCTTATTGTGTCATTGGCACACGCTGCTACTGCACGGCAGTGAAGATTACTATGTAACCCCCATAACTAAAGGCGATTATCGTGACTCGTCCATAGATGTCATAAGAGAAGATTTATACGGTGACAGTGAAATCATATACAAAGCACCAGGTAATAATCGCATTGAGGTTGAACGGGAAATGGAGGCGTTTATACAATGGTATAACAGCGCCAATTGTTCAGGACCGATAAAAGCAGCAATTGCTCATTTATGGTTTGTTGCTATTCACCCATTTCAAGACGGTAATGGCCGTGTAGGTAGAGCGATTGCTGAACATGCTTTATTTCAAGATTTTTCGAAACCTCCGCTTTTTAGTATGTCGAGCATGATAAATGCTCATCGCATGGAGTATTACCAGCAACTTAGAAACACCAATTCCAGCTTGCAAATTAATGAGTGGATAGCCTGGTTTGTCGAGCTAGTGAAAACTTCGCAAGATAAGTCACTTGAGTCTGTGGAATTTGTATTGCAAAAATCAAAGTTTTGGGCGGAATATGGTGAGGTCAATCTCAACCAACGCCAAGATAAGGTGATGAAAAAAATCTTCACAGTAGGCGCTGACGGCTTTGTGCGTGATGGTTTAACCAACGAGAAATATCGAGCTATTACTGGTGCGCCACCAGCAACCGCTACAAGGGATTTAAAATCATTGGTTGATAATGGCTTACTTTATCCTTCAGGTGAAGGTAAGCGTGGCTTACGTTACTTTGTTAACTTCCCACAAGATAACAACCTGTTTGAAGGTAAAGAAGACGCTCCATTGGTTGATGATGTTAGCTTAAGCAAAATATTAAAGAAAATAGAGCGTAACCTTGAGTATTTTCGTGGTGAGAAAAACCCAGGATTAACAAAACTGATTGACGAATATAAAGCGTTGTCATTAGATGATGAGGCATCGAAGAAAAATCTTGAAAGCCTCTTAAGGAAAAACAGCTAAAAGCGGTTTACATTTACGAGTTTATGAATGTATTTTTTAAAATGGTTGGCACCTCACTAAAACCTAACTTTTGAGTGGGTTTCCAGTCATTAAATCCTTATCAAAAGTAAATCTATGCTCTTTAGGGTTGTTTAAGCATTTACCTATGATACGCCGGTTAAATAACGACTGGCTTTCAAGTTGAACAGAGTTTTTAAGATTGTATTTGTAGTTACAAATAGGACAAGTGCCATCAACAACGACTGATAAAATCTCTCGTTCAATATCTAAAAAACTATCTGAGTCATTTACGTTTTTTACCTTAGAGATACAAACAGCGCCAATGGGTTGAAAAACATGTTCTATTAATGCAATTTTCTGTGTTGCCAGCTTAATAACATTCCAGACAGGGTTGAATAGTAAAAAGTAACCTAATACCAGAAGCCCCCAATAAGTTAACGGGATCAACTGCATCAAAAAGCCAAGTGCAATTGGTGCAGCGATGAAATATATCAATACTGCTAATAAAAATGCTTGTCGCTGTCTTGTTTTTGCAAAGAACTTTGCTGCAAGTTTTAAATACCAAGGTGTACGCTTTAGTGTCTTCGTTCTGTAGATTATATCGTAACTGATGGTTTCAGTTTTTCGGACCCCAGCATTTTGATTAAATGAAGGAGGTGTTTCCCAGTCCTCAAAATCGATGTAGTAATAAGTTGGATTACCAGAGCCACCACCAATATGTGTTTTAATAATGGGTCTTTTGGCCAAAGCTAATTCAGCATTTCTACTTTGTATTTCTTCTTGAAATTTTTCGAGCAGATGAATTAACTTATCCATGTAATTTCCGTAAGTCTTTTCTGACTTCTCTTTACCTGAATAAAAGTTTCTTAACTGGGGCTTTTCTAGTCGTTCATTTTTACTTAAGTGTGTGATACAGGCACGATAAAACGCTTCAACATCCTGGTTATTTATCTCGTCCTCTAAAAACTCTACTGCATTACTTAAATAAGAAATCTTATTGTTTTCCATAACTTACTAGTTCCATTTTCCGGTATTTCTGGAATTTCACGATTAATTTGTTGATCTGGTTGATTATCCACTTCGAGCGGAGTAACCGCCACTATTATTTTAATTATTGGAGAAAAACTAATGAGCAATCAATCTGTTGAATTACAAAATGTAGAACTACTATTTGGATTAAAAGACGATAAAATCGTATCAGTTAATGATGTTGAACAAGGACTCGATTGTGGATGCTATTGTCCGCACTGTAATTCACGCCTAGTTGCTAAAAAAGGAAGTATACGTCAACATCACTTCGCACATTACGAAAGTGATGATTGTCAGTATGGTCCTGAAACAGCATTACACTTACTGGCAAAGCAAGTTATAAAAGAGCATGAGAAGGTATTAATGCCATCGCACTATGACAACTATGAACTAGAAGACTCACTAGGTATTAATCACCAACACTCTGCTTACATAAAACAAAGTATCACTCATTTAAACCAGGTTGAAATAGAGAAATCACTTGAAGGTTACCAACCTGATGTTTCTGCAATTAGCGAAAATGGAGAACCTTTAGATATTGAAATACTTGTGACTCACGCTGTTGATGAGGAAAAATCTGAATTACAGGCGCTATCTAACAGGAAAATGATAGAAATTGATTTATCAATGTTACCTCGCACAAGCAGTTACGATGAAATTGTCATAGCGACACTATATGAAGCGCCGCGAAAATTTATTAATGGTGATGAAAAGCATTTGAAAGCTGAGATAACTGACAAGGTGGATATCATCAACCAAAGTCACTCAAGTCATGCAAAAATAAAGACAATGCAATCACCGACTGAAGGAAAAGTACTTTTAATGGGGTATAAATTTGGAGAAGGATATTCACCGAGGTATAAATCTCAATTTGCGCTTGGCCACCTTTTCTTTATAAAGCCAGTTCAAAGCACAAGTACTAAGAATTTCACTCTTAAAGCGAGCGGTGGCAATGAATTGGCTACACGAGATGTTCACGAAAATGTATTAGAACAACTAGAACGTCTAGAGCTACCAGCGTTAGTCTCTTTAACCTTTGAAGCGAAACACTCAATAGGTCACAACACCAAATTTATTGTGACAGGCATTAAACCCGAAGATACGTAAAACTGATAAATAACATAGGTAAAAATCGAGAGTTTCAGAATATAGTGCCCCGAACTCTCGTTTAAATATATTGTTTCAACTGTACTTTTAGAGTGCAGCTGTATATATTTACAGTTACTGATTGGTTGTACGTAAATGTTTAGTTAAATATTTGGAGAGCGACATGAATGAGCAAAGTAAAGAAGGGATTGATGGTATACCTGATGATATCTATCAACATTTAATGAGAATGTTAAAACAGCATGAACGTATCGTTACTTGGGTACACATACAGCGCCCATTTCTATTTGGAAAGTCAGCTATCGAGTTACTTGAATCAGGTGACGATGGAGATAGAATTAGAGAATTGTTAACTCGTTCAGATACTGGCGATTTTAGTTAGGTTTTAAAAGCTGAAGTTTTTCATGTGTATCAAGTATTTTAACCAAGTCAGATTGCATGTATTGATAAACATCTTCGATTGTTAAATTCTCAACCTTGTCTAGATAATGCTTGCCGGCATATTCTTCAATCCTTTGTAAATGCATGGTCTCCATAGCAAATACCTTGTCAGCCCAATCTAATAACGCTGTAGTACAAACCGTTGTTCCGTGCTGCTTACAATATTTTTCACTAAGTCCCGCTGATTTATAACTGTGCTCTGGGTAATTTTCACGAAAGTGGTCCTCAGCTGTTCTAGAGCGTTGAATGTTAGCAGTACACAAAAATAGAATTTTCATTGGGTGATTTCGTATTAAGCATAAGGTTTATATCATTGATACTACCAACTTCAGCTAATAAAACCTATAACATCTGATAATCTCAGTACCGTATTTACAGCAATAAAATTTAGTCTTAAGATGACTCACGTATAAAGCCAATCAACTCAAATATGCAAACGAGAATCGCCAGTGGAAGAGCTCAGCAATAATAAAAACATCTCGTTTTATAGTGATAACTCAACAACACTATTTGACCAATACCAAACACTTTCATTTGATACCGTTCATCAATCCTGGCTAGGTACTGTTAACTTATCAAATTACAAAACAGCGCTGGATATAGGGGCAGGAAGTGGAAGAGACGCACTTGCTTTGAGTGAATTTAAGTTATGCGTTACCGCAGTCGAGCCAGCACAATCCCTTATGGATAAAGGTATAGAGCTGACCGGCTATAAAGTTAACTGGCAAAGTGATATTTTGCCCGAGTTATCATCTTTAAATGAAAATACCTATGATGTAATTCTAATAAGCGCAGTTTGGATGCACCTAACCGTAGAGCAGCAAAGCCAAAGTTTAAGTCGATTAAATGCATTATTGAATGACAACGGCATACTTGTTATTACATTAAGACACGGTGAGTTTAATGATGGAAGAAAAGCATTTGATGTAAATGGCTCACGCTTAATCGAAGACGCTAAAGCGTTCAATTTGACTGTACTACACACAGATAACGACACAGACCAACTTAATCGCCCTGATGTTTATTGGGAAACTGTAGTTTTTACACGTAAGTCTTAGATTTTATTATTGTTCCTTGGTACTATTTCATCATTAAAGATGAAACAAGGATTGTGATGTACCGAGGTCAGTTAACGAAATGGGATAATGCCAAAGGTTTTGGCTTTATAAAAACTTCCGAATTAAACCAAGATACCTTCATTCATATCTCTGCGCTCAAGCATATGAGCCGAAAGCCTAAACAAGGCGACTTCATTCACTTTGATGTTGAGCAGCACAAAGGAAAAAGCCGAGCGACTAATGCTCGTATTGAAGGCGTTAAAGCAAATTCATCCTTTAAGGTTTCCAAAAGTTATAAACCTCGCTCAGGCAATAAATTTATCTATGCTGCCGTAATTGTCGCTATCGCTGCATTCACGTTTCAGCGCCTTGATTTAGGCCAAAGTAACCAAACACCGCAAACGCAATTTACCCCAACATCAATACCAACAAAGATTACTCCAACACAGCACTTTACCTGTGACGGACGCCAGCATTGCAGTCAAATGACATCTCGTGCAGAAGCAGAGTTTTTTACCAAACATTGTCCAAACACAAAAATGGATGGAGACAATGATGGTATACCTTGTGAAAACGATTCAAGGTTTTAAGTAATGACTCTGGCATTTTATAACGACAAACTTCAAAGCATAAGACCGGATAAGTCTTCTGGCCGAGCCAAGCCACATAAGGTTTGTATGATGTTTGCTGTCATGGACTTAATTGAGCAAGGTCATATTCAAGATAACCGCATTTACTATGATGAAACACTAAAGAAGCGCTTTAGCTGGCACTTTATGCGATTGAAACAAGGTAATGATGCAGATAGTCCATTTTTACCGTTTTATCATTTAAAGTCCTCAGGGCTTTGGCACCTTGATGTATCAAATGAGAATAAAGCCGACTTCGAAGCAATAAAAAAGAAATCAGCAACAGATGCCAATATGCGTAAGCTTGTTAACTTTGCATACCTTGATGATGCATTATTTGATTTCCTTAAAAGCCCAAACACTGCGCCGATACTTAGAAATGCATTAACAGCAAACCTAGATACACTCGAAGACCAATATGGTCGCTGGGCTAAATCTATTGGTAAGTCAGATAAAACCATTAAGAATTATGTCGGAGCGCTCAAAAACTCTATCCCTAATTGGTTAAACGATGCTGGAGTAACTAAACAAAGCTTACTGAGTGTTGGCTCGTTTGTGGAATACGAGAATATCGTTAGTAAAACCTATGAAGTACGAGAGTTTGTTGAAAAAGATAAACGTGGCAATGGCATGTATAGCGCAGCTATTAACAGCTATAAAGCCTTTCTATCAGACATCACACAAGCCGAAGTACAACATGATATTGATGAAATCATCTTAGATAAAACCATACCTGATACGCAGAAAGCCGTCATGGTAAATACCCGTGTTGGGCAAGGACGATTTAGAGAAGATTTAATTAACCATTGGCAGGGCTGTGCAGTAACTAAGTTTCAAAACTACTCGTTTCTCATCGCATCTCATATAAAACCATGGTCTAAATCAGACAACCAAGAACGTCTAGATCCATTCAATGGATTATTGCTCCTGGCCAACATCGATAAAGCCTTTGATTTAGGTTATATCAGTTTCGATGATCGGGGGCGTATATTGATATCTGATCACCTAGAAGAATACCAAGCACTAGGGATACATGCAGGCATGAATGTGTTACTCGCTAAGCAACATCAAGATTACTTGGCGTATCACCGTGAAAATCAATATAGGCAGTAAAAAATTAATGAGCGTAGCAGAAACTAAAGAGCTAAAACTAACTCCATCACAAAAATTGGAATACCCAACTGATGAGCTAAGAACACCAATAAATATGGCGACAAGTGACAAACGGAATCATTATTTTAATGTTACTTCACCAGAGATTCTTTATGACGCCGTAGCCCAATACTCACTTAATTCAAATGTTCCCGAACATGTAGTTGCGCAATATGAGACTGCTAGGAATTTATACCTGTACGCTTTCAATGTGTATAGGTTTTATAACGTTGCTCAACAGCAGCTTTATTCAGTGTTAGAACTCGCTATTAAAGATGGTGTTGGCGTAGAAAATTTAAAAGAGTTCATTGCCTCTAAAACTACTAAAAAAAGACGTCCTCAACCTGGGCTACGTATATACATGCGCTACATAAAAGAGCATGAAGTTATTGTGAATTCTGATTTTCCGAGATGGCATCAAAGAAATAGAATGGCAGCAGAAAATGCATATCGTGAAAAAATCATCACGCTCATGGATGAACAAGGGCTAGAAGAGTATACCTGGGATGATAGTGAAATTGACGAATCACAGTTTGATGAAGATTGGGATTACACTGAAATGCTTTGTAATGTGATACCAAAACTGAGAAACAGTTTTGCTCATGGTTCTCAAGAGCTATATATGGATGTTTTGGGGTTTTTTGAAGACATTTCAATTATCGTTAATAAGATCTATTTGAAATAGAAAGGTAGGTAACAGTGGCTAGATGCAAAGCAACAACAAAGTCCGGAAGCCAATGCGCTAACCAAGCTATCAATGGCACTGAGTATTGCCATGTAGGTTCACATTCGCCAGAGGGTAGTAACAAAATTAAAAGAGCTTTAAATTCTATATTTGCCAAAGTTTTTGGGGTGATATTTGTGATCGCTGCTGTGGCTCAATTTAGTGGGTACTCATTCAAAGATATAATTAAGCCTGAATATAATTTGACTGTAAAAGTAGGTAATATTGAGACCAGCAATAATGACGAAATTAATTTATTGTATAACCTTAAGGGTAATAATTACGCTTCTTACGTAACAATCCCAATGGTAGTTGAGAATAATACGGATCGAACTGCATTTAACGTAGAAGTTAATTATAAGTATTTAGGTAGTATTGATTCTTTAAAGCCTCTACCACAAGACAAATCTAACAAAAAAATAGGGGTTGGAGGATTTAGGAGTATAGTTAAATCACGAGAAACAAATTCAACGTCAAATGTTAGTTCATCAACAGTTATTCTAAGCAAAGTAAATCCCGAAGTCGCTTATAGTTATCAAGAACCTATTATCTTTACTAAGAATTACTTTAGTAGCTATACGGATGAATACAATGCTCCTAACATTCCTGTTTTAGTTACAATTTCAGCAGATGACTTTAAACCCATAAGGATAAAATTATGGTTAAAGGGATATGCCAATAAGCAGCCTTTCTTTGTTTTAGATGATAATTATGAAAAGAGGCGAACATTATTAATAACTCATAAAGGTACTTTGCATATAATTAACAACCAAAAAGCCTTTTTCTCAAATAAGTTAGATGGGATTAATTACAAAGAAATTACCTTTAAATCAAAAATTTAATTAAATGTCGACTTAACACGATGGGGCTAAACTCTGAATCTATTTCTCAAACCTTTCTTATATTGAATATTTTGGCATCAAAATAACCTTGAATCGCCTTCGCAACGATACGTTGAGTTAACTCATCTTCAGTTTTCGGTACTTTAGAAAGCTCAACGGCTTTAGCTACTGGGTCTTCCAATGTGAGGATATGTTCAGCCCATAGCAGCCACTCTTGTTGAACTTTAGTTATCTCACCAGAATCATTAATGCGCTGTTTTATTGCTGCAACAAATTGTCTAGCTCTCTCCGCTTTTTGCCAGTTTTCAAATTGCTCAAAGAGAAAGGCTATATTGTCTTTTTCTTTATGAACTTCCTTATTAAAGAAATCATTTAGCTCTTGTTGTTTATGGCGTTCTTGCTCCTCTTTAGCACGTTCAATTTCCCGTAGTTCTATGTATTCTGATGCGGCAACAAGTGAACCAATAAATTCATCTAATTTATCTTCTATAGGCTCACCAGGTTTATCAATAAATGCTGTCTTACAGTTACCATCAACATACTCTTCAATCGTTAAATGGAACATGCCAGTTGGCATAAGAACCTTTTCATAATAAACGTAACGACCAGCAGCTTTATCTTGTTGCTCCTTTGCATTTAACGCTCTTGGCGTTTGTTTAGTTTTCTCTCTTAGTTTGAACGTTACAGTTTTCTCATTAATAACAACGGCGTTTATCTTGCTGCGGCGGTTAAAGTTATCTGTGATTTTGAAAGCCCAGCCTTGTTTATCGAAGTACTTAACGAGGGAATCAAAAAGCTTTAAAGCTCTATCAAATTGTTCTGGTGATACCGCAAATTGATACGTTTCAATTTGCCAAGGGGAGACCATCAGCTTGTCATGTTCAAATGTTGGTTTTTTATAATGCTGTTTAGCCAGCTGAGATAAAGGGTGAAATTTACCAATTCGCTTAGGTATGGTTATTTTTCTTTTAGCTGATTTAGCCTTGATAGGAGGTAAGTCTATTGTTGGTTTATTTGTCCGAGTTTTTTTGCGTTTTCTAAAAGTAATAACCATTGAACCGTCAATATCATCATGCAATGGGACAGTATCTGGTGCTTTACCCAGTGACACTAACGTCCAGTGTCCAGAAAGAGGTCTAGGAATATTATACTTATCACACGCTTTAGTGATAGCTTGTGAATTAATACCCCAATCCTTGGCGATAGTTGATAAAGGCTTTTGCCAAATGAGTTGGTGCAGTGTTTCGATGCTTATCTTTATAATGGGCTTTGAGTCATCATGACTGTTATCTGTTAGGTTTGATGCTTCAGTATTGTCCATCTGCAATTCCTCATGTATTAGAGCCTAGCGCTTGTTGCTTATAACGTGCTAACAAAGGATAGAAGTCTTGGATCTTTGAAAGAGGCATATCCACTAAAAACTCTGGAAAGCCTGTTTCATCGTAGCCAAGAATTTGGATTTCTAAAAATTCATCACCAATGAGTCTGGCTCTTAATGTATTAATGAGGGCATTGATAATAAAGATATATCTATCCTCAACCGTAATAGCATCGAGTAACCGTACATTTAAGTAATTATCGTGAATTCTTCGTGTAAGCACCTCATGTTGTACGTTAGGTTTCATCAAGATTGTTTCGTTTGATATAACTAAGAAAGCTGTCACCTTCGATAAACTCGCCACGGCGCTGATGTTTTCCCCAGCGCAGCTCTCCATCATAGACGAGTGACTTAATGGACGCTTCGTTAGTTTGCAGTGCAGAGGCAGCACTCGCAATAGTGATTGCATAACGACATTGCTCTTCTCTAAACTCTATTAACCAAGAAGAGAGCATGGCTTTATCAATATATACTTCACTTAAATTAAACACATCGTTGAAATAACCGTGAACCTGCTTTGATAAAACGGCATTAACCACATCACCGTATTGACACAAATGTCTTATAAGCAATACTGAATTTTCAGTGATGGATGTGTAACTTGTATCAACCTTAGGGCCTTTAGCGAAACGCTTTACCTTTTTGATAATGTCTTTGATATTAAATACCTTGGACTTCATCATTTTGTGATTACCCACGAAGGATTTATTCACCATAGGAAAGGTTTTAGCTTCAAACAAAATAGTACTATCACTAACACTTAAGTTAAGGGCTTTTGCTAATAAAAAGATATCAACATGGTAGATTGGCTGGTCTTTTTCTTTATCCTTAACATACTGTACTCGTGCTTTTTGAATGAATTCAGTGCGCTCGTTAAAACCAAAAGATTGGCAACTTATTCCAGTATCAACTACTTCAACATTTTCTAAAAACAAATGAACGGGATTAATATAACCAGGATAGCTTTTCCAATAGCGTTGACAGGCCTTAGCCCATTTATTCCGATAATCCTCACTAGTGACTAGATTTAAGCCATTAAGTACAAGCTGATAATGATTTTTACTAAAAGGAATACGGCCATAACGCTGTATCATCACATCAAAGGGGCGAGCCGCCATATACATCGCGTAGGTTAGCTCTTGCAGTTGTTTTTCAGTCACATTAATAGTCCCATCAATAGCTGGCCATAAATCCTTTTCTAATGGTGACAGAGGCTCAACTACTTTAGTGGTAGTAATATCCCAAGGCTTTTTACACTTAGGGCAAAACTCTAAAATATTGGCATCCCAGCTAAGAGGTTTATCGCAATGAGGACAGCTATCAATTAAAGGCGTTAAATGTTTTGGGCATCGTGCAATAGTGCCAATCGCCCAACGCCAATCCATGGCTTTTTCCTCGCTAACGCAATGCACGCAAATTCTTGGAAAATCGACAATCAGCTCAGCTAACGTTCTGTCATAACCAAACAACCAACTATCAGTATCATTACGACTATGAAGCGAAATAACATCATCACAAGGTCTGCCAAGGGCCTTAACTAACACTTCGTTAAGGGCTTCGAGATGATGCGGAGCCCATCTTCCCATTTGGCCTTGCTTTACAGGGTGCATACCTAAAACGCCTAAAATCTCAGATATCTTAAAAAAGCCATTTATGTAACACAGGCGAATCAGATATTCGTTAAGGCGCTCCGAAGGCTTTGGGTAAGGTCGCAACGTAAGCATATTTATAAACCTAAACGAGAACCAAGTTTGTGCTTAGTCTTTTCGTTCAACGACACTTCTCTTTGCATTTTGAGTAAATTTCTATAATCTTTTCTTACTAAAGCTTCTTTTTCTGTAAATAGTCCAAAACCGTTCGTTTTGTTAAAAGGCATTTGACTAAAGACTTGCTGAAATTCCTCAGCGGTTATCTGTTTTTTATCATGGTATCTCAGCATCACCCGGTTAAATAACTGCCCAATACGTCTGGGATTACCCAATGTAGCTAAGTAGAGCCGTAACAGCATATCCTTATTTGACATTTTAAATATAGTGACGCCTAATTCGTTAAAATTCACTTCGATGCTTTTAATATAGGCAACAAATTGTTTTTTATTACATGGTCCATTTTTTCGAAGAGAAAACTCATGCAGTTCTACTTTTGCAAAACTCATTCGTTGTGATAATTCAGGATGTTCTTCCAGTAATGATTGAGCTTCAGGCAAGCCTGCAAAAACTACACTTAGACCATGCTCATCCATCAGTACTTTAATGAATGCAACAACATCGGCAGTGCGTATTGTTGCGTGTTTTCTTAACAAATGTTGAAATTCATCAAATATGATCATTTCTACATTTAAATATTGCAGCACACGAGTAACTCTCAGCATTATTGAGTCACCAGCCCTAGAAGGGGGTGTATAATGTTTTTGTGTGCATTTTAATATTTGCTCACAAATTCTAGAGATAGTTGGTTTTCCTGGTACTCTAATTGAGATGATTGGAATTGGCGTAACGCTTTTCGTTGGCTTGTATTCAGGTTTTGAATAAACTTCTGTAACGAAATATCGAATCAGGCGACTTTTTCCAACACCTGGGGGACCAAATAGGGTACAACCAGTTGATTCAAACCCTGACATAGCAAATGTGTCACGAAGCCCCTCTAATGCATTAAAAAATGCACTATGTAAATAGGTCCTAAACCTCAACTCTTTTACATTATTAGGGAGATTTTCTAACGCAATACGTCCAGAAATATCACTATTCAGATCAATGGGAAGTACTGTTGAAACGTTTACCATTAGTATCTCCTTAAGATTGTGGAAGTGGTTCAATATCATCCCAATCCAACTCATCATCGTAGGGATCAATGTCAGTGGGCTTGTAATTCTTAATAGCCAAGGTGTCGATGTTATTTTGAATATTCTCAATAGAGGTTCTTTTCAATTTAGTTGTTTTCTTTTTACCAACTATTTTATTAACAGCCTCATGACCTTTAACTATCTCAGGGTTATCCTCCATCGTTCTATAATGGCTAAATCCTTTATTTTTGTATGCTGAAGGTTTTAGTGCTTGGAATTCTATTAATGACATACCTGGCTTGATATTTTCATCAATAGCAGGGACCTTAAATTCTTGAAGTGTTCTTGGGCAAAAAACAGTAATTGCAGAAAGATCACAATCGGAATAATAACAAGTGACTTTCCTAGGCTGGTTAGTCTGTGCCAGCCAGTTTCCAATCTCTTTAAGTCTTCCGTCATCATCATTGTACCTAAGGCGGTTAATGGTTACGCCTAGATGAAAAGCGTCACCAGAGATAGTCGCTTCACGTTTTTTACCTTTGGGTAAACGAATTTTATATTCATCTTTTACGTCAACAGGTAAAAGGCATTCTTTTCTAGCTTTTTCCCATGCTTGGTAGGGTGTTAAGCCATTTATGCCGGAATGAGGCTTATGATGATATTCATCAACAATCCAGGACTCGATAGCTCTTCGTAGCTCATCAACCGTAAGGTAAGCTCTTTCTTTGATTTTATGTTCAAGCTTAGATTGGTCTTTCTGTTTGCCTACATAACCAGGGAGCCTTGCCTCACAATTCGTTCTAAATGTATAAATAAATCGTTCAATGAACGGTTTTAACCACGGGCTATAAGATGGCAGTGTTTCAACAAGAGTACCTACGGTGCGGCTCATATACGATTGCGTTTCATTTGAAATAAAACCTGCACCACCATCAACAGCTGCTTTGTCAGGAGGGCCGCTACAATACCAATAGTTGTTTCGTAAGGAGTGGTAAGTTCCAGGCTCTTTTTTACAGACTGCATGCCTAAATGCGCTAACAACAGAAGATGAAGGCTCACCTGCGCCTATATGCAACTCATATCCACCGACACTTCTTGTATGCACATCAAGAAAAAAAATAACGGTGGCTTGACCGAGATAATTGCCTTCATCATCCTTAACACCAACACGCATGCTACAAGCGTCACCCTCTAAACGTTCATAAGGTCTTGTTGTTTTGAACTTCTTAATTGCATTTCGAAGCTCTCTGCGACGTTCTGCTCTACTTAGTCCTTTCAGTTTCTTTTTAGGGCAAATAATATTTTCTAGCCATTTCCTAACAGTTTCGCGAGACGGTAGAACTTTGAATATTTTCTCTGCTCTTGTTACAAAAATATCGTAAAAATACTGAAAGGAAGTGAATTTTCCAAATATGAATTCATCTGCGACCTCGATAGCAAAAGCTTGTATTTCTTCAAACTTCGACATTCGTTTATTTTTTACGACAGTAGAAATCTTTGCTGAAACTCCGCCAACATAATCTCTTTGCTCTTGCGCCCAAATAGCAAGTTGTGCCGGTGAAGGAGGCGAGTCATCATTTAATCGTTTGGATGCGATTTTGATAACTTTTTCACGTAGCTTGATCCCCCCAATGATGCCTTTTTGACCGCCCACCTCATATAGCGTATCTAAATAAACCTCTATCTTAAATAATTTGGTTTTTTGTTTAGGCGTAAGTGTAACAGCATGATTAGGTAATGTTTTTTTATCATGAACAAGGTTTAACTCACGCCCATAAGCCTCTTCCAGCTCAACGTCTGAGAGCACTACAGGTGGAACTTCATCATTTTCAAAGTTAAGCGCAACATAGTTAGGGCCTACAGGGTGGCTTCGTGCTAATAAATGGTTAAATCGAACTAATGTACCAACTGTACGCAATGTATTAATGATGGGGTTAATCATGTTTAATCTCCTTAAAAGCTTAAACGAATATCAGACCAAGCTAACGTGGTATCCCATTGAAATAGCATGTGAGCCATCGAGATCTTTACGATTGATTCGCTCATACCTTTGCTAAAAGCTATTTCAACCATCTCTTTGATGGAATACTGTTGAGGTGGAAGGTCATTCACTAACAAATGAAATGCATCAACAGGCTTGTCGTGGTGCAGCGCAGCAAGCAAGTGAGAAAAGTTTTCTGCTTGATGGCCTTTACGTATTTCTCTTTCTGTCATTACATCAAATTGGATACCCATTGATGCATATTTCCACTTCGCTTTAATGAGTTTTTGTCTAGTACGAGGCACGTGAATATCTTTCTCGTGCTTAATTTCATGTTTGAGAATGCGTCCATCTGGCATCGTAATCTTCGCATCAGGTGTGTAGCGAATTCTCTTGCCATCAATCACTAGCTCTATGTGCTCTGGCTGCATCTCAAGTGTGGCACCCTCGGGCAAGGTAAGTTCCATCATTCGGTAGTAATCTACTTCAAGGGTGCTTTCAAGTAGTACAGCTGTTTTAAGGTTGTTGTTGTAGCCAGTTACTGTGCTTCTTACTGCGCTTTGTTTACCTAATACTCTTCGTTTCATACTCATATTTTATTGCTTATTAATCATTCAAATTTGGGCGAATTATAGGAACAAAAAAATGAGAGTCAAATCGTAACCCCTTGAAAATAAGCGGATAATTAATTATTGATATAATATGTCTAAGCTTTTACAACTAATTGATTTAGATACAGATGATTTTTTGAAATTAGATAAAAGGTACAAAACCGGCTTAAAAGTGAAATAACGAATGATGTAGAAAAATTCACCGTTTATTCATTGGTTTAGCAGCTGACTAGTAAAATTATTAAAAAAAGTTGAAAAAAAAATGTCAATAGAATTTGGAAAGCTTAATAAAAATATAGGCTTACAGTATTTTTCTTTATGCCATTTTACTTACTTATTGGCATAGTAAGTTTAACTAAAACAAAGCAGGGCAGTCATAACCTGATATAAATCAAACAAGTGTGTTTAATTATCAGACAAATAACCAATATTGACATTTTATCTATTGAGGTGTGTTTCATTATGAGACATACTGACTTTGACTATTTGAATAATAAAAAGAATTTTCTACGATATGGACAATCAATTGGAAAAGTTAAGCTACGCTCAACAGCAGCGTCTCGCCTATATTGACTTTAAGTTGTTTTTTACAGGAAGCGTTACACGCTCCGAAATTGTCCAGCACTTCAAGCTTGGAGTTTCTGCCGCAACACGCGATATAAATCTTTATAAAGAACATGCGCCAAAAAACATGGCGTATGACAATACACAAAAGAAGTATTTTCTAACTAACAGCTTCAAGCCACTCTTTAAACATGATGCAAAACGCACACTGGTTAAGCTTGCACATCAAATCTCTGACGGTTTTGATGCAATTGGTGATGTGGAATTCCCCGTAGAGCAACCAAGCCAGCTTAACGTACCTGATATCAATGTTATCGCCAAACTTACGCAAGCCATTATTAACGGTAAAGCGGTAAGTGTTATCTACACCTCACTTTCAAGTGGCTCTGCCGCTCGTGAATTAGTACCACATACCATTGTTGATAATGGCCTTCGTTGGCATGTACGTGCTTATGACAGAAAGAGTAATGCGTTTAGAGACTTTGTATTAACACGCCTTGCCAAAGTAACTGTTATCAATAACGAGCCTGAAGTAAACGAAATTAAGGTTCAAGATGAGCAGTGGAATACCATCATGCCACTAGAAATCGTGCCGCATCCAAAGAACGTTGAATACCCAACCGCCATTAAAATGGATTATGGTATGGAAAATGGCATGCTCAAGCTAGATGTTAGGGCTGCTATGGCTGGATACTTATTGAGACGTTGGAACGTCGATTGTTCTGAAAGAGCTTCACTTTCAGGCCCTGAATATCAGCTGTATTTACAGAATAATCAAACACTACATGGATCAGAAAACTATCATATTGCTCCTAGCGATAAAATATAATTAAGGAATTGCCCAATGGCGATCAAAAAGACCGAACTTTACTCAAGCCTATGGGCAAGTTGTGATGAATTACGTGGTGGTATGGATGCCTCACAATATAAAGATTATGTATTAACCTTCCTCTTCCTAAAGTACGTTTCTGATAAATCTACAGGCTCTCAATATGATCCTATTGAAGTGCCTGAAGGTGCGCACTTTGATGATATCGTTGATTTAAAAAGTGATAAAGAAATTGGCGATAAGCTTAATAAAATTATCGGTAAATTAGCAGAAGCAAATAACCTTAAAAATGTTATTGATGTTGCCGACTTTAACGATGAGGAAAAGCTCGGTAAAGGTAAGGAGATGGTAGATCGACTTACTAAACTTGTCGGGATTTTCCAAGATTTAGAGTTAGGTGATAACCGTGCTGAGCATGATGATTTATTAGGTGATGCCTACGAATACCTTATGCGCCACTTCGCTACTGATTCAGGTAAAAGTAAAGGGCAATTTTATACGCCTTCAGAAGTCTCTCGTATTTTGGCAAAAGTGGTGGGGATTGCCAAAGATACCCCGCAAGATGCGACAGTATATGATCCTACGTGTGGTTCGGGTTCGTTATTGTTAAAAGCATCTGATGAAGCAGAACGAGGTTTATCAATTTTTGGTCAAGAAATGGATAATGCCACTGCCGCATTATCTCGTATGAACATGATCTTGCATGACAATACTTCTGCCAAAATCACTCAAGGTAATACTTTATCAACTCCTGAATATAAAAATGACGATGGTCAATTAAAAACCTTCGATTTTTCAGTCGCTAACCCACCATTTTCAGTTAAAAGCTGGGACAATGGTATTAATGTTACTGATGATACTTTTAAACGTTTTGAGTACGGTACCCCACCAGACAAAAATGGTGATTACGCCTTTTTACTTCATATTCTAAAATCATTAAAAAGCACAGGTAAAGGCGCTATTATCTTACCGCATGGCGTATTGTTTCGTGGTAATGCGGAAGCGCGTATTCGTGAAAACATAATAAAACAAGGGTATATCAAAGGTATTATTGGCTTACCTGCCAACTTGTTTTACGGCACAGGTATTCCTGCCTGTATTATCGTCATTGATAAAGAACATGCGAGAAGTCGCAAAGGTATCTTTATGGTCGATGCCAGCAAAGGCTTTATTAAAGATGGCAATAAAAACCGACTACGAGAGCAAGATATTCATAAAGTGGTTGATGTGTTCACCAATCAGTTAGAGCTTACTGGTTACAGTCGTATGGTGAAGTTAAGTGAAGTAGTTAGTAATGAATATAACTTAAATATTCCACGTTATATCGACTCATCTGAAGCTGAAGATTTACATGACTTAAGTGCCCATCTTTCAGGTGGTATTCCAAATAGTGATATTAATGCTTTATTAACGTACTGGCAGGTTTTCCCCACATTAAAACAAAGCTTATTTTCACCCGCTCGTGAAGGTTATGAAAATCCATTGGTTAAAGCCAGTGAAGTTAAAAATACTATATTGGCGCATAGCGAATTTAAAACGTTTGCCGCTAATAGCATTGAGTTATTTAGCCAGTGGAAAAACCAAGCAAAGTTAACCGAGATTAAAGTTGGCGATCACCCAAAAGATATCATTTATAACATCAGTGAATTGTTATTAAACCAATACCAAGATGCCAAATTGCTTGATAGGTACGACATCTACCAGTTGCTCATGGATTACTGGCAAGAAACTTTACAAGATGATAGTTATGTTATTACTCAAGACGATTGGCTTGCAGGGCAAACCATTCGTCCATTAGCCGTTAAAAAGGGTGAAAAGCTAAAGGAAACTCCAGATTTAATTGTCGGTAAAACTAAATACAAAGCAGAACTTATTCCTCCAGCGTTAATTGTTGCTCGTTACTTTAGTGATGAGCAAGCGCATATCGATACACTTCAAGCCTCACTTGATACTGATACTCAAGCATTAGAAAGCTACATAGAAAAACATACAGCAGAAGACGGCTTACTCGTTGAAGCACTTACCGATAGCGGTAAAGTCAGTAAAGCAAGCGTTGCTGCAAGATTAAAACTAGCGACTAAAGCGCTTAAAGTTGATAGAGAAGAAATAGCTTCACTTGAAAAAGTGCAAAAACTGATTGAGCAAGAAGCCAAAGCGAAAAAAGTGGTAAAAGTTGCACAAGAAGCGCTCGACCAACAAGTACTCGACCAATACCCAAACTTGGCTGTTAGTGATATTAAAACCTTAGTGGTTGAAGATAAGTGGCATGCAACTTTGCATTGCAATATCACCGCTGAAATTGAGCGTGTCACTCAACAATTAGCTAATAGAGTGAAAACATTGGAAGAGCGTTATGCTGAGCCATTACCTGAGCTGACCGAAAACGTTAGTGAACTTGCTAGTAAAGTCGATGACCATCTAAAAGCGATGGGTTTATCTTGGTCAACCGACTCGGCAAGCGTTTAGGGGAGCATAATGGAACAGAAAGTTATCCCTGATGGGTATCAACAAACTGAAATAGGTGTTATTCCGGAGGATTGGGATGTAGCACCTTATGCTGAACATTTTAATATAATTTCAGGAATGGGCTTCAATAAATCTGAATATGTACAGGGAGGAATTAAACTATTAAGAATAGATAATGTTTCATATGGAAATGTAACATGGAATTCAATAGCATTTCTTCCTGAAAAGTATTTAAAAAAGCATGAAAATTTAGTTCTTTCAGAAAGTGATATATTACTAGCACTAAATCGACCGATTACCAATAATAAGCTTAAAATGGCAATTATTTCAAAGGATGATTGCCCTGCAATTTTATATCAGAGAGTAGGTAAAATTATATTTCTTGATGAAAGTATGGATAGGAAATATGCCTTTTATATATTATCTAAATTTATTAAGAAATTTGTAGAAGAAAGCGCGGTGGGTACTGATCAACCTTTTATAAGTACAACTAAATTAAAGAAATGTTTATTACCTATACCGCCATCACTTAAAGAACAAACTGCCATTGCCAATGCCTTATCTGATGTGGATGCCTTAATTGCTTCAATTGAAAAATTGATAGCTAAAAAACAAGAAATTAAAACCGCCACCATGCAGCAATTGCTGACAGGTAAAAAGCGTTTGCCAACTTTTGACCGATACCAAAATGATGATCAAAGTGGCGCACGCAAAGGCCAACTCAAAGGCACCCAACAAACTGAACTTGGGGAAATCCCTGAGGATTGGGCTGTAGAAACAATTTCATCAATATCCGCTGTACCCATGCAAAATGGGTTGTTCTATGAACCTTCAAGAAAAGGGAAAGGTATAAGTTTAATAAACGTTGGTGATATGTATAAATCAGCGCCAATTGATGTTGAGCAACTTGAGTTGTTTAATGCTAATAAAGCTGAAATAAAAAGCTTTAGGGTAAATTCTGGTGATTTATTTTTTACACGGTCATCAATCGTTCCAAGCGGAATAGCTTTTTGTAATATTTATGAAGCTGAAAATATTGAAAGAGATGTTGTCTTTGATAGTCATTTAATTAGGGTTAGGGTCAATCCTAAAATTGCAGATGCAAAATATGTTTACCTTGCTTGTTTATCAAACATAGCTAGGAAATTCCTCATTAGCTCGGCTAAAACTGCAACCATGACAACGATAGACCAAGGGGCTATAACAAACTGCCCTGTATTGTTACCGTCTTTGGAAGAGCAAATATTAATTACCCATATTTTGTCTGACATGGATAAGGAATTAGAGTCTATAAAGCAACAATTAGCCAAAACCCAGCAAATCAAACAAGGCATGATGCAAGAGTTGTTAACGGGTAAAACACGGTTGTCGATTGATGCTATAGAAGGAGTTAAGTAATGACGCCAACCAAAAGCTATTATCGGATTATGCCAGGTCGCCAAAGTATTTATGCCAAAGAATGTTTTGAGCAAGGTTTTATCGGTGTTGACTGGAATGTAAACTCAGATTTAGCCGATTTATTATCGGGTTCAACTGATATATTTGATGAGTCATATCTGTATTTTTATCATCAAGCTAACCCAGAAAGTAATAAAATTGCCGCAGGCTTGGCTCGCAGTGCAACATTTAATGTAAGTAAAAACCTCTTAACTGGGGATATTGTGTTGTGCCCAAATGGCAACGGTATTTATTATGTTGGTGAAGTGGAATCTGATTATTACTTTGTAGAGGGAAGCGTACTTCCTCATCGTAGAAAAATAAAGTGGTATGAAAAAGGCGTTAAACGTAGTGATATGAGTGTAGCGCTTAAAAATTCTGCTGGCTCGGTAGGCACTTTAAGTGATTTAACTAAATATGCAAATGAATTAGAAAACCTGCTTGAAGGTAAAGCACCACCAGCATTAACTCATAATGATGAAACTGTAGAAGATCCGAGTGTGTTTGCTTTAGAAAAACACTTAGAAGATTTTTTGGTCGCCAATTGGCATTATACAGAACTCGGTAATGATTATGATATATACACTGAAGACGGTGATATTGTCGGCCAACAATACCCATCTGATACTGGCCCTTTAGATATTCTAGCTATTAGTAAAGATAAGAAAACGTTACTTGTAGTTGAATTGAAAAAAGGCAGAGCAAGTGACTCTGTGGTAGGGCAAATTCAGCGCTATATGGGCTATGTACAAGATGAGCTTTGTGAAGAGCATCAAAATGTTAAAGGTGTAATTATTGCGCTTGAAAATGACTTACGCCTAAAGCGAGCACTGAGTGTTACCAATAATATTGAGTTTTACCGTTACCAAGTGAGCTTTAAGCTTTGTAAAAATAATTACTAATTCAGGGATTGAACAATGAGACAAGAGCTTAGAGAAGCATATGTAGCTCGAATTGCTACTGAAATGACACAAGTATTGACTGGCAATAATTTCGAAAGGTTTGGTTATTTAATCTCAGACCAAGTCTATAGTGATTATGAATTGAGGCACAGGGGAACAACTCTTGCTGGTGCTCCTGTAGGACATGTCGTTGATAGCTTCTCTGTTTGTGGTGAAGCTGTCGCTGAATATAGTACTGAAGAAAGTTATTTCAGCAAAATAGATAAGATTGATAAAGATACTCAACATGCTGTTGAGCATTATCGAGACTCATTAAAGAAATTGTTATTACTTAGTAATAGACAATGTAACCCCAGCCAACAAAAAGAAGTGACCAAGTATATTTTAGAAATAAAGGATGCTATTGGTCTTGAAATAATTGTTTGGGATGCCAGAAAAATAGCTGAATACATTGTTGATGACTTGCTATTTGATGATGTTTTGGCTGAGAGAATATCTTATTTCTTACCTTCTGTTAAAACGATAAGGTTTGAATCTGCACTTAATTTTACGCTACCTAAAATTGATAAGAACTATCAACATCGAGCTGGAATTGAAGGGGAGATATCAAGCAAGCTACTTGAGGGGAATTCATGTGTTATTGCCGGATTTGGCGGTATGGGGAAGTCTAGCATTTCCTCTGCGATTGCTAACTCAATAAAATCAGAGTTTGATATTACAGTATGGTTAGATGCTTCGGAACTGCAAGATATTAAACAGTTGGGGAGCTTTGATGTTTGTAGGAATGGACACCAAATTAACCTTAATGGTTTATTGAAGTCCAAAAAAACACTTTTAGTATTGGATAACCTAGCGGCACCGCTCTCTCAAAGTCAACTTGAAGAGCTTTGCTCGAACGATTCTGTAATCCTTGCTTCTCGTCGAAATGTTGCCGATGTAAATGATTTGAAGCTGCCGCTTTTAGATGAAACAACAGCTAAGTGTATATTAGAATTTGAGACAGAAGATCTCTGCCCAGATTCAGTTTTTCAAAAAGTATTTTCTACCGTAGGTGGTTATCCTCTTATTTATGCACTAATGAATGCAAATATAAGAGAAAGCGACTATGAATGGGCTGATATAGAAAGTGATTGTGAAGCAATCAGCGAGTATGAAGATGAGATGCATCAAAAACTCACAGAGCGACTAATTGGTCACTTACTAAGTAGTTTAAGCACTCAGCTTTCATTTCTAAAGGCATGCGAAGCTAAAGTAATAGACTATAACTTTGCCAAAGCTACTCTTAAACCAATTGGTATAAAGAAGCTAGTTAGCTCTACTATCTTATCGAACAGTAATCTTGGTTTTTTAAGAGTACATGATGTGATTTTTGAGGCAATATCAAATATGAATATTGAATCCTTAAAAATTGAAGCGCCATTAAAAGAATATTTAGAAAAATCTGAAAATAACAATTGGGCAGCTTTTTTGCGTGTGTCTCACTGGCATAATGAACTAATTTATAACAGCTATAAAAATACAAAGGAGAGTATATATTTATATTCTCATTTAATCGCCAGTGTTCCAGCCACTTTGATTAAAGCAGAAATATCTTCTCCCAGTGAAATTTACGATGATATTAATAAGAAATTACCTTCCGTAGATAGAATTAAAGTTTCTGCATTAATTGAGTTAATTGAAAGCGTATATTTACTGAATAAAGAGTCTTCAATAGACAATGCGCGGATTGAATTAGAAAAAGTAAGTTCAATATTCTCAGATCTCATTGGCATTGTTGGAAAAGATACTGAATTAACTAAAATGGTTAGGCATCATTATGCTAAATGCCTGCTGAGATTAAAGAAAGAACCTGAAGCCGAAGCTGAATTTAATAAGCTGATTGATGAAGATCCTTCAATGTATGAAGTAAAACTCCAATTAGCTAGAATTTACGCTAGAACTGATAGAGCGTCTAGAACTAAGCAGATTATTGAAGAAATACTTAATGCATGGCAAAGTGAATCAGGGCCTTCTATTTCTGTCGCACTTGCTGCATTTGAACTTGTATCACGCAACTCATTGAAAGAATACAAACAAGATTTAAATACTCAATACTCTGACCTTATTGCTTCAATCATTAAAGAAGCTATGGCATTTGGTTATGATCATTCCTATCGCGCATTTTCAATCTTTGCTGGTGACTGGGCTTATAATCACCCAGAAAAATTTATTGCAACTTTTGATTTCTTACCTTTGCCTCATGTCTCAAGTATTAAAGATGATGGTACTAAAAACTCTATAGCAGATTTATATAGAGAGGCTGGAAAAGTACATTTAAGGCAGTGTAGTGACAAAGCTCACTACCTCTTTGATATGGCGATAGTTTTTTATAGTGCGGTTGAAAATAAAAAGCCATTTTACCAACGCAGGCTTGCTGAAGCGTTGTATTTAGGAAAAAGATATGATGATTCCATCTCAATTTGTAACTCTATAATTGAGCAAAGCGATCGAGACCCTTATGTGTTTTTTTGGTTGGCTAAAGCACAGTTATCTTTAGATATTCTCCCTGAAGCTAAAGAAAATATAGGTATTGCACTGACCAAACTGCCAGACAACCAAAAAGGCTTTAGTTCATCATTTCTTGAAGTTAAAAGCGATATTTTAAGGGCTATGGGGGAGGGAGATTTTGTTGACGTTCTCCAAGAAGCAATTGAATGTTGCAACTCTAAGAAGTATCGAACTCAACTTGAAGAAAAGTTAAAGGATTTGACTAATAAAGGTGTAAATGAGAAATGAGTAATGTAGGCCAACGAGAACGAGTTACCCAAGCAAGAGTGGTTGAGTTTTTTCAAAACGAACTTAACTATGAATATTTAGGTGATTGGCATGAACGGAAAAATAACCGTAACGTTGAATCTGAGTTATTAACTAAATGGTTAAAACGGCAAGGTGTTAGCGATGGTTTAATTGGCCGAGCATTGCGTAAGTTTGATATGGCGGCTGGCTTGGGTGAAGGCAAGAAGCTCTTTGATGCGAATAAAGAAGTGTACCGTATGTTGCGCTATGGCATTAAAGATAAAGAAGGCGCTGGTCAGCAAAATGAGACTATTTGGCTAATTGACTGGGGAAATCCAGAAAATAATGATTTTGCCATTGCTGAAGAAGTATCAATTGAAGGTGAAAATAAGAAACGCCCCGACATTGTTCTTTATGTAAATGGTATTGCGGTAGGCGTTATTGAACTGAAACGTTCAAGTGTATCCATTGGCGAAGGTATACGCCAAAATCTCGATAATCAGAAGAAAGACTTTATTCGAAACTTCTTTACTACAATGCAGTTGGTTATGGCGGGGAATGATACCCAAGGTCTGCGTTATGGAACAATTGGTACACCTGAGAAATATTACCTTGAGTGGAAAGAAGAGAACCCTTCATATAACCCTGCAACAGATCCTGTTTCTGAAAAATTCATTTTATTAGATGAATCTGAAAAAGCAGATAACCTTTTAGATTTTCATCTACTTAATTTTTGTAATAAAAAACGACTTTTAGACACCATTCATAATTTTATTGTGTTTGATGCTGGCGTTAAAAAGACTTGTCGGCAAAATCAGTATTTTGGTATTCAGGCAGCCAAAAAGCATATTGCTAAACGTGAAGGTGGAATTATTTGGCACACACAAGGCTCAGGTAAAAGCTTAACTATGGTTTGGCTTGCGAAGTGGATACGTGAAAATGTAAAGGATGCCCGTGTACTGATAGTTACTGATAGAACTGAGCTTGATGAGCAAATAGAAAAAGTATTTAAAGGCGTTGATGAAGACATTTATCGAGCTGATTCTGGAGCTGATTTAATTGCCACACTTAACGAGGCCAACCCTTGGTTAGTGTGTTCTTTAGTTCATAAGTTTGGCCGACGAAGCGATAAAGAAGATGATGTAGCTACTGAAGAATATATTAAAGAGCTTAAAAATAGTTTGCCCGATGATTTTAATGCAAAAGGTGATTTATTTGTTTTTGTTGATGAGTGTCACCGAACTCAATCAGGCAAGTTACATGATGCAATGCAGGCTATTCTGCCTGAGGCCATGTTCGTTGGTTTTACAGGGACACCACTACTTAAAAAAGATAAAAGAAAATCGATAGAAGTTTTTGGCTCATATATTCATACCTATAAATTTAACGAAGCAGTCAGTGATGGCGTAGTACTTGATTTACGTTATGAAGCGCGTGATATAGATCAGCATTTAACTTCGCAGAAGAAAGTCGATGAATGGTTTGAAGCAAAAACAAGTGGCCTCACAACCCCTGCGAAAATGCAACTTAAGAAAAAATGGGGCACGTTACAAAAAGTATTATCGAGTCGTTCACGTCTTGAGAAAATTGTTAACGATATTCTAATGGATATGGAAATTAAAGCACCTCTTAAAAATGGTCGTGGTAATGCCATGTTGGTTTGCTCAAGCGTTCACCAAGCTTGTATTGTTTATGAATACTTTTCTAAAACAGAATTTAAAGACAAATGCGCTATTGTAACTAGTTATAAGCCTTCAGCGAGTGACATTAAAGGTGAAGAAACTGGCGAAGGCTTAACTGAAAAACTCGAAAAGTATGAAATATACCGCAAGATGCTGGCTGACTACTTTGATAAATCGCAGGATGAAGCGAGTAAGCTTGTTGAAACTTTTGAAAAAGAAGTAAAACAACGCTTTATTGATGAACCAGGTCAGATGCGATTGCTAATAGTGGTAGATAAACTATTAACAGGCTTTGATGCACCATCAGCAACTTATCTTTATATTGACAAAACAATGGCTGATCACAACTTATTCCAAGCGATTTGTCGGGTAAATAGGTTAGATGGTGATGATAAACAATATGGCTATATTATCGATTATAAAGATTTGTTTACCTCACTTGATAAAACCGTTGGGGATTACACTGCTGGGGCATTAGACGGCTATGATGAAGATGATATAGCTGGCTTGTTAACAGATCGCTTGGTATTAGCGAAAGAGAATTTAGATACTTCGCTAGAAGCTGTAAAGGCGCTTTGTGAACCAGTAATGAAGCCAAAAGATACACAAGACTATATTAAGTATTTTTGTGGTGACACCACTAAAGCTGATGATTTAACTGAACGTGAATCACTTCGAGTCACTTTGTATAAATCCGTTAGTAAATTAATTAGAGATTATGCTGACATTGCCAATGAAATGATTGATGCAGGTTATGACTCCGCACAAGTTGTGCAAATAAAGAAAGATGTAGCCCATTTTGAAAAAATGCGTGATGAAGTAAAACTCGCCAGTGGTGATTACGTCGATATGAAACGTTATGAGCCAGCAATGCGCCAATTGCTTGACATGTACATTAAGGCTGATGAAAGCGAAATATTGATTGATTTTGATGATAAAGGATTGATTGAGCTGATTGTAGAAAAAGGTGAAGGCGCTCTTGATGGTTTGCCAGAAGATATTAAGAAAAATGAAGCATCTATGGCAGAAACTATAGAGAACAATATGCGTAAAACGATTGTTGATGAAAATCCCGTTAACCCTAAATATTATGATCAAATGTCGACATTGTTGGAAGCTCTCATTGAAGAGCGAAGAAAACAAGCAATCACTTATCAAGAGTACTTAGAAAAGATAAAAGCCTTAGCTGGCAAAGTTGTTAACCCTAATGGTAAAGAACCTGATGTACCTGATTCAATTGATACACAAGCTAAGAAAGCACTTTATGACAACTTGAATAAGAATGAAGTGCTAGCGAATAAACTTGATACTGCTATTCGCTATACCAAGAAAGCTGATTGGGTTGGTGACCGAATGAAGGAAAAAGAAGTGGCTCGTGCTATTCATCAAGAATCTGCTGGTTATGATATTTGTGTCGAAACCGTTTTAGAAATAGCTAAACGCCAAAAAGAGTATCAATAGTTAATGAGTGAAAAGAATGAAAATGATGAGATTCACTCAATTTTAATTATTGGTGGCTTGAATGTTGATGTTATTCGAAAAGACATTAAAAACCTCCATATAAGTGTTATGCCACCTAATGGCAGAGTCAGGGTGGCAATACCTAAGCATGTTAATGATGACAGAGTGAGAAGCGCTGTTGTAACTAAACTTGCTTGGATTAAAAAGCAACAAAGTGATTTTGAAAAACAGCCGCGCCAAAGTGAACGTGAAATGGTGTCAGGTGAAAGCCATTATTTTTTTGGTAGACGTTATCGGTTAGAAATAGTTGAAGGTAAGGCTAATATTTCAATTAAAGGAAATAGCACACTAAAGCTAACAGCGCCTAAAAATCTAACTAAAGAAAAACGCTTAAAACTGCTAGATGCGTGGTATCGTGAGCAACTTAAAGAAAGACTTCCAGAGCTATTAAACAAATGGCAAGCAGTAGTTGGAGCTGAAGCTTTGCATTGTGGTATTCGTAAAATGAAAACCAAATGGGGAAGCTGTAACACTAGTGATAAACGAATTTGGTTAAATCTAGAACTCGCTAAAAAACCTCCTGAATGCTTAGAGTATATTTTGGTACATGAGTTAGTTCATTTACTTGAAAGACATCATAATCGTCGTTTTAAAGATTTTATGGATGAGTTTATGCCAAGTTGGAGTTTGCATCGTGATACGTTGAATTCATCGCCGTTGGCAAATGAAAATTGGGTTTATTAGAAATATGAAATAAACAAGATCCAAATAGGGTGCTTGAGTAAAAGTTTCATGAAATTAAGAAGTTAACGGTTTTTAATATATGATAAAACAGACTATATAATACTAGTTAAATAGCATGACTCGAAAACTATAAAGCCTGCTTTTAGTGAAACATGTTTGTTTGGTAATCAAAACTCAGCATGTAAACCAACAACACCTAAGTGGTCTCATACAATTGAGAGATTAAAGACAGAATTTAATACTTATAATTAAATTAATGTCGTGACGCTACGTGAAATTTACTAGGGAATAGTCACAAAAATAAATTTCATGCACGTAGCGTTACGCAACATAGGATCTAGTTGTTAACTTGCAAACGTTAAAATTTCAGTAAGCTAAAACATCATATACTTTAACTAATTCAATAAGATAATTTCCCAGTGAAAGTTGGATCCGATCTAGTTCTTAATTTGGATTAACACTATGAGTTTGATTTAGACAATAAAAGTAAGATTTATTACTTATTAAAATGCACATTTTAAAAGATTATCTGTATTAAGTGTTTTCCTTTGGCTACATGTATAGTTAAGGCCTCTTTTGCCTGCCTAATTGCCACACCACCCATAGAGCCAGATGTGTCAATAATATATGTAACTTGCTTTGTAATTGATGTTGTTTGTTGAGTGTTAGGGGGCATTACCATCAAAAGCCCATAATGATAGTCATTATCTGTTGTTTGAAAAAAAGCACCTTTAGGAGCGTTACCTTGGCTCACTTGCCACCTTAGAACAAAATCTCTATCTAATAGAACACTTTTGTTCGCTAGTGAAATAGCTGTACTGTTAGTATGCGTTCGTTTAGAAATTTTATGGTATTGACTAGTGATATTAGTGATCTCAATTCCTGTACTTAAATTAACATCAATATTAACTTTCTGCCCTGCACTCACTCTAGTTTGAGGCGGTGATATCTCAGCCCAACCGCTCTCATTTATATGAGTTCGGTTTTCAATTTCATTTTCATCATTAACTAATGGACTTGAAGTATTGTGTGAAGGTAAATACCGCGGAGTTATAGTTAATGGGATGCGTATTGAAAACTCTTCGTCAGTGTAATTTACCGATTGTAAATAACTAATGGTTATTTTGATTGTTTCACCTGGGGCAATGTTACTTATCTTTGTGGTAAACATATTTGGGCGCTGCTGCGAGACTAAGCTTGCTTTTTTACCTTGTTTTTTAGCTTGTTGGTACAGCTTCTTAGCTTGCTTTCGCTCTTTGATTTGACCAACTATTCGCCGCTCTCCTATTTCCATCACCATGGCATCAACTGCAGCATCATCAATGAGGGGGAAAACATAAGTAGCTTCGACGTAATCATCACTGTCATTTACAAAGACTTGACTAAACTCAACTCTTGCGAGTAAACCATTGACTTGAACTTGATAGTCACTATTTTGCTTTAATGCAGTGTAATAACCCTGCACTCCTTTAAAATATAAACTGCCGCTTTTGACTTGATGAAAAGGGATTTTTGAATATTCAGCTAATGGTTGTGCATATACGTATGAGCACAGCGCTAGACTCACCATGATGCCTGAAAAACGCATAATTCTATTAATTAGAGTAACTATGGCTGTTTTTGTAAATTTTTCTTGATGTAATTTAGTGAGTAATTTCATTATTAAACTCTTCATGGATGAAAGTTTAATAATGAAATAATAGTGTGACTTTACCGTGTTAGATAATGGCTATTCTATGACAAATAATGATGAAATATGGCAGCGATAGTTATTTTAATAAAGTATGCCCTTCAGGAAGTTGCTTTGCTATCCATAATGCAAGTTTATGTTTCATGTTAGGTTGATCTTCACTACTTATTGCCAAAGGTTGAATTAATTTGTCGTTAACTAATAAACGATAAAGGCTTTCAACTTTATCTTTAGCAGAATTGGTCGCAGAAAAACTTTTATAGCCACGATTAATGGCATACTTTTCACCAATGACTAAAGCTTTCTTTAGAAGCTCTGCTTCATGTTTTAATTTTTTCATTATTTATAAATCTTAAGAACTAAGGTATAGTTAAGATGCGTTAAAACTTGAAGTAAGTCAATCACCTGTTGATCTTGTTTACTGGTTATATTGATTTGCATCATCTATCGTACATTACTATTTTGCTGCATTTATAGAGCAACTAGTTATTTATTAGCAACTCCAAAATCAGGATGGCGTATGTCAATCTCACGTACAAGAAAAGTTCAACATAAAGTATATATCCCCTCTTCCGCTCGTGAAAACCAATACTTGATGGTCAAGTTTCCATTAACTGATGAACTACTGGCAAAATATACGGATTTAATCGACGAAAAATCTTCTCAGCCTTATGAAAAACTATACCAAACATTAGCATCGTTGTTTTTTAGCATTAATGATGAGTCCGCTATCGAAAGTAGTCACTTCATCGCGAACGATAAATTTACACGTGTTCGATTTAGCCCAGAAAAACTTACCTCAGAAACCAAACAACAATTATTGTTTCTATACAATCCTGCCTTTCATACTAGTCAAAACAGTTATTTTGATGGCAGTCAAAGAGCTAAAAAAATCACCTTAGTATTTTTGGCCAATGGTGAAGAGCTACGTATTAATTCAGCAAAATTTCATAAACAAGTAACACAAGCAGTTGAGAAATTTACACAACAGCTCAATGTTGATAAATCTACTGTTCGTCTTTGTGACCATCAACATTTAACCTATGATTTATTTGCTAAAAATAAAGGCATAGAAGGCTCTCAAGTACACAAGTTTCGTTCAATAACTAATCGCTATTTAGCTGACGAACAAACCTTAGCTGAAGACATTGATTCGTTGACTTATGCTGTAGTCGATCTCCCGATTAATAAAAGAATTCGTGACTTAGTGGCTGTAGATGAAAATGCCAGTGACAAATACAATGAGCTGTATAATTTAATTGCTGATGCGTTTATCACTTCTGCAAAAAACCAAAACTTTAATAATGGTGCAGTTATCGCCAATGGTTTAGTGCCGATTGTCAGAAGCGCTGAAGATGAAAATGTTATTGCTAGCGGTGAATTACTTATGCTCGGTTATAACCCATCTCACACAAGCTGTGGTTATACGTGTAAATGGGACAGCGCTAAATTAGTCGACACTGTACAGTTGATCTTTGTAGCAAGTGTTCATAATAAAACGTCACACGGTTACGGTAAATTTGTTAATCAAATTGAGCAAGCTCTTCGTGGTTTTGCTGAACGTTTAGATTTTATTAATGATAAAGAAGAAATGCTAGTGAGATTACACCAACATATTGGTTTTTATCTAGATTAATCATTTTCTTAGTTAGTAATAAAGGTAGCTATTAATTTATTAACAGCTGCCTTTTTTATTGCCTACACTACTCGCTTACTCTAATAATTCTTCTATATCCTGCTCATACTCGGGAATTCTCTTTGGGAAGAAACCCGTATGTCGTTTTTTAATTTGACCTTCTCTGTCAATAAGTATGCTTGTTGGCATACCCCGTATCGCAAAGCGTTTTGCGACTTTACCTTTGGGATCATAAATAACAAACATTGAACTAGAATGTTCACTTAAAAACTGCCTAGCCAAGGCTTGGTTGGCATCTAAATTTACACTGATAATGGTGAAACCTTGAGACTGGTATTTTTTTTCAATAGTATTCATCCATGGAAATGATTGACGACAAGGAACACACCATGAAGCCCAAAAATCGAGATATATCACCTCGCCTTTATGTTTATTTAGTACAGTTTCTAATGTCTTAATGCTGTCTTCTTGATTAGCTAATGCAGTATTACTGGTTAGAATACTCACAAGAGTCAAGTAAAGAGCGAATAGAGTAAAACATTTAAAATTTGTCATTCACTATATCTCTAGGTTGATAATTGAACATATGGTAATTTTAATTAGAACATAATCTACTAGGGTTTTCTCGGTAAATTTCTTTAAAATTTAGCTACTTCCATAGATTTCATACAAGCTATATAACAAATAGTTTTAATAATCATTAATTTTATAATTGCTTTTTCTGTCAAAACTGGCAAAGTGTCAATTCGCTAGTACTTATCTCTCATAATTAACTAGCACTCACAATTTGAATTCAAACAATATTAATTAAAGGAGTAGCGCTTCAATGTGTTCGATCTTTGGTATATTAGATATAAAAACAGGTGCGCAAGCACTTCGTCCCATAGCGTTAGAATGTTCTCGTCTTTTACGTCACCGCGGACCTGATTGGTCTGGCATTTACAACAACGATAATGCAATTTTAGTTCATGAGCGTTTATCGATAGTTGATACTGAGCATGGCGCTCAACCGCTATACAATGAAAACAAAACTCACGTACTTGCTGTTAATGGTGAAATTTATAACCATAAAACATTAGCAAGTGAATTGTCTGTTGATTATACATTTCAGACAGCTTCTGACTGTGAAGTAATACTACCTTTATACAAAGAGCACGGAGTAGATTTTGTAGATAAACTGCAAGGCATGTTCGCTTTCATTTTATATGATGAAACAACTAACTCTTATTTAATTGCCCGTGACCATATTGGTATTATTCCTCTTTATACTGGCTATGATGCAGACGGTAACTTTTATGTCGCTTCAGAAATGAAAGCGTTAATGCCAATTTGTAAAACGGTTGAAGAATTTCCTCCAGGACATATTTTAGATAGTCGCGTTGGTAAATTACAAAAATATTATAAGCGTAACTGGCATCAGTACGCTGCGATTAAAGATAATACGACTAGCACTGTTAAAATACGTGAAGCCTTAGAAGAGTCAGTGAAAAGCCATTTAATGACCGACGTTCCTTACGGTGTATTATTATCAGGTGGCTTAGATTCATCTTTAATATCTGCAATTACTCAAAAGTTTGCTTCACGCAGAATAGAAGAAAACGATTTAAGTGAAGCTTGGTGGCCTAAAGTACATTCTTTTGCATGTGGATTAGAAGGTTCTCCAGATCTAGTTGCCGCTCAAACCGTTGCAGATAGCATTGGAACCATACATCACAGCGTTGTATTCACGGAGCAGGAAGGGATTGATGCTCTTAAAGAAGTTATCTATCACTTAGAAACTTATGATGTGACCACTATTCGTGCTTCAACTCCAATGTATTTAATGGCAAGAAAGATCAAAGCCATGGGTATTAAAATGGTACTTTCTGGTGAAGGAGCTGATGAAATATTTGGTGGTTACTTATATTTCCATAAAGCGCCAAATGCTCAAGAGTTCCATGAAGAGCTGAACAGAAAGCTTGACCGTTTGCACAAATTTGATTGTTTACGTGCCAACAAATCAATGTCTGCTTGGGGCATTGAAGCTCGTGTACCATTTTTAGATAAGAACTTTATGGATGTTGCAATGCGCATTAATCCTGAAGATAAAATGTGTGGCAACGGTAAAATGGAAAAAGCCATTTTACGTGAATCTTTTGAAGGTTATTTACCTAAAGAAATTTTATGGCGTCAAAAAGAACAATTTTCTGATGGCGTAGGCTACTCTTGGATAGACGGTTTAAAAGCGCATGTTGAAGCACAAGTAACTGATCAACAACTTGAAAGCGCGAGCTTTAGATTTCCAGTTAACACTCCTGATAGTAAAGAAGCTTATTTCTATCGCTGTGTTTTCGAAGAAAAATATCCACTAGCGACTGCTGCTGATTGTGTTATCGGCGGCAAGTCAGTCGCTTGTAGCACACAAGAAGCATTGGCTTGGGATGAAAGTTTTCAAAATAATGCCGATCCATCCGGTCGCGCTGTATTAAGTGTACATAACGAAAGTTATTAATCTTTAATATAAATATAAGATCAAAAAAGCGAGTAATAACTTAAGGTTATTACTCGCTTTTCTTTTAAATCATAGTTGTATTTAAATCACTTTAGACCATTCACAACTTGTTTAACAAGATCTGGCCCTTGGTAGATAAATCCAGTATATACTTGCACTAAACTAGCTCCTGCTGCTAATTTTTCATTGGCATCTTCACTAGAGGCTATGCCACCAACACCTATAATAGGAAGCTTGTTATCAAGGGCTTTACTTAATAACTTGATGACAGTAGTACTTTTGTCTTTAACTGGAGCACCACTTAATCCACCCTGCTCTGTGCCATGCTCTAATCCTTCAACGCCTTCTCTTGATAAAGTCGTATTAGTTGCAATAACACCATCAATTTCATTATCAATAAGACATTGAGCGATAGATAATACTTCTTCTTCATTTAGGTCCGGTGCAATTTTTACAGTCAAAGGAACATACTTATTATATTGCTCTGCTAAAACCTTTTGTTCGGCTTTTAACGCGGATAATAGCTCATTTAACGCATCACCGTATTGTAACGAGCGTAAGCCAGGAGTATTTGGAGAAGAAATATTCACAGTGATATAAGTAGAGAAATCATAAACTTTACGCATACAATGAATATAATCGTCTTTAGCATTTTCTTCTGGCGTATCTTTATTCTTACCGATATTAATTCCTAATACACCTTTAAATTTAGCCGCACGTACTTGCGACACTAAAAAGTCTACACCTTTGTTGTTAAAACCCATGCGATTAATAATGGCATTAGCTTCAGGTAACCGGAATATTCTTGGTTTATCATTACCAGGTTGTGGGCGTGGTGTAACAGTACCAACTTCAACGAAACCAAAACCCATGGCGGCAAATGCATCTACACATTCACCATTTTTATCTAAACCAGCAGCCAAACCGACTGGATTAGGAAAATCTATCCCCATAACCTGTACCGGTTTATTAGCAACTTTTTGTTTATAAATATTATTCAGAGCCGTCGAGCCGGTTTTTTTTAACCCTTTAATGGTTATCTCATGAATAGTCTCAGCATCAAATTGAAAGAACACTTTACGAATGGCAGAATAAAACATATTACCTCTGGCGTTGATATAAATAAAAAATCCCTGCTTAGCGACTAAGCTAGGCAGGGATTTTATCAGTTTAGCTTTGGTAATTCATTGTTTTGTGCGTAGTAAAAACAAAACAATGATTAATCTGCTATTTAACTGTCCTTTATTAACCTTTGACAGTTTAAGCTAAGTAACATTAATTCTCTTAATGCCACAGAGAACTTAGCAAATTCATGTGTTTGCCCCACTTTAAAGTCAGATAAAATATGTTTCCATCGCTCTAAAGGTTGAGCATTAGTTTCCACCCAAGCATCAAGCATTTTATCTAGATCTTTTGCGGTAGCGGTACAATCACATCGTAAAACCACTGACGTTAATGAACGCTGTTGCCAATCAAGCTCTTCTCTAAATGATGCTCTTGCAAGTGCTTGCCAATGGTTACCTACTGCTTGGCGTGTAATTTGATCTAAGAACCAATGTAATTCAAGGCGCACACCTAATTTAAAATAAAGACTAGCAATAAGCTCAACATCTCGACCATCTTCTTCCGCAATTTCAGCAATATCAAGTGCAGAAAAGATAGTACTTAATTGTGCAATTCTAACAGCAACAACTTTTGGAACACCAGCTGAGCTCAAGTCACCTTCAACTCTTTGTAATTGCGTTGCTTCGCCTTCAATAATTAAGCTATTCAACTTTTTAGCCATTACTTTAAAAGTCGGCTGATACAATGCAATTGATTGCTCTATAGATAACGATTTATTACGATGACGTAAGAACCAACGTGTTGCTCTTCTTACCGTTCGACGATATTGAAATAACATCTCTGTTTGAATCGCAGTTGATATCTTATTGTTTAAGACTTCGATTTTTTGCCAAAACTCTTCTAATTCAAAAATCGCACATGCCATGGTATAACTATTGGCAATCTCAACAACAGTAGCTCCTGTTTCTTCTTGCATTCGATTAACAAAATTAAAGCCCATATCGTTACCAATTTTATTGGCTAACTTAGTTGCTATAATTTCAGCTCGTAGAGGATGCTGTTGCATTTGATCTTGATAAAGTTCACGTAACTGTTTTGGAAACGAGTTTATCAATAATCTATCGTGATACGGGTTATCGGTAATTTCTTTATGAACTAAATCTTCTTTTAGTACCATCTTACTGTAAGCAAGTAATACAGATAACTCTGGTCTAGTCAAACCCGTATTGTTTGATAATCGGTCGGCTATTTCTTCATCATCTGGGATAAACTCAAGAGCTCGGTCTAATTTACCCGTTCTCTCTAATTCATGAATAAAGCGAACTTGCTCTTTTAGTTGTGACACACCGCGCATTGCCGTGATTGACAATGAATGCGTTTGACGATAACAGTCCTCGATAACAATATCACCAACTTCATCGGTCATATCATAAAGTAGCTTATTACGTTGTTTTACTGTTAAATCGCCATTCTGAACTAACCCATTAAGTAGGATTTTGATGTTTACTTCATTATCAGAACAATCAACACCACCAGCATTATCAACGGCATCAGTATTAATACGACCGCCATTGGCAGCAAACTCAATACGGCCTAACTGAGTTAAACCTAAGTTACCACCTTCACCAACAATTTTAGCTTGTAAATCAGCACCATTGATACGTAGAGAATCGTTAGCCCTATCACCAACTTCTAAATGAGTTTCTTTGCTACTTTTAACATAAGTACCAATACCACCGTTCCAAAGTAAGTCTACTTTCATGGTTAAAATGGCTTGAATTAGCTCATTTGGCGACATGCTCTGTTTTTGAGTGCCAAGCATTTTCTTTATTTGAGAGGTAAGCTTAATTGATTTGACATGACGACTGAATATACCACCACCTTCAGAGATCAATTTTTGATTATAATCTTCCCAACTACAGCCAGGGAGGTTAAATAGACGCTTTCTTTCTGGGTATGTTTTCGCTGAATCAGGTGTTGGATCAATAAAGATATGCATATGGTTAAATGCGGCTTGTAGACAAATATGCTTTGATAACAACATGCCATTACCAAATACATCACCAGCCATATCACCAACAGCAATACAGGTGAAATCTGTACTTTGACAATCAATGTCCATCTCTCTGAAATGGCGTTTTACTGATTCCCAAGCACCTTTAGCCGTTATACCCATAGCTTTATGGTCGTAACCAACGCTACCACCTGAGGCAAAAGCATCTCCTAACCAAAAGTTATACTCATCCGAAATACCATTGGCAATATCTGAGAAGGTTGCCGTTCCTTTATCGGCAGCAACAACTAAATAGGCATCATCTTCATCAAGGCGAACAACATCAACAGGCGGAACTATTTCACCGTTAACGATATTGTCGGTAATATCGAGTAAAGCACGAATAAAGGTTCTATAACATTCTTTACCTGCTTCAAATATTTCTTGGCGAGAGCCACTAGGTAATTGTTTACAAACAAAACCACCTTTTGCGCCAACTGGAACAATCACAGTATTTTTAACTTGTTGTGCTTTCACTAGGCCAAGGACTTCTGTTCTAAAGTCTTCACGTCTATCTGACCAACGTAAGCCACCACGAGCAACCTTACCACCGCGTAAATGAACACCTTCGACTTGTGGTGAGTAAACAAATATCTCAAACTTAGGTACTGGTTGAGGCATTTCGCTGATTTTTTCAGGAACGATTTTAAATGAAATATACGGCTTATCTTTTTTATCACTGTCTACTTGGAAGTAGTTGGTGCGAATGGTCGCTAAAATCATTTCAATGAATCGTCGAATAATACGATCATCATCAAGATTAGCTACATCATCCAAAGAGTTTTCAATTTCAGAAAGTAATTTTGTTTGTGCCTTCTCTTTCGCACTTTCACTTGATTTGTTATTTGGATCAAAACGAGAAGTGAATAATTTAATTAACGATTCTGCTATCGCTGGGTATGAAGCGAAAGTACCTTCAATGTAACTTTGGCTAAATCGTCCACCGATTTGTCGCTCATACTTAGCAAAAGCACGAAGAATTGAAACGCTACGCCCTTCTAGTCCTGCACCTAGCACTAAGCGGTTAAAACCATCATCTTCAAGATCGCCATGCCAAACTTTGGCAAAAGCATCTTGGAATAAGGTGCGAACTTTATAAACGTCAAAATCGTTATCACCGGTGATCAGCATTGAGAAATCTAAAATCCAGAACATTTCTCCATCACTACTTTTGATGGCATAAGGGCTTTCACCGATAACACGCAAACCAAAGTTTTCTAACATAGGTAATACGTCAGATAAGTGAATAGGCTCACCTTTATGGAAAAGTTTTAATTTTACAAAACGGCTGCCAGATTTTTCTTCAACAGGTTGATAAAATAACATTTCGATATCGTCAGAAACATTAACACGTTCTAACTTTTCTATATCGACGATAGCAGAGCCTGGTAATACGGCATCTTTATATGCTTGAGGAAAGCTTGCATATTTTCGACTTAATGTTTTAGCTGCAGATTCACCTTTATTGGCTGATAATGCGCTGACGAGTTTATCATCCCAATTACGGGCCGCTTCATTTAAATTCTTTTCAATTTCTTTCACGTTTATATCTGCTTTTGTTGAGTTAACCCGAACAATATAATGTGTTCTCGCTTGTACTGATTCAGAAAAATAAGTAGTGAATTCGACATCTTCATCACTACCGAACGCTTCTTGAAGTAATTTTTGAGTTTCAACACGTAGCTTAGTGTTATAACGTTCACGCGGAACATATACCATACAAGAGTAAAAACGGTCAAAGGCATCTCGTCTTACAAATAAGCCGCAATAATCACGCTCTTGCATTTGTAATATACCCATCACGTTATGCAATAATTCGTCAACATTCGACTGTAAAATTTCATCTCTTGGATACGTTTCTAGGATATTAATTAAGGTTTTGTATGCATGACTGCCTTTTGCAAAACCCGATGCGGAACAAACATCCATCACTTTTGTTGAGATTAACGGTAAATCTAATGCACTGTTAGTGTAATAAGCAGAGCCGAATAAGCCAATAAAACGCTCTTCACCAATCACATTGCCTTTACTATCAAAGCGTTTTACACCAATGTAGTCAAGCTGTGCTGGTCTATGTACCCGAGAGCGAGAATTTGTTTTAGTTAAAATCAGGTGGTTTTTACCTAGGGCAATGTCACGTCCTGATTCATTTAAACTAGATATTAATCTACTTTTTGTACCATTAGAGTTTTTCATTAAACCTAAGCTAGAATCTATATTCGCTTCTAGCTTAATATCACCCTGCACTGCTTTTACATCATATGAGCGATAGCCCATCAAGGTAAAATTATTAGCCGCTAACCAAGATAAGAATTTAACCGTGTCATCTTTGGATTTTTTTGTACCGGGTAATTTAGCGTTAGTTACATCATCAATAACACCGTTAAAGCGATCAAGCATTGGCTGCCAATCGTTAACCGTTAAAGTGATATCTTCAACAACACTTAATAATTCATTTTTTATATTTGCTAATTCTTGGTTTGTTGATTGACGATCAATCTCAATGAAGAAAATAGTTTCTTGTGATGTTGCTTTGATTTTACTTTCAACTGCTGAAGCGAGCTTAGTTATTTGCTGGTTGCTATCACGGACAATTTTTAATGGTGAATTAAGCATTAAATGTGGTGAAAGGCCAAGTCTATTTAGCGCAATTCGAATTGAGTCCACTAAAAATGGCATATCTTTAACAATTACTTCAATAACTGTATGGCTCGATTTCCAACCATTTTTGCTTACTGAAGGATTAAATACGTGAATAACAGGCGCTTCGTCTGTGTGCTCGTTAAATGAGCTCCATAAACTTAAAGTAGCTCCGTACATATCACTATCATTTCTATTGGCTAAATCGAGTGATGATATATTGCTATATAATAAATCAGCAAATTGCTCGACTAATTGAGCGGACTCTTGCGGAACTTTTTTCTTAATTAATTGTGCTACGTTTTTTAGTATCACTGAGGGTGAACCGTTGACTAACGCCATGTTTTTTCCTTTTGCTCATTTTTAAAATCAAGAGTTAAATTAAAGTTTAAAACTAAAGTTAAAAAGAAATTTTGTAATAATTGAGTATGTTTTATTGTTATTTATATCTATAAAAAGCTGTATTGTGAGCTTATTTCTAAAACTCAAACTAAAACCTTTTATAGTATAGTACAGATTTTATGAATAAATTTAAGCGATTGCGAGAGTTTTTTTAGATTTAATACGAAAGATTCGGTAGTAATATGACGCAAATATTGACTAGTATTTTTGTTTATGCAAATAACCTTAATAACTACAGCCTATATTCACTACTTTTTGCTTAACTATACAGTTTAGCTCATTAATATTAATTTTAATGAATAACTAATTATTAAAAAATAATTTAAAATTTTCTGTCTAAAAATAGACTTAAGATAGAAATCATCGTCGATTATAGATTCTCAACAGTTATTCTTGAACACTGGGCAAAAAAATCCCTGCTAATAAGCAGGGATTTTAATTATTACAAAAGTAAAATACGGTTACTTTTTATTTGACCATAAAAAGGCTGATAAAGCAGGTAAAACAATTATTGCGGCAAGCATGTTAACTAAGAACATGAAAGTTAATAAAACTCCCATATCCACTTGGAATTTCAAATCAGAAAAGAACCAAGTAGAAACGCCAATGGCTAAAGTAATACCAGTAATGAGCACCGCACTCCCTCTTTCTTTTAAGGCCGCAAGATAAGCATCATGAACATTTGCACCTTCTTTTAGTTTAGTGCTCATGGTTGATAAGATATAAATACCGTAATCGACACCAATACCAACACCAAGCGCAATAACGGGTAAAGTTGATACGGTTAAACCAATATCTAATACCGTCATTAGCCATTGTGCCAGTGTTGACACGACATATAGCGGTAGTACAACGACAATAGTAGCTCGAACGCTTCTAAAGCTAAGTAAACATAATATTATTACAGCGCCATAAACGTAAAGCATCATAGGTAATTGTGCTTTTTCAACGGCTTCATTAGTTGCCGCCATAACACCCACAGGACCTGAAGCTAATTTGAATTGAAGATCAGGGCCACCTAGTTCTTCTGCAGCAATTTTAACTTCTTTAATGATACGGTTAATAGTCTCTGCTTTATGATCTTGCATAAACAATATAACAGGCATAACACTACAGTCACTGTTTAGTAGACCGCTTGACGAAGGTACACGCGCAATCGATTGTACTAAGGTTTGTTGATTACGTGGTAGAACACGCCAATTTGGATTACCTTCGTTATAACCTGCATTTACAATTTTTGAAATCGAGGCTAAGCTCACTGCAGATTGGACCCCAGGAACATTTTCCATTCGCCACTGAAATCTATCAATAGTGTTCATGGTATCGTAAAAAGTACAAGAGTCTGGTGTGGTTTCAATAATAACCGACATATAATCAACGCTAATCGCATACTTATTAGTAATTAAAAAGGTATCTTGATTATAACGAGAAGACTCATGAAGAGCTGGAGCACCGGCGTGTAATTCACCAATCTTCAATTGTTGCGAGTTAAATAACCCTAATGCATATAACACTACCGTTATCACTAAAATAACAATCGCTGGGCCTTTAGTCGCAAAACTTGCCATAAATCGCCAAATAGAGCTTTCTTCACCAATGTTACCTGCTGTATTCCCTCTATCTTTAGGGGTAATAGTTAAATATGACACTAGCAAAGGTAATAATATTAAGTTTGTTAGGATAATCATTGCGACACCGAGTGAAGCAGTTATCGCTAATTCACGAATAATACCGATATCAATCGACAATAACGTCATAAAACCAATGGTATCAGAAAGTAAAGCTATTCCACCTGGGATTAATAATGCTCTAAAACTTGCCTGTGCAGCAGCTTGTGAACTTAAGCCTTGGTGAACCTGTTTCACCACTGAGTTGATCATTTGAACGCCGTGACTTACACCGATAGCAAAGACTAAAAATGGTATTAAAATAGACATAGGGTCTAGTCCAAAACCGAGCGTTGATAACATGCCCATTTGCCAAATAACAGCAACTAGAGAACAAACAATTGGCAGAAGCGTTAAACTAATTGAATGGCAGAAGAAATAAACCATAATAGCGGTAATGGCTATCGCTATCGCAAAGAAAACTACAACACCTTTAGCACCTTCAGCAACATCGCCAACCATTTTTGCAAAACCAATGATGTGTACTGATATGTTACCTTGTTCAAATTCAGCGCGTACTTCTTGTTCTAATTGTGCAGCTATTTCTAGTGTATCAAGTTTCTCACCTGTATCAGGGTTAAAATCAAGTAATGAGGCTTTAACCATTGCACAGCTGTAATCATCAGCAACGATACTACCAACAATGCCTGCCTTTTCAATATTCGCTTTTACAACAGCTAGGCCTTTTTCATCAGCTTGAAAATCAGCGGGAATTACTGGGCCACCGGCAAAGCCATCTTCCACAACTTCAACAAAACGAGTGCTTGGTGAAAAAAGAGACTTAACTTGTATTCGGTTTACACCAGGGATAAAGAATAACTTATCATGAACCCCTTTAAGCGCGTTGAAAAAATCAGCGTTAAAAATGTCGTCGTCGGTATTACAGACTGAGATCAAAATATTATTTGCACCACCAAAGTTTTCTCGATGTTTCAAATAGGTTTTCATGTAACTGTGGTTCAAAGGAATATTCTTGGTAAAAGAAGCATCCAGTTTTATATGAGTCGCTTGGAAAAGCAAAAAACAGCTAGCGACAACAAACAGCATAAATACAAAGAATTTATGACGAAAAAGAGCAATTTCTAAACGGTTTGCGAGGGAGATTTTCATAGAATTATATAATCCAACTTTATTCTTTTATTATGGTACTGCTGACTACAAAGCAATAGTTTTAACACCGACATCTGATACAACAATCAACTGATTATTAAACCAAACACCTGCTATAAGGGCTTTGCCATCTTTTTGCATGCGTTTACGGTAATTCAAACCATCATCGTCACTTTCTAATAATGTGCCACTGTTAGCTAAAATAAAGATTCTATTATTATCTGCTAACACGATATCATTGATTAAAGCGGTAGTATCAGTATCTCGTTGCTGCCAAGGTGTACCATTTTGTAGACTTCTAAACACATGACCACGTAAACCTGCTACTAACAAATTACCCTTTTGTGTACGTGCGACATCGAAAAATGATCCCTGATATATTTCATCAAATGGTTGCCAATTCAAACCAAAATCATTACTTTTGGCTATCAAACCAATCTCACCAACCATATAGAGTGTTCTGCCATCAATTGATAGACGGTTGAAGTGAGGTAAAATTGAAGAGGCTTCGTCTAAATAGGCTTCTTCATCTTCTTGCTTTAATTCAGCTAAATAATCAGCATCATCAGGTAATAAAAATTCATCATGAAATTCACTTACCCAAGTATTACCACCATCAAGGGTTCTGAAAAATAAACCATAGGCACCAATAGCGATACCTTCAAGAGGTGATTTAAAAACAATATCAAGTAAAGGCTTCTCTAGCTCTGGCTTGTATTGCTGTATATGCCAGTTAGCTCCTGCATCTTTAGTGTGTAAAATGATGGCATCATGCCCTACAGCCCAGCCTAATTTTGAGTCTAAGAAAAAAACACTGGTTAACGTTGTTTGTACGGGTACATTAGCTTGATGCCATGTTTGTCCATTGGTGGAAGTTAAAATATGTCCATGTTCACCAACAACAACCAACTTTTCTTGGGCTATGTTAGTGATATCTAATAATAAAGATTTACTGGCTAATGGCGCCTTTATGGATGGAGATAAAGAAGATACATCTGCAGCAATACTAGATTGAGTAAACAATCCTAATAAGAATAAACTACACAATGTGAACGATATGAAACGCATGGTAAAGGCTCTTATAAACAATTTAAAATAACAACTATATAAATGAAC
>NZ_BAAJMC010000021.1:0-71228 GCF_057551365.1 Colwellia sp. KS18-150 | reverse complement strand
AAACCTAAGTTCCTGCTCAATGAATTCTGTCGTGACACCTACTTCGAAAAGTAAATGTCGCATTACATATATAAGTATATATTTATTTGCGTGAACATCGTTCATTAAAGCGTTTTTTGTTTCCGAAGAAACTATGTAAAAACAAGTTAATGTGAGTATCCACACAAATTGCATGATAACTAATTATTAAAGAACGTTAACTTAGTGAGTTAACTGAAACAAAATCTCATTCGTTTTGCTTCATTGCTGCAGGCCTTGCCCGAAGCGAGATGCGCATTCTACGCGCCTCAGTTTTGATGTCAACGTTTTTTTTGATTTAATTCAAATTATTTTAAACAATCTGAAAAATTCATTTTAAAACGTTAAGTTAGCTTATTTGGTTTAAATCAAACGAGATAACTTATCAAAACAGCCAGTTGATTAAGCTTTTTGCTTGAACCCCTTGGAACTGGTTGCGCATTGTATAGATTTCTTTTTATCGGTCAAGTGATATATGCATCTTTTTTCACTTTATTAAACAATACTAGTTCAAGTGGTCAAAGCTTGCACAACTTAAACAAAAAACACGCAACATTGTTATATCTTTTCCTAAAGATACCTTGTTACATTGATAAGCCACCGTCTATTTCTACAACTCTGCCTGTAAAAAAGTCATTTTCAAAAATATACTTTGCCGTATGGGCAATCTCATCTGCTTCACCTAAACGGCCAACAGGTTTCATACTTTCTAGCCTGTCTCTCATTTCAGGCTTCATTGCATCAGTCATCGCTGTGCGAATAACCCCCGGAGCTATTGCACCCACACGTATTCCATGACGACCTAACTCTCTCGCCCACGTAGTTGTCATTGCAACTACCCCTGCTTTAGCGGCAGAATAATTTGTTTGCCCCATGTTGCCACCACGTGCAATAGAAGACATATTAATAATCACTCCTTTACTACCTGACTCAATCATATGTACTGCAGCTTCTCTCCCGCATAAAAAGACACCCGTTAGGTTCACATCTATGACAGATTGAAACTGTGCTAAAGACATTTTTTTACTTACCACACCATCTTTTGCTTTAACGAACATGCCGTCTCGTAATATACCTGCATTATTAATTAAGCCATCAATCCCTTTAAAATCCTCATTGATTTGTTTAAAGGTATTCTCGACTTGTTCCTCATTACTTACATTGGCAAGGTAGTAGTTAACTTTTACACCGTTTTCTGCGATAAGTTTTGCCGTTTCTTGTAATAACTCTTCATTTAAATCGATAAGGGCAATGTTAGCGCCACATTGAGAAAAGTTAATTGCCATTGTGCGACCAAGTCCTTGGCCGCCACCCGTTATCACGATAGTTTTATTTTCTAAATTCATAGGATACTCAATACTGTTTACGGTTATTTATCAAAAAGTTTAAATATACTTGAGAAATCTTTACTGCCATTACCTGAGCCCGCGTGCATAGCATATAGACTTCTTGCTAATGCTCCCATAGGAGTAGATGATTGACTATTTACCGCGGTATCCATAGCGAGTCCTAAATCTTTCGCCATAAGATCAACCATAAAGCCACCTTGATAATCATTTGAAGAAGGTACATTTTCCATTACATCTGGACAAGGATTATAAACGTCTAATGTCCAATTGCTTCCTGAGCTTTTACTCATAATATTCGACAAAACTTTAGGATCTAGGCCATTGGCTAACCCGAGTTGTAATGCCTCACTTGTGCCAACCATCAATACTGACAACAACATATTATTACAGACTTTAGCTATTTGCCCTGCTCCATGTTCACCGGCGTGGAAAATATTTTTTCCCATTACATTTAACACAGCTTCAACTTGATTAAACTCTTCGACACTACCACCAACCATAAAACTAAGTGTGCCTGCAACAGCACCACCAACACCACCAGAAACAGGCGCATCAACGAAAGATATCCCTTTAGTTGCTAGTGCTTTAGCAACCTTTCGTGAGGTTGCTGCATCAATTGTTGAAGAATCTATAACCACACTGCCTTTTGCAATGTGGTTTATTAACCCTGTGCCTTCTGATAAATACACGCCATCTACATGTTTTCCTGCAGGTAACATAGAAATGATAAACTCAGCTCCTTTAACACAATCTATAACATTTTCTTGGGTACTAGCGCCGTGTTCTACAAGATTTGCTACAGCAGACTCTGATAAATCAAACACGCATACTTGGTGCCCTGCTTTAACTAAGTTTATGGCCATAGGGCCACCCATATTACCTAAACCGATAAATGCGATATTTGCCATTGTCGTTTCCTTATTATTTACAAGAGGATGTTGCTGTTATTAAAAAATTTGTTACGTTAGGTTTTATCGAGATCTACTAAAGGATGTTGCTCTTTTGGCCAATTAGATTCAAAAAACCAATTAAGTGTTTTTTCATCAACCGCTGTTATCGAGTCAAAGTGCCAGTTAGGCGAGTTATCTTTATCAATTAACAAGGCACGTACACCTTCGACGAACTCACCAAACTGCCCTGATTTTACTGAAAGCGTTAATTCCATGCGAAAGCAATCAGCTAAAGATAATGATTTGCCAACTTGAAGTTGCTTATAAGCCAAAGAAGCGCTTAAGGCACTACCATGCTTTAAAGACTTTTGAGCACGAATAAACCATTTATCTTCACAAGATGCTGATAAAATATTTGTTACTATTTCGCTAAGATTATCGGCACTAGTAACTTGTTCAATTAAGCTTTTATGCTCTATTAATTTAGTTTCAGGTGAATTGTTAATTGAGTCTTGCTCTACATTCATTAAAAGCTTTGACAAAAGCTCATGATTAATCTCATCTGATGCTTGCCAATCTAGTGAGATAAGTTGAGCTATAAACGTTTCTTTATTATTATTTTCTATATAATAATCAGCTAAGTGACAGTACTTAGCATCACTTGCGTTGATAGATGCCCCTGTTAACCCTAAAAACAAGCCACAATTATCAGGCATTCGATTTAAGAAATAGCTACCACCAACATCTGGATATAATCCGATACTGATCTCTGGCATAGCAATACGGGAGTTTTCTGTCACAATGCGGTGACTTCCACCCACCATCATGCCTAGTCCACCGCCCATCACGATACCATTACCCCAGACAATAAAAGGTTTATTGTATGAGTGAATAAGGTAATCAAGTTGATACTCTTTAGTGAAATACTCTTCAATACCGGGTGAAAAGTCACCTTGATGAGATTTCATTTCATTATACATATGAACGATATCACCGCCGGCACAAAAAGCCTTCTCCCCTTCTCCTTGCAATAAAACGGCAACAACATCTGTTTGTGATTGCCAATTTTGCAATTGAGGGTAAAGTAAATCTATCATCTCTGCGCTTAGCGCATTTAAAGAGCGAGGTGAATTCAATGTGGCGATAGCGATTTTTTTACCGTTATCACAGTTGAGCTCTTGAAAAGTAACGACTTGAGTCATATGAAAATCCTATCAATATTATTGCTATTTATTTAGCCAAACTGGCTTACGCTTTTCTAAGAAAGCTTGTACACCTTCTTTTTGATCTAATGAATCAAATAAGTCGACAAATGCTTGGCGCTCTTGTGGTAAAGCTTGTGATATAGGCATATCTCTATTTTTCTGAATAAGCGCTTTACAAGCTGAAACGGCGACAGGGCTTTGTTTGGCAACTTTAGCCGCTAAAGTGATTGCTGCGTCTTTCGCTTCACCTTTAGGGGTGTTCTCTTCAATTAAACCGATATTTATAGCGCACTTAGCGTTAATTCGTTCACCGCATAAGATCATGCGTTTAGTCCATCCTTCACCAACAAGCAATGCTAAGTTTTGTGTACCGCCAGCACAAGGTAACAAGCCAACAGTAGCTTCAGGAAGCGCCATTATCGCATGGCTATCCGCAATACGAATATCACAAGCTAAAGCAACCTCTAAACCGCCACCCATGGCATAGCCATTGATAGCTGCAATTGAAACGCCGCTAAAATTAGACAGTGTTTCAAACGCTTGGCCAAAAATTTCACTCATGTCTTTGGCTACTTGTTTATTACCATCAGCAAAAACATTTAAATCTGCACCTGCAGAGAAGAACTTATCTCCACCACCGGTGAGAATAAGTGCATATATATTCTTGTCTTCATTTAGTGATAAAACTAATTGGCGTAAATCACTAAGACTCTGTTGTGTCCATGTATGTGCTGGAGGGTTATTAAAAGTAACCACGGCAGTGTGTTCTAATACTTCTACGATTAAAAACTCTGATGAATAATCTGACATTTTGTTATTTCTCAATATTTTTTAAACTTAACTTTTATATTAATGAATTATAAAAGTTGTCCCGCACCTTCAGTTAATAAACGACGAGCAATGATGACGCGCATGATTTCATTAGTGCCTTCTAGAATTTGATGTACACGGACATCTCTAAAGTGACGTTCTAACGGGTACTCTTTGATATAACCATAACCACCATGTATTTGTAGGGCAGCATCACATACTTGAAAACCAATATCGGTAGCAAAACGTTTCGCCATTGCGCAATAAGCGGTTTTTTCTGGATCATTTTGGTCTAATTTAAAAGCAGCTAAGCGTACTAATTGACGTGCTGCAACTAACTCAGTCGCCATATCCGCCAACTTAAATTGTAACCCTTGAAATGCCGCGATTGGTTTACCGAACTGTTCGCGCTCTTGCATATATTCCATCGCAGTATTCAAAGCTTGTTGCGCAGTACCGATAGAGCAAGTCGCAATATTGATACGTCCGCCATCTAAGCCTTTCATCGCCATGGCAAAACCTTCGCCTTCATTACCTAACAAGTTTTCTACAGGTACTTTGACATTATCAAAAGTGATCTGTCTTGTTGGTTGTGCATTCCAACCTAACTTCTCTTCTGCTTTACCATAAATAATGCCGTCTAAATTCGCAGGAATTGCTAAGGCTGAAATCCCCTTCGCACCTTCTTCACCTGTTCGTACCATGACGACTAAAAGATCGGTGGAGCCTGCACCGGAAATAAATACTTTTGAACCATTAACAATATAATGATCACCTTCTTTTTTGGCTGATGTACGTAAAGAAGCAGCATCAGAGCCAGAGCCTGGTTCAGTTAAACAATAAGACGCTAACTTCTCACCGGTTACTAATGAAGGACACCAAGCATCTTTTACTGACGATTTCCCCCACGTTGCTAACATCCACGTTGCCATATTGTGAATGGTCATCATGGCAGTAGTCGCAGTACAGCCCATTGCTAACTGCTCAAAAATAATTGATGAATCTAAACGGCTCAAATTTAAACCACCAGCATCTTCTGGTGTATATAAAGCACAAAAACCTAACTCGCCCGCTTTGGTGATGACATCTTTTGGAAAGATATGCTCTTGATCCCACTTGGCGCCATTAGGTAATAGCTCGCTATCACTAAACTGTTTCGCCGTATCAGCGAACATTTGTTGATCTTCAGTTAAATTAAAATTCATTTATCATTCTCTACTGTTTGGCAAAAATACTAATAATATATTTAGAGTTATTCTTCTTGTCGCTGTGCGTTCAAATTAAAAAACTGTACAGCGATAAGCTAGCTATAACATTTCTAATGCAATAGCGGTCGCCTCACCACCACCAATACATAAGGAGGCAACACCTTTAGATAGCCCTTTATTTTTCAGTGCATGAATAAGAGTCACCATGATACGAGCGCCACTAGCGCCTAAAGGATGACCTAAAGCACAAGCTCCACCGTTGATATTGACTTTATCAATGTCTAAATTCATATTTTTTACGGCTAACATTGTTACCATGGCGAAAGCTTCATTGATTTCAAATAAATCAACATCGTCTGTGGTCCAACCCGCTTTATCTAATAACTTATTCATTGCACCAACAGGAGCAACTGTAAACTCACTTGGCTTTTGTGCATGAGTAGCGTGTGCAACAACTTTACACAAAGGTGTTAAGCCACGTGCTTGAGCAGTAGATAACTTCATCATAACTAGTGCTGCTGCGCCGTCTGAAATAGAACTAGAGTTGGCTGCGGTAATGGTGCCGTCTTTCTTGAAAGCGGCGCGTAGTGATGGAATTTTATCTGGGCGTGCATTACCCGGTTGTTCGTCAGTATCGATAATTGTTTCTTTACGTCGATTAACCACAGTAACTGGCGTTATTTCATTTTTAAAAGCGCCGGAGTCAATAGCAGCATTAGCACGAGATAAAGACCGAATTGCAAACTCATCCATTTCTTCACGGCTAAAGCCCGTTTCATCCGCTGTTTCTTGAGCAAAACATCCCATAGATATACCGTCATAAGCATTTTCCAAACCATCAAGCATCATATGGTCAAGTACTTGTCCATGCCCCATACGCATACCAGCTCTCGCTTTTGGCAATATATAAGGTGCATTACTCATGCTTTCCATGCCCCCAGCTACGGCAAGGTTAATAGAGCCGGCTAATAAAGCATCATGAGCTTGCATAGCTGCTTTCATCCCTGAACCACACACTTTGTTTATAGTGGTACAAACCGTTGATAGTGATAAATCAGCCGAAATAGCTGCTTGTCTTGCTGGTGCTTGTTTTAATCCAGCAGGAAGAACACAGCCCATAATCACTTCATCAATTTGATCATTGTCTATATTGGCTTGTGCCACTGCAGCTTTTATAGCACTTGCTCCAAGTTCAGTAGCAGCAACGTTTTCTAAACAACCGCTAAAACCACCCATAGGCGTTCTGACCGCTGAAACAATTACAATAGGATCACTAGTTGACATGGGGTTCTCCATAAAAATAAGTTATAAATTTAAAATGCTGATAAACAGCCTAACCCAAATTGACGTTTACGCCAACGTAAACCTGATTGATGTGCTTTGAGGTTTTTCGATTTTTGTAATGAGTTAATTACAGCGGTGTTGAATAAAAAGTATAGAATTTATTTGAAAAACTGCCTACTTCAGCTTCAGTAAACAATCCATAAACAATAAAGGTGGGTACAATTTTATAGAAAACAGCTACCTATTGATTAGTGGCTAAGTAATCTTTTTAAAATAAATAGTCAATACTTTATCTTGGTAAGTAATACATCATCACTAGGCAAAAAATCACTATAGCTAAAAAAGCTTTAATAAAAAAACCACGACGAGCCTTACCCTCAGGATGATTTTTTGCTAAAGCCATTCCGCAATTACTACAGCTTTCAGATTCAGTAAGGTTTTCTGTCTGACAAAATAAACATTTTATGCGTTCACTCGACATTAGCTGCTCCTATTTAGTGACTGGTTAATTGGTGATATAACTGTGGTAAGCGTATCGGCAATTGCTCAGGTCGTAAAATTACCGTAAAACCATCACTGCCAAATAAGTAGGGCAAATATTCCTGTGCCTCTTGATCTATGGTGATACAAAATGGTTTGATGCCTAATCTATTCGCCTCAGCTATTGCTTGATGAGTATCCTCTATACCAAAGCGCCCTTCATAGTGATCTATATCATTAGGTTTACCGTCGGTTAATATGAGTAAAAGTTTTTGACTACTTGTTTGCTCAACTAAGACTTTTGTTGCTTGACGTATAGCTGCCCCCATTCGGGTATAAAAACCGGGTCGAATAGATTGCACACGTCCGCGAATTGTATCGTTGTAGGCTTCATTAAAATTTTTCAACATAGTAAAGCGAACGTTACTGCGTTTTACTGATGAAAAACCATACATAGCAAATTTATCACCTACGCTACTTAACGCTTCAGAAAAGAGTAATAATGAATCTTTAACTACATCTATCACACGATTTTCATCATCAAGATGTGCGTCGGTGGACATTGATAAGTCAGCCAGTAATAAACTGGATATATCACGATTATTCCCCCTAAAACTGCGATAAAGTCCATGCTCTTCAGTAGGAGATATTTGACTCTCTATATGAAAATCAAGCCATGATGATAGATCAAGCTCCTCTCCTTGGTCTTGTGCTTTTAACCAATAACGAACACTACGTAACTGTTCAAATTGTGCCTGAATAGTTTTGGCAATCTTCTGTAATTTAAGTGGTAATTTTTGTGGTTCACAGTTTTTAGGAAGCATAGGTTGTAACATGCATCGATCTTCTTCAAGTAGCTGCTTTTTATAATTCCACTCAGGCAGTTTTATCCCATCTCCCAAAGGAATATCGTCTTCTGAAGCTGACGGTAAGTCTAAATCAATCTTGATTCGGGCACTTTTTTGGCTTTGCTGCTTAGACAATGTGATTTTATCTAAATCCTCAGCGACTCTTTGATTATCATCGTCGTCATCATCACTATCATCAGTACCGCGATCAAGTTTAGAAAATTCACTCCAAGAAAACATACTCTCTAAGCGAAAAATCATCATGCCATCTTTTTCGCTACCTGAGTCAACTCGCTCTGATTTTTTTCGGCTGGCATCACTTTTCTTAGCATTGCCCGTTTCAGCATCAACTAACTCTTCATTTTCATCATATTCTGCTTGCACTTGAGGGTCTAATTTTGCAGAAGGATAAAGCCATAAATAAACAGCCTGAGGTGCATAATTCACCGTAGGAAATTCATTAACTGAGCCTGGAAATTCAATTGCTTGAATTATCGCTTTTTCCATTTCTTGCTCTGCTTGTGGACGGCTTTTATGATCTAGCCGTGTGGCAATAAATGCTTTTGTTAAGCGTTGATAGCGTGGTTTTAAAGCCGGAAATTTATTTAGAACATCAACGACTAATTGCTGATTATCAATAGCCCAATGACTAAATTTTTTTTTATGGTGAGCAGCTAACACTGCTAACCAAATATATAAATCTTTATTTAATGATTCGGTTGGAAATACCGCTAACGTTTCAGGTAGGCGCAAGCTTTCTTCATCTTGCCAAGCAAGGCTAATTTGATGGTTTTCACCGGCGATTTTTTGTAGAAAACTTCTGCGAACAAGGTAATCTTGTGCACTGGCAGCTTCTACTCGTTTTATTGCTTCGCCACCTAAAGCGCGGTAAACCATGCCAACAGAGCGACTAACTTGTGCAAAGCTAACAGCTGCATGTTCAAAATTCGTACTGGCTTTACGGGTAATATACTTATGCCAAATTCCGCCGATCCACTCTTCCATTTTTCCAACCTGATAAGCATTTAAACTTCATAGCCATATGCTAGCAAAATGAAGGTAACGGTATTGTGATGTGGGTCAATGATGTGACGTAAAACTAGTGATTTCAGCCTAATGTTAAGTACTACTAATTATCAATATTTCCTTTTGCTAAGCGTATTTGATTTTTAATTTCTTGATCACTGGGTACAGTTAAATCGGGTAAATTAGCGCCACCGATACTGTTTAGTACTAAGCCCATCATAAAACAAAAAAATGATACTGAGCCAAAGAAAGCCTTTATCACTTTGTCATCTTCATCCGTAATCGTCAGTAAATAGCCACCGGTAATAAAAGCAGCAATAATACTTACCACACCGACAACTTTGGCTGTTCGTTGTAAAAAATGTTTGTTTTTTCGTTGAGTTAATTGCATTAAAAATATCCTGCTGATGCTGAATTATTTGACTAAAAAGCTGTGATATTCCTATCACAGCTTTTATCTAATGTTTGTCTAGTTTATCGATTCATCTAGGCATTTTTCACTGTTACTTTTTCAGTAATAAAGAAACTTGCAAGATAAGCAATTAAACCGAGTAAGAAGACCACACCTGCAATTTCACGCATCCAGTAGAAAATAGCGAGTTTATCTTGTGTAGCCATAAAACCTAGCGCTTCACCACTTTCAGGTAAGCGTTGTAGCCAAACTTGTAATATGCCTGCACCAGTTAAGAACAAGGTAATAAACACCATACCTACCGTCATTAACCAAAAGCCCCACATTTCCATAACTTGAGCTTTGTTACAATTCGCTTCTCCAATACCGCGTAACTTAGGCATAGCATATGACATGATTGTCATAACTATCATGGCGTAAGCACCATAAAATGCCATATGACCATGAGCAGCAGTAATTTGAGAGCCGTGAGTATAGTAGTTCACTGGAGCAAGTGTATGTAAAAAGCCCCATACACCGGCACCTAAAAATGCCATAACTGCGGTACCTAGTGCCCATAACGTTGCGGCTTTATTAGGATGTTCACGACGACGGCGATTCACCATGTTAAATGCATATAACACCATAGCGAAGAAAGGTAGTGGTTCCATTGCTGAAAAGATTGAACCAACCCACTGCCAATACTCAGGAGTCATTAACCAATAAAAGTGATGACCCGTTCCTAAAATCCCGGTAATAAGAGCCATTGCGATAATGACATATAACCACTTCTCAATAACTTCACGGTCAACGCCCGTCACTTTAATTAATACATAAGCTAAAATAGCGCCCATGATTAATTCCCATACACCTTCCACCCATAAGTGAACAACAAACCACCAGAAATACTTATCAAGCGCTAGGTTAGTTGGGTTATAAAATGCAAATAAGAAAAATACAGCTAAACCAATTAAACCAGTCAGTAAAACCATGTTTATTGCTGTTTTACGGCCTTTTAGAATTGTCATACCTAGGTTGAATAAGAAACCTAATGCAACAACAACAATACCAATTTTTGTAATTGTTGGTTGTTCAAGGAATTCTCTGCCCATGGTTGGCCATATTTCATTGTAGGTTAATTCAGCTAGTGTTGAGTAAGGTACCAGTAAGTACCCTAATATCGTAGCGACACCCGCTGCGGCAAAAATCCAGAATAATGCTATCGCTAGTTTAGGGCTATAGAGTTCTGTTTCAGCTTCATCTGGTACTAAGTAGTATGCAGAGCCCATAAAGCCGAATAGCAACCAAACAATAAGTAGGTTTGTATGTACCATACGCGCTACATTAAATGGTATTAAGCCGCCGACGATATCGCCAACAACATATTGTAAGCCCATAAGTAAACCAAATAGTATTTGCCCAACAAATAATATCATGGCAAAAATGAAGTAAGGTTTTGCTACGGCTTGTGATTGATATTTTAAAGTATTCACGCCCTTATCCTTCTATGTTTGGTGGCCAATTATTGTCATCTAGCTCAGAAGTCCATTTTAGGAACTCAGCCAGATCATCAATTTCTTGATCCGTTAAATGGAAATTAGGCATCTGACGACGACCCGGAATATTTAATGGTTGTGCTTTCATCCAACCGTTAAAGAAGGCTTTAAAGCCAGCTTCACCGCCTCGTCTGTCATAAACGTTAGCCAGTTCAGGTGCAAAATATGCTCCTTCTCCAATTAATGTATGGCAACCGATACAGTTATTGTCTTCCCAAAGCGCCTTACCTCGCGCGACGGACTCAGTGATGTTTTCTCGATGATCCCGTTTAGGCATCTCTTTAGTAGTGTGGAAGGTCAAAGCAAGGAATATTAAAAAGAAGAAGATACTTCCGCCGTAATAAATATTCCGTGCCATGCCTTTTGTAAAACGCTCGGACATGGTGTTTCCCTTATCAAAAAATGTAATAAAGCATATAGATAATATGCACAAGTAAGAACCAACATATTGATGGAAATCAACTTTTGATAAGTGTGTAACAATTCGTAACTAAAAGGTGATATAGCTTGCGCTATATCAAAAAAGTGGCAGTTTTTTTGCCATTGCTCGCGCAAGGTTTAGCATGCCAATTAACACGAATCCGGTATGAAACATCACAAAATAAATGATAATGCCCATAAGTGATGTATTAAGCTCAGGCGAAACAAAAACAATACATACAGGAATAAAGACTAAAACGATTCCGACAAGGATAGATAACTGTACGGCTCGAAATAAATGAATTTTGCACCAACGAGAAAGTTGGTTTGGTGATTTTTGATGAGTAAAGAGTAACCAAAGTAAAATCAAAAAAGAGATACCTGGTAATAAGAGTAAATTAGCGAGGTACAAAGATTGAAACACGACAGCAGATCGAGTTGATGAAGTAGTATTTTCTGACATAAACACTCCGCTGATTTATCTACTCTAAACAAAGCTCAGGTTAATTTATATTAGCAAGATGAATTATGGTGATAACACTAGGTACAATAATTATGTAGCTAAGAAATAGGTAACGCCAATTTTTAGGTGCGTGCTTTAACTCCATAAAAACATCAATAATTTGCTGACCTTTTAGCACAACAATCAGCATAACTAAACAAATAAACAGGGCTTTGCTGCTGTATTGCTCAGGGTATAAATTTCCCAGCCCAATAGCAATGAATGTTAAAGCTAATAACCATAGCCAACTATTTACTGCTGCTCTTGTCTTATTCATTTAAATATCCATCTAGCTAAATAATGTAAATAAGTGGAAATAAAATTATCCACAGCAAGTCAACCATATGCCAATAACTAGCACCAGACTCAAAGCCCGCAAGCTCATTATTTTCAGAAGAAGTAACTGTTATCTGTCTATACTTCCCTTTATAAACGCTAACCATTAGGTAGCTAAGAATTATCATTCCAAGGATAATATGCATAAAGTGAAACGCGGTAATTAAAAAATACAAAGTGAAAAATCTATTGGTTTCAATATCAATGCCTTGATCAAACAAAGCAAGGTACTCCCACAGCTTAACCACGACATAAACCATTGCAAAACATAACGCTAACAATAGATGGGTAACCACCTGCTTTTCTTTACCTTTTTGCACTGACTGCAATGATAAAGCAACAAAAACACTACTGGTAATTAATGAAATAGTATTTATCAGTCCTGCTGTTTTATGTAATTGAGCCTTCCCTTGCTCAAACAAAGTCATATTTAAATTTTCTGTTACCGCAAAACCAATGAAAAAAATTGCAAACACGGTTAACTCAGCCAATATAAAAAACCACATAGCTAAATCGCCAGGAAGTTTTTCGTTAATTAATTTGCCCTCAAGATTTACATGACCAAGCTTAGTATTTAAGACGCTATCATTCATCAAAATATATTCTAGCGACATCCATTAACGCACTAACCGTTTGCGGGTCATCAGAAAGCGGCTCAGCTAAACAACAACGACAAACATCTATAGGATTCATGCCTGATGACATCATTTTGGCTGCATAAATAAGTAAACGTGTTGAAGCAACTTCATCCAAATCGTTTTGCTCTAAACGACGTAATGCTTGCGCTAACTCAACAAGTTTAAAAGCAAGATGGGGATCAACTTTTGCTTCTTTAATTAATATATCTTGCTCTAATTTGGCATCAGGGTATTCAAAACGTAAAGCTACGAAACGTTGCCTTGTACTTGGTTTCATACCTTTTAACAAATTTTGATAACCCGGATTATAAGAAACCACTAACATAAACCCGGGCGATGCTTCGATGATCTCCCCAGTTCTTTCTAATGGTAAAATTCTTCGTTCATCGGCTAAGGGGTGTAAAACTACCGTGGTGTCTTTGCGTGCTTCAACCACTTCATCAAGGTAACAAATTCCCCCCTCTCGTACCGCTTTGGTTAATGGCCCGTCCTGCCAATAGGTTCCTTGAGGACCAATTAAGTGTCGGCCAACCAGATCCGCTGCAGTTAAATCATCATGGCAAGCTACCGTATATAGAGGTTTATTCAATTTTTTAGCCATATGAGCAACAAAACGAGTTTTGCCGCAACCTGTAGGGCCTTTGATCAATACGGGCAATTGATGTTGATAGGCATAATCAAATAATGAGACTTCATTAGCCTGCTCTTGGTAATAAAGTTCATTTTTTGGTTTGATTGATGTTTGAAAATTAATAGCACTCATAATGACTCTGTTAGGTTTATAGTGTTAAATAGGTGATCTTAACCTTACGTTACGCTTAACACTTGTATTTAACAAACCTCAAATAACGCTTAGTTGATGCGGATCAATAGATTTTTTATTTGACGGTAACCACACCCTGCATTTTCGGATGTGGGCCACATTCATAAGCAAATTCACCCACATAATCAAAAGTTCGTTGATAAGACTCGTCAGGGAAAAAGTAATCTGGCTCGTCATTATCTAGCTGCTTAAACCAAACATTATGGTACTGGCGCTTTTCAATATTTTTCCAAATAACAGTATCACCTTTGTTAATGGTAACTTGAGCTGGCAGAAATTTTTTCTTATAAATTTCAACCACAACGTCTTTTGCTATGACATTCGTACTTATTAACAAGAGTATGAGTAGAGTAATTTTTTTCATATTTTTAGCCCTGTATTATTTTAATTCCTTAAAAGCTATTTCATTTTTTTTAATCGACCTAACGGCGCGATCAACCTCAGTAGCTTCTGGACCATTCACCCAAGTCAATAAGCTGCCCTGTGGATCATGCTGTTGTGCTTCACTACATGCAGAAATACATTGCACACATTGAGTACATGTAAACTTTGCTCGTTTCATATTTCTGGTGGGTAAACGCATTGGGCAAGCAACATCACAAGGCGCAGAGCCACCTTCAGTTTTTAAGATGCACTCTCGACATGCTTTAGCACGTTTGCGATTGAATTTAACAATTTGCGCTTGATTGTTTGCCATCCAGATCAAGCTTTGAAACAAACCTAAAGCACAGCCATATTTGCAAAATATATGACGTGCAAATAGAAAGTCTAAAGTGAAAACTATAGTGGAAGCGCTAATGAAAATGCTCGAACCAAAACCTAAGTTCCCTGTTACTAAATCAATCAATAATGTTTTCGGATCGAGCAAATAACTAAGTAAACCCACAGACCAAATAAAAGCCATACTGATAGCCGCAATAAAAACAATAAGCCATGGCAAAAAACCTCTACTCGCTTTACTGGCTTTTTCCCATATTGTTACTCGGTTGAGGTATTTCAGCATCAGCTCATTTATGAATTCGACGACTGAAAAATGTGGACAAAGCCAGCCGCAGTAAATTCTCCCAAACTTCCATATTAATGTTGCCGTTATGGCGATAAATGCTATTGCTGGAAGAAGCACTCGAGTAAAGATTTTGATTGCTGCATCAATCGCATTGCCATCGCCGTACAGGATTGGTTCGATAGAAATAGTCCATGCTTGCCCAAAAATAATGAAATGGCCAAGCTCTAGATCAAACCGAAATAGATCAAGTAAAGGAGCAAATAAAAAAAGTAAAAAAAATCCAAGCTTAGTAAGTGCTCGTGATTGTTGCAGCTTCAACAAAGGTGTAACCCTATGTAAGTAGATTAATCCTCATTATAAAAAACTTTATGTTTAGATAAATTAACCTAGATCAGAAAAAAGCCTCTTAACCTACCTTATTTTGGGGGTAAAATAAGGTTAATTAAGAGGCTGGTAATAAATTAATAGATAGCATTAATTTAAAAAACTTTGAGTAAATCTACTGCTTTATGGCATTAATTTCAGCTTGTTCGTTATCAAGTGCTAACTTGTAACCAAAAGATACATGGTGATAACGAGCACTTGAGTAATCATCATGAATAGCAAAGCCAAAGTTATAAACCTTTCCTGGTTCAATACTGACATCACCTGCACTATCTGAGACAAGTTTACGTTTAACCACTACCGACCAAGTGCCATTTTTTAGTGCCGCTTCAACGGTTGCACCTTGACCACCATGCATATCACGTGAAGCTAAGATTTGACCATCTTCTATTTCACCTGTTCCTGATTTATAACGAACAATATCCATAAATTGATCAGCTTCTTGAGCCGCATTAATATCAGCTTCATCTTTGAGCTTATCCCAACCACCTAATGCTTTTCCGCCACGACCTTTTAATTCTAATTTTGTACGAGACTCTTTTAAGTATTTGGTAATTCCCAAGCCAGTGCCCGTATCAAAGTTCAAACGTTTAGCTAAATCGCTACCTTTTAAAGTCTCACCATCGGGTGCAAATGGCATGGAGTTAGCATCTGCGTGACAAGTTCCCCAACAACCTGCTCTATCAGCATATTCTGCATCATCAGTCGCTATCATAAAGGCAAGCTTCATAGGATTTTCAGGATCCATTTTACCGCCGTCAACAAAAGGTACTGGCGCATGTTCACCGTCACTCCAAGAAAATCTTAAGTATAGATTTTCTTCATCATGGGTGGCGTCAATTTGAACATCAATACTGCCACGTTTACCTGGAATAAGGTTGGGCTCTTCAATTTTCTCAGATTCTCCCGTAACAATGTTTTGACCAATATCCGCAATCTCTTCACCATGACATTCAGTACAACGGTCGCCTTTAGTAAACGCTCGTTTTCCGCCATGCTTACGCCCTAATATCCATTCAATTGAAGCTGTACCAGGATAGAATACGCCTATATCTGTTGCGCTCGACTTACCCCAATCCACATCTATATTACTTGCTGACGATGATGATTTTTCTGCTTTCGGTTTTGGCTTAGCACTTGAGCTTTGATTCGCTAATGCTTGAGAGACGGCAGCAGAGATTTGTTGTTCAACCTTCTCTTGCTGTGCGATTTTTTCTGCCTTCACCTGCTCTTTTTCGGCTGCTTCTTTGGCTTCAATTCTTGCTAAACCATCTTTATAAGCTTGCGGTACCTCTCGGATATAATCAGGGTTTGGCGCTTCGAGTTTTTCTAGTTGTTCATCTGATAACTTATCTCGCACATCGTGGTGGGCTATACCTTTATGGCAATCGATACACGTTTGTCCGGTTTCGAAGGCATTTAAATGTTGCTTACGTGCACGCGGTTTTTGAAATTCAGGATTCATTGATTCAAAATTATGACAGTTACGACACTCTCTTGAGTCAGTATCCTTCATGGCCTTCCAAACATTTTGGGCTAAATCAAACCTGTGCTCTTCAAACTTTTCTTTAGTATCTATTTTTCCTGTTAGCCAAAAAAACACTTCTCGAGAAGCTTGGATTTTACGAACAATTTTATGAATCCAAGGTCTAGGCACGTGACAATCAGGACAACCAGCCCTAACTCCGGTACGGTTAGAGTAGTGAATAGTTGGTGTGTACTCTTGATAAACATTAGCTTCCATTTCATGACAGCCAATACAAAATTCGGTAGTGTTTGTTGCTTCCATTGCCGTATTGAAGCCACCCCAAAAGATAATACCAACAACGAAGAAGATGACGGCACCTGAAACGGTAGTACCAAGTATCAGTCGTCTAGACCAAAAACTTGGTTTTGAAAATTTGTTATTAGCCATAGTTAGCTCTCAGTGGGTAATACGTTTATAAATTGTTTTGCTAAGTATTTTCTTAATATCGTTAACAATAAAAAAGCATGACACCTGTCATGCCTTTAATGTTAAATTTGTCGCACTAATTCAAACTAGGGTTTAGCTTGCAGCCACTTCGTTCAAATTCGAGGAGAAAGCGCGGAGTTGACGTTAGTCATGAGCACTTTCGACAACTAAGTTGGACGAAATGGCAATAAGATAACCGTTATTTAAGTTTTGTGGTTCATACGGTTGTACACGTTGAACTTACCTGTTGGGGTAGTTAACCCTTTAATACGGGCAATTTCTTTAAGTGTTTTGGCATCATAAACTACGATTTCACCCGTTGGATTCTTCGCATCTTTACGATTCCAAACAGATACCCAAACTTCGGTACCACCTTTGTTAAATTCCATGTGTAATGCCGCTTTACCAGGCTCTTCTGTTACACGAATGGTTTTAACAATTTCACGTGTTTTCTTATCAAACACTTGCACAGATTGTTGAATCTCTGGCTCAGGATGTTTCAACTGATCAGCCCAAACATAATCTGAGTTTTCATGAGTTCGGATAAATACCCCTGCACCATCAGTTTCCACTTCGTAACAAAGTTTCCATGCTTGATCTGGATGACCGATTGGATCGTTCCCCCAAACAGAGACTAAACCCACACCTAAGTGAGTAGTGCCGCCTACTGGACCACACTTGTGATCTACCCAGTTAGCACCTGGGCCTGGATGCGGTAAACTATCAACTTTGATAATTTTTTCTAATGCTCGCTCTTTTGTATCCACAACAACCATGGCATTAGATGCATTAGCCGCAATTTGGAAGTAACGACCTGAAGGGTCGAAGAAACCATCGTGTAAGAATTCAGCTGAGGCAATTGATGTGATCGTTAAGTTATCTAAATCATCATAGTCAACTTGTAACATTTGACCCGTTTCTTTTACTGCAACAATGAAAGAATTTGTATTTGGCGCAGTATAAATAGCGGCTACACGTGCTTCATTGATGAACTCACCTTTAGTGTTGTAACCACGGGTTGACACCACTTTAAGTGGGTTTAATGTCGCTGCATCCATGATAACGAAATGCGCAGGCCAGTAACCACCTGCAATAACGTATTTTCCGTCACCTGAAACAGCAATATCACGAGCGTCATAAGCCATTTTAGTTTCAGCAACTAACATTTTTTCAGGTTTTTGCCATAAATCGATTTTGTTAACTTTACCGTCACGACCAATGGTGAACCAGAAACGGCCAACATCTTTCGCGTTACCTAATTTATGTTTTTCAGTCCCTTTAATTACGTGTACTGCATAACCGGTATCGATATGTGTAACAATCTTTTTAGTATCGCCATCAACAATTGCCGCAGTACCTGCATCACGTTCGATTACAACAAAGAAGTTTTTCCAATTTAAACCGTGTAATGGTTTAGTTGGGTAATCTTTTTGCGCGACAAATTCTTTAGTATGTGAGCGCATTTGTTCAAGAGACATTTCCGGCGGTACCGGTGGCGTCATTTGAATAAAGGTGGCTAAATTTGCGATTTCTTGTTTACTGAACAAATCATCAAAGTTGTTCATACCGCCTTCAGTACCTAATGAAATAATTTTCTCTAGACGCTTTTGGCCTTTTTTCAGCATATTTTTAGGCTCTAAATTTTTACCTGTTGCACCTTTACGCAACACACCATGACAACCTGCACAGCGTTGAAAGTAGTGTAATTGGGCTTTTTCAAAGTCAGCTTCAGATAAGGTTGGCTCTGCCGCAGAAACTGTCATGCTGAAACCACCAGCAGCCATCCCTATAGCTAAACCAAGCGCTGAAAGACTGTGTTTTATGTTTTTCATCGGTTACTCTCCAGATTTTATTGTATTTACGTGTTAGTACCGTGATAAAGAGTGTTAAATCACAGTCACCAAATGTTTCTAAATGTAACTATCTGCCTATTTCCGTCAAAATTATGTGATTCAGATCAAGTTTTTTTACAAAGATAATTAATGGTGTATTTAACTTGATCGAGGTCAATAAATAGGCAGACATTTACTCGCAGTAGTTAAAATAATCAGAATTATTAAGTAAGCTATATGTTAGAGCACATTTATTAACCCTAGTAATTTTAAGGGTTTAGTAAGAAGGGAAATTATGAACAGTCGCAGCAAGTCCTTTATCTATGCCAGCATTATCGGTTTAATCGTAGTCGCAATATTTCTGGGTTTTTTATCTAGTTTGAGTAATCCAGTTTCTTGGCTACTCATCGCCGTGTTATTTCTTATTCCTGTCTTTTATCGACAAACGGATCAGTTTAAAAAAGTAAAATGGAAAGATGAGTACAGTGTTGGTATTACCCATATCGATGACGACCATAAACAACTCATTAGTTTATTAAATCAATTTACCGTGGCTTATGATCATGCCATGAGTGAAGAATTTGAAAAAAAAGCGTTAAATGAGTTAATTGATTACACCAAATATCATTTTGAGCGCGAAGAAGCGCTGATGCGTGATAATAATTATCCTGATTTTGCAGCTCATCAAGCCAAGCATCATGAGATGATTGCACAGGTGAATACCTTTGTCGCGCTATACAATGAACGAGGACATGAAGCCCTCAATGAAATAAGTGAATACCTAACAGTATGGTTAATTAGTCATATTAACGGTACCGATAAAGAATATAGCCAATATTTAAATAGCCGAGGAATTCATTAACTTTCTTACTCGCTAAATTTCAATAAGAGCAGATTTTAAGCTGCTCTTATACCATTTTCATTAAGATTGTGATCTTGTTTTGCGTAGGAAAAATGATTTAGGGCAAGGCGCTTGATTGAGCAATAGCTGGCTAATCTTTTACCAATATTAATCCCTATAATTCAAATAAGTTACCTCGGTTTGATTTCTGTGCAATTACTGCTCAATTTACACTTTACTGATTTAAATCAATAAACCTTCTTTTATAGAGGTTTTATTATTGAAAGATGATCTCAGGCAACAAAACGCCCTTTCCTTCTCTATACACTTTATTAAAAGCTTCAAACGGCAAGGGATAGTTAATATGAGTTCAGCCATAGGCAAAATTACTTTTGTGGCAGCGGCGTTAGTCGTTATTTTTTTTCTCTTCAACAATCAAAGTTTAGCCACAGAAAATGAGCTATCAGATACTCGAAAGGTTGAGCTTATTCATATTGTTAAACAAGACTGTGGCTCTTGCCATGGTATGACATTAAAGGGGGGATTAGGTCCTGCTTTATTGCTAGAAGACCTTCAAGATAAGCCACTACTCTTTATTCAAAATACTATTCTATACGGCCGTTCAGGCACTGCAATGCCACCATGGAAATCATTACTTTCTGAGCAGGAAGCCTTGTGGATAGCCAAACAGCTAAAACAAGGCAAGGTTACTCAAGTTCAAACACAGAGTCACAAAGCGTTAAATAAGAATAAATAAAGGAACTGACATGAAAAACACTATTTACCAAGTTATTTGTATCGCTGCGCTTAACTTTACCCTAACGGCTTGTAGTAATGACACACAAGCTCTAGTTAACGATAACCAATCAACATTACGAGCAACAGGCGATATGGGGGTGATCATAGAGCGAGCAACCGGACAAGTTCAAATTATTGATCACAGCGACCAAGCAATAGTTAGTGAAGTTGATGGTCTAGGAGATTTATCTCATGCCTCAATCGTTTACTCTCGTGATCAAAGATTCGCTTATGTTTTTGGGCGTGATGGTGGCTTAACTAAAATTGATTTACTCAAAGATAAAATTGCTAAACGTGTTATTCAATCTGGAAACAGTATTGGTGGCGCCATCAGTCAAGATGGAAAATTAGTTGCCGTTTCAAACTACACTCCAGGTGGCGTCAAAGTGTTCAACAGCGACACATTAGCATTAGTCGCCACCATAGACAGCACTATTTTAACCACTAAACCTAAAAATAAAGATGGCAGTCCTGTACGCTCTAAAGTGGTTGGCTTGGTTGATGCGCCTAATAACAAGTTTGTTTTCAGTCTTTTCGATAGTCACGAAATTTGGGTTGCTGACTTTTCAGGTATTGAAAACGATGAGCAAATGAAAATCACCAAGTTCGAAGATATTGGTTTATTCCCTTACGACGCCTTAATCAGCGGGGATGGTCGTTATTATATCGCCGGCTTATTTGGTGAAGACGGCATGGTACTACTCGATTTGTGGCATATTGAAAAAGGGGTAACTCGTATATTAAGTGACTACGGGAAAGGCGAGCAAAAGTTACCTGTTTATAAAATGCCTCACCTTGAAGGATGGGCTATTGCCGGCGACCATGCCTTTGTGCCTGCCGTTGGACAACATAAAGTACTAGTGATCAGCACTAAAACTTGGCAACAAGTGGCAGAAATTCCCGCGCATAGTCAGCCTATTTTTGTTATGGCGCAACCCGATAACAGGCAAGTTTGGGTGAACTTTGCCTACCCTGATAATAATACTATTCAAGTATTTAACACCGAAAATTTTGAGTTAGTAAATACTTTAACCCCAGGGCCTGCAGTACTGCATATGGAATTCACACCTCGCGGTGAACATGTTTGGATGTCAGTAAGAGACAATAACGAAATTCAAATTTACGATACCCAAACACAAACACTACAAAAAACCCTGAAATCCAAAAGCCCCAGCGGCATATTTTTCACGAACCGTGCTCACCAAATAGGCTTGTAATCATGACATATTCAAACAACCTTATCGCAAAAAAGATATGCCCTAGCGGTATTACACAACTTGAGCAATACCTTATTAATAACTTTCAAAAAGGCTTTCCTTTATGTGAACGCCCCTATTTAGCCATAGCCAAACAGCTAAGTAATCCCGGATATCTATTAAGTGAACAAGCTGTATTTTCAGCCCTAACTAGCCTAAGCCAACAAGGTGTGATTTCACGAACTGGGCCAGTCTTTGATCATAAAAAGGCAGGGGCTAGCACGCTAGCAGCGTTAGCTGTCAGTGAGGAAAACCTTGATAAAATTGCCAGTATTGTCAATCAATTTGCTCAGGTTAATCATAATTATGGGCGCAGCTCTCATTATGATACTACCCAATATAATTTATGGTTTGTCGTTACGGCAAGCGACCCTGTCGTCTTACATAATACCTTAACTCGTATTGAGCTTTTAACCGGCTTGGCGGTTTTAGTACTGCCAATGGAAGCTTCATATCATCTAGATTTAGCTTTTGCCATTAATGTAACGGGTCAAGGAAGTCCGGTTATTCATAATCCACAAAGAGTAATACCTGATTCAAAAAAATCAGCTTTGCTGCCATTAACTGATTTTCAAAAAGCGCAGTTACGAAAGTTATTAGAAGCAGGCTTGCCAGAGCAACTACAACCATTTAAGTACATCGCACATGAGATAAGTGCCACACAGTTCCAAGTTTTGTCACAAATAGAAACTTGGCAGAAAACAGGTTTAATACGCCGTTTTGGCTTAGTGATAAAGCACCGTAAATTAGGATTTAATGCCAATGCTATGGTGGTATGGAATATTGATAAACAGTATGTGGATGCTATCGCGGCTGAGCTAGCCAAGCGTGATGAAGTGTCTTTATGTTATCGAAGACCACGTCGCCCTTACTGGCCCTACAACTTATTTTGTATGATCCATGGCACTGATAGAGGCTATGTATTACAGCAAATTAAAGAGCTAACGGAGCAATTATCTCTTCAGTCCATTAAAAAAGATATTCTCTTTAGCGATACCGCCTATAAGCAAAAGGGGGCTTGTTATCAACAAGGTAATAGCTTAGCAATAAATAAAGAGCTAGCTCATGGATAAAGCCAGCAACACAGCAGTGAGTGAATTATTGGCCCTTGATAAAGCACTAATAAATTTATTACAAAAAGGCTTACCTGTATGCCTTAGACCTTTTGACGATGTCGCAAACACATTAAATTCACAAGGGTTTGATACTAATGAACAAGAGGTGATTAAACACTTACAAGATTTACGAACCAGTAAAGTCTTAACTCGTTTTGGTCCTATGTTTGACGCCGCATGTCTTGGTGGAGCCTTCACGCTAGCCGCACTTGCCGTACCAGAAGAAGACTTCGAGCAAGTTACCGAACAAGTGAATAGTTTTGAGCAAATTGCCCACAATTATCGCCGCGATCATACCTTTAATATGTGGTTTGTCATTGCAACAGAGTCCCAACAAGAGATTGAGCAAGTAATTGCTGATATCGAAGCAAAAACACAATTACCTGTACTTAACACCCCAAAATTGGAGGAGTTCTATGTCGGCCTCTACTTACCCGTCTAAAGCATTAACTTCGTTAGAAAGACAATACATTTTAGCTACTCAGCAAGGGTTACCTATAGTTGAACGCCCCTATGATGTGATTGCCGAGAAACTAGGTATCACAGTTGAGCAGGTACTTGAACTTACTAAAGATTTACAACAGCGTGGCATTATTCGCCGTGTAGCCGCAGTGCCGAATCACTATAAAATAGGCTATAAATTCAATGGTATGACAGTTTGGGACATCGCTGATGATAAAATTCAAACTATTGGTAAGCGTATTGGTCAATTGCCTTTTGTCAGTCACTGCTATCAAAGACCTCGCCACCTTCCTCATTGGCAATACAACTTATTTGCCATGGTTCATGGTAAAAATCAGCAAGAGATTCAAAAGTACAGGAGCCAGATCAAAGAAATGGTAAATGATGCCTTAATGCACCGTAGTCATGATTCAGGTCAAGGTAGTGTAATTAAAAGTAATGATATGTTAACCAGCACACAAATACTGAAAAAAACGGGTTTACGACTTAAAAACAAGTCAAATAGTCTTGATTGAATACCGTTAAGGGAGCATGAGTATTATGTTTAGAATTTCACAACTGTTAACAACCTTACATAATGATTTAACCGAATTTAAACCGGTCAAAGCCACACGGAAAATGCCTGGTCCTGTGGTTATTTGGAATTTGATTCGTCGTTGTAATTTACGCTGTAAGCATTGCTATTCAACATCACTAGATATCGACTTTAAGGATGAACTCACTACTGAGCAAATTAAAGCCACTATTGATGATTTAAAAGTGGCTCAAGTACCGGTATTAATTTTATCAGGCGGCGAGCCTTTACTGCGTCCTGACATTTTTGAAATAACCGCCTATGCCAAAGCCAAGGGATTTTATGTGGCGCTATCTACCAATGGCACCTTAATAAATGAATCAAACATAGCGCAAATTAAAGCTGCTGATTATCAATATGTAGGTATTAGTATTGATGGCTTAGAAGAATTTCACGATGAATTTCGACGTCAAGAAGGCAGTTTTAAAACGTCAATGCACGCCATAAAATTATGTAAAGAAGCCGGTATTAAAATTGGTATGCGCCTTTGCCTAACCAAAGAAAACTTTAACGATATTCCTGCCATGTTGGACTTAATGGAAGAAAATCAGGTGGATAAGTTTTACCTTTCCCACCTCAATTATTCAGGCCGAGGTAAACGTAGCGCAGAAAACGACGCCATGTTTAAAATGACCAAAGCAGCCATGGAAATGTTATATGAACGCGCTTGGTCTCATATTAATCAGGGTATCATTACTGATTTTGTTACTGGCAATAACGATGCCGATGGCCCCTTCTTATTACATTGGGCAAGTAAAAAATTTGCCAAAAACCACCCTGAAGCTATTGCTAACTTAAAGCAGCGCCTTATTAATTGGGGTGGAAATGCCAGTGGTGTCAATGTAGCCAATATTGATAATACCGGTACTATTCATCCTGATACTTACTGGTGGAATCACCCAATTGGCAATGTCAAAACAGAAAAATTTTCAGACGTCTGGCTGAATACTCAAGACCCCTTAATGCTGGGTTTTAGAGAAAGTCCACGTCCGGTAAAAGGACGATGTGCAAACTGCGATTACTTAAACATTTGTGGCGGTAATACCCGCACGCGTGCGTTTGCACAATCAGGAGATGCTTGGGCTGAAGATCCCGGTTGTTACCTTGAAGATTTTGAAATAGGAATTACCAACAGCAAGCCACAAACCATCAATACAGCAATTCCTGTGATATCAATTTAACAAATCACCATAAGAGTGAAGCAATAGAGAGCAGCAAGATGAATACAATCAACCCAGTAGTTAATACCTCAATGTCGATGAAAGCTAATGGCAAATCTCACTTAGCAAGTGGTGAGGTTGCTTTAGTTGGTTCAGGTCCTGGTGATGCAGAATTACTTACCATTAGAGCGGCACGTTTTATTGAACAAGCAGAAATCGCGATTTACGATCGTCTCGTCAGTGAAGAAATCCTAGCTTTGCTCCCCAAAAACTGTGAGCGTTTTTATGTCGGTAAAGAGCAAGCTAAACATTGTGTCCCTCAAGACAAAATTAACCAAATACTCGTTGACCAAGCCAAATTAGGAAAAAAAGTTCTTCGCTTAAAAGGCGGTGATCCTTTTATCTTTGGCCGTGGCGGTGAAGAAGCTCAATATATGTTAGAGCGTGGTGTCAGTTGCCATATTTGCCCAGGAATAACCGCAGCATCAGGCTGCACCACTTATGCTGGCATTCCTTTAACACACCGCGGAGTCGCTCAAGGCTGTACCTTTATTACAGGTCACATTCAAAATAATGGTGAATTAAATTTACCATGGCAAAGTATTAGCTGCGACACTCAAACCGTCGTGTTTTATATGGGTATTAATACCTTGTCAAAAATTACCACAGAGCTAATCGCTCATGGTAGAGATGCCAATACCCCTGCCGCACTGATTCGCAAGGGTACGCAACCAGAGCAAAAAACTTATCGTGGCACATTAGGCAGCCTAGCGGCGTTAGTTGTACAACATAATATTACTCCGCCCACTTTAATTGTAATTGGCGAAGTAGTGAACCAGTTAACCAGCAAGCAGCTTAATATCCCTGGCTTTTTAGATGCCAATGATCATCAACAATTATCTGCTGATAACGAAAAGCTAGTACAAACAGCATAGCTATTAAGGTTAGGTTATGAAAATACAAACATTATTAAACCGCTTGTTCTACTTGAGCTTGACACTAAGCCCTATTTATCTCAACGCGACAGAAAACAGTGCTTCTACACCTCATGCTAGTGCTGAAGAGCTTTACCAAATACACTGTCAAACCTGTCACGGTGTTGGCCGTTTAGGTGCGATGGGGCCAGCATTATTTCCTGAAAATTTATCTCGATTAAGAAAAAACAAGGCGGTAAAGGTTATCTCAAAGGGTCGTCCTGCCACCCAAATGCCTGCGTTTAATAAGGTATTAAACAAGGAAGAAATTTCGAGCTTAATTGACTATATCTACACACCAGCTAAAGAATTACCTAAATGGACGTTAGCGGACATCAAGGCTACTAACATTCAACATTTCGAGCAAAACAAGCTGCCTAATGAACCTCAATTTACTGCCGATTTAATGAATCTATTTATCGTAGTAGAGCTAGGCGATCACAGCGCGACTTTACTTGATGGCGATAGCTTCGAGCCAATCACTCGCTTTAAAACTCGCTTTGCTCTACATGGTGGGCCTAAATACTCTCCTGATGGCCGATTCGTCTATTTTGCTTCTCGTGATGGTTGGATCAGCAAATATGACATTTACAATATGAAGACGGTTTCAGAAGTAAGGGCTGGTATTAACACACGAAACTTGGCAGTTTCTAGTGACGGTAAATACGCTATCGTCGGTAACTATTTACCTCATAATGTTGTTATTTTAGACACTAAAGACTTATCGCCAATACAAATGATTGACACCATTGGCGCTGATGGCATTAGCTCTAGAGTTAGCGCTGTCTATAATGCTCCTCCTCGCCATAGCTTTATCGTGGCGCTAAAAGATACCAAAGAAGCGTGGGAGATCCCTTATAGTGATAAAGGTGGTGTTAAAGTTCATAAAGGTTGGGCACATGATTATCGTAAAGATAGTGGAGAAGGAAAGATTGAAAATTGGGAAAGCGATGCTAAATTTCCTATACGCCGAATAGCAACAGAAGATTTTTTAGATGACTTCTTTTTCGATCCAGATTATATCAACCTTATTGGCACAGCACGTAATAGTCATAATGGCCAAGTTATAAACCTTGATACCAAGAAAAAGGTTGCCACCATTGAGCTTACGGGTATGCCACATTTAGGCTCAGGTATTACTTGGGATTACGATGGTAAAGAAATATTCGCCTCTCCCAATATTAAAGAAGGAAAGATCACAGTTATCGAAATGGAAAACTGGCAAGTGATCAAGGAAATAAAAACCGAAGGGCCTGGTTTTTTCATGCGAAGTCACAGTCAATCTCCATATGCTTGGGCTGATGTGTTCTTTGGCCCTAATAAAGAAAAAGTACATATCATCAAAAAAGATACTTTAGAAATTGTTAAAACATTGGCTCCTGCCCCAGGAAAAACTGCAGCACACGTTGAGTTTACTAAAGATGGTAAGTATGTATTGCTCAGCGTTTGGGATAATGACGGCGCAGTGATTGTTTATGACGCCAATACTTTAGAAGAAGTAAAACGTCTACCGATGAACAAACCTTCTGGAAAATATAATGTTTATAACAAGATAAATTATGAACGAGGTACCAGCCACTAACAAAATCTCTGTTAATAAATTACCATGAGTATTCAACGAACAATTCAGTACTTATGGTAATCGTAAAAAGTGACCTAACCATTAAATCCAAATGATTCACAAAAAGCCGGCATTACCACGTAACTTGCAATGCTCTTTTCTTTTAAAAAGACACTGAAAAAAATAATTTTAAACAGTAATACCATTCCGTCTAAGAAAGTGAGCGCTTAGCGAGAATTTAAAGGTATAGAGGCAAGGCATTGATTTTAATAATAGTTATTCTATTGTTAAAATCAATAACGCTGCATATAAGCCTTTAAAACTCGCCCTTCGGGAACGTATGGGCATCATGATAAAGGCACAAAATTTGTTTGATGTAGGATAACTATATCTAAACATATTTTATTTGTTCTCATATCGCCCATGTAGTTCTAAGTAGCCACTTCTTTAGGTGGATTGGTATAATCTAGTGGTTGTACAGCAAGCCATATTCAAACAAAAGTTACAGCAGAAAACAAAAAAAACAGCCAGTTATTGTAATTCAACTACACTTCTAATTAATTATAGCATTTAATAATACCGCACTTTACGTTTACGTAAACTTCCTGTAAGGTTACTTTATTATTAATATTTAAGAAAAGCTCATGTCTACAAAAGTGAATCAAGCAAATTACTCAATTGGCGACTTATCAAAAGAGTTTGATATTACAACTCGCAGTATCAGATTTTATGAAGATCAAGGGTTGTTAGCGCCTACTCGCAAGGGGCAAACGCGTATTTACAATCAACGAGATAAAGTTAGGCTAAAACTAATTTTACGTGGTAAACGCTTAGGGTTTTCACTCGCTGAAACAGGTCGTTTATTTGAACTTTATGATGCAGATAAATCCAGTGCTAAACAATTGTCTAGCATGATGGAGTTGATTGCTCTTAAAAAAGATGATTTGAAACAACAGCTTGATGATATCAATGCGGTATTGATTGAGCTCAACGCATTAGAAGACAACTGTCAGAGTATTTTGACATCGTTAACCAAATAACAAACTGCACTGTTAGTTGCATACTTAGTAAGGAAAAAACATGATTTCTGCATTTAGCTCACTTAACTTTAACCTAGGTGAAACTGTTGACATGATTCGCACCCAAGTTAATGCTTTCTCACGTGATGAAATAGCTCCTCGTGCTGAACAAATTGATATAGATAATGAATTCCCTAATGATTTATGGCGTAAATTTGGCGACATGGGCTTACTAGGTATGACTGTAGAAGAAGAATACGGTGGCTCAGGTTTAGGTTACCTTGAGCATATCGTTGCGATGCAAGAAATTAGTCGAGCTTCTGCTTCTGTAGGGTTAAGTTACGGCGCCATGTCAAACCTGTGTTTAAACCAACTTCGTAAAAATGGCTCTCATGAGCAAAAGTTAAAATACTTACCTAAACTATGTACTGGTGAACATGTTGGTGCATTAGCCATGAGTGAGCCTAATGCAGGCTCAGATGTTGTCAGTATGAAACTTTCAGCTAAAAAAGTGGGTGATAAATATATTCTTAATGGCAATAAAATGTGGATCACGAATGGTCCTGATGCCGATGTTTATGTCATTTATGCAAAAACTGATATCAATGCTGGCTCAAAAGGTATTACCGCTTTTATCGTTGAACGTGATTACCCTGGTTTCTCTCGACATCAAAAACTCGATAAGTTAGGTATGCGTGGCTCAAACACTTGTGAACTAGTATTCCAAGACTGTGAAGTGCCAGCTGAAAATATCTTAGGCCAAGAAGGTAAAGGTGTGCGTGTTTTAATGTCAGGTTTAGATTATGAACGCGTGGTTCTATCTGGCGGCTCTTTAGGCATTATGGATGCTTGTATGGACTTGGTTGTGCCTTATGTACATGACCGTAAACAATTTGGGCAATCTATCGGTGAATTCCAACTTGTACAAGGGAAAGTTGCTGATATGTATACCCAAATGAATGCAGCTAAATCCTATGCCTATATGGTTGCAGCGGCCTGTGATCGTGGTGAAACAACCCGTAAAGATTCTGCCGCAGTTATTTTATATGCCGCAGAATTAGCAACTAAAATGGCTTTAGATACCATACAGTTACTTGGCGGAAATGGCTATATCAATGAATTCCCAGCTGGGCGTTTATTACGCGATGCTAAATTGTATGAAATTGGCGCTGGTACTTCTGAAATTCGAAGAATGTTAATAGGTCGTGAGTTGTTCAACGAATCTAAGTAAACAGTTATTTTATTGCTAGTTAGCCCAACTACGTCGTTAAAAATACTCATGACTAACGTCAACTCCGTGTTTTTGCCTAGTAGTAAAACTAACTAGCTGCAACCTAAGCTGTTACTTATTTCATTTTAATGAAAACAAAAGGTTTTTATCGTGGCAAAAATAGTCAGTAAAATAAACATCCGCAGCCAAGATTTTTTAGACAATGCGGCACACATGAAAACACAAGTTGATGACTTACGTACAAAGCTTGCTGATATTAAACTCGGTGGCGGTGAACGTTCTAGAGAGCGTCACCTTAGTCGCGGTAAATTATTACCAAGAGATCGAGTGAATGCACTTTTAGATGATGGCTCCGCATTCATGGAGTTCTCACAATTAGCGGCGTATAAAGTTTACCAAGATAATGTTCCAAGTGCCGGAATTATTACTGGGATTGGTCGTGTTTCAGGGCAAGAATGTGTGATTGTAGCGAATGATGCAACCGTAAAAGGTGGTACTTACTACCCATTAACCGTTAAAAAACACCTTAGAGCACAAACTATCGCCCAAGAAAATAACTTACCTTGCATCTATTTAGTGGATTCTGGTGGGGCAAACTTACCGAACCAAGATGATGTTTTTCCAGATAAAGAGCATTTTGGTCGTATCTTCTTTAATCAAGCTAATATGTCAGCTAATAACATTCCACAAATTGCTGTGGTGATGGGTTCCTGTACAGCTGGTGGTGCATACGTTCCGGCGATGGCCGATGAATCAATTATTGTCAAAGAACAAGGCACTATTTTCTTAGCAGGCCCTCCACTAGTGAAGGCAGCTACAGGTGAAATAGTCAGTGCAGAAGATCTCGGTGGTGCAGATGTGCATTGTCGAACTTCAGGAGTTACAGATCATTACGCTCAAAATGATAACCATGCGCTTGAAATCGCCCGCTCGGCAGTTAAAAATTTAAATAGAGTAAAATCTATCGATATAAATATTCAGCAAGTTAAAGAGCCTGAATATTCAATATCCGATATCTACGGCATCATTCCTAAAGATACACGCCAACCTTTCGACGTTAGAGAAATTATTGCTCGTATTGTTGATGGTAGTGAATTTGATGAATTTAAAGCTCTATATGGTAATACCCTGGTATGTGGCTTCGCCAATATTTTTGGCTATCCAGTTGGAATTATTGCAAATAATGGTGTTCTATTTGGCGAGTCTGCTGAAAAAGGAACTCATTTTATTCAGCTATGCGGTCAACGTAAAATTCCTCTGATCTTTTTACAAAACATAACTGGCTTTATGGTGGGCAAACAGTATGAATCTGGCGGCATAGCAAAGCATGGCGCTAAAATGGTAACGGCGGTTGCCACCGCTCAAGTGCCTAAATTTACTATTTTAATTGGCGGTAGCTTCGGCGCAGGTAATTACGGTATGTGTGGTCGAGCTTACGACCCACGCTTCTTATTTATGTGGCCAAATGCTCGTATCTCTGTAATGGGTGGCGAACAAGCAGCAGGTGTTATGGCACAAGTAACTCGAGATAAAAAAGAAAAGCTCGGAGAAACTTGGAGTGAAGATGAAGAGCAAGAATTCAAACAACCTATCATCGACAACTATGAGCATCAGGGTCACCCATATTATGCCTCTGCTCGCTTATGGGACGACGGTATAATTGATCCTGCAGACACAAGGCAAGTACTTGGATTAGCTATTTCAGCATCACTCAATAAAGAAATTAAAGACACCAAGTTTGGTATTTTTAGAATGTAAATACCTTCGCGACTATAGGTAAAATATGAACAATAATGATGAAAAAGTATTGTTTGAGGTAAACGAGCAAGGTGTTGCAACGGTTACTTTAAACAATCCTGAAAAGCATAATGCTTTTGATGACAATATCATCAATCAGTTAACAAATATCTTTAGCGATATTACTAATAACGATGACATCAGCATTATGATCCTAGCATCCAATGGTAAAAACTTTAGCGCAGGTGCTGACTTAGCCTGGATGAAGCGGATGGCCAGTTATTCCTATGAAGATAATTTAACTGATGCCAATGCGTTAGCTCAAATGTTAAAAGTACTTAACTTTATGCCACAAACCACGATTGCCAAGGTACAAGGGGCTGCGTTTGGCGGTGCTGTCGGCTTAGCCAGTTGTTGTGACATTGTTATTGCCAGCAACAAAGCCAGCTTTTGTTTAAGTGAAGTGAAATTAGGGTTAATACCGGCAACTATCAGTCCTTACGTTATCAATGCTATTGGATTGAAAGCGAGCCGTCGGTATTTTCAAACGGCTGAACGTTTTTTTGCTGACAAGGCTCAATTACTTGGCTTGGTGGATGAAATATGCGAAACAGACAAACTAACCGATGAAGTCAATTTAATGGTAACAAAGCTGCTTGCAAATGGTAACCAAGCAAGAAGACAAGCTAAAAAGCTTAGCCAAGACATCGCCTTTCAATCTATTGATGAAAACTTACTAAAAGATACCAGCGAACGTATAGCATCAATTAGGGTTTCAGTTGAAGGGCAAGAAGGTTTAAGCGCCTTTTTTGAGAAGCGCACGCCAAACTGGCAAAAATAAAAGTATTAACGGTACTTATTGAAGGAAACAAATATGTTCAATAAAATTTTAATTGCCAATCGTGGTGAAATTGCCTGTCGAATAATAAAAACAGCTAAAAAAATGGGCGTACTGACTGTTGCCATATATTCAGATGCTGATAAAGATGCTCTGCATGTTCATATGGCTGATGAAGCGATATATATCGGCCCTTCCCCTTCAAGAGAAAGTTACCTGCTAGGAGATAAAGTTATCGCAGCTGCCATAAAAACTGGCGCTCAAGCGATACATCCGGGCTATGGTTTTTTATCTGAAAATGCTAACTTTTGCCGTGAGTGTGCCAAGCAAAATATAACCTTTATTGGTCCGCCAGTTGCTGCAATTGAAGCGATGGGCTCTAAATCTGCTGCTAAAAACATTATGGAAAAAGCCAATGTGCCTTTAGTTCCTGGCTACCATGGAGATGACCAATCAAGTGCAGTAATTAAACAAGCAGCCGATGACATGGGTTACCCTGTATTACTAAAAGCCACTGCTGGCGGCGGCGGTAAAGGAATGCGTCAAGTATGGAGCGAAGATGAGTTTGAAGAAGGTTTTGCGGCTGCTAAGCGCGAAGCACTGTCATCTTTTGGTGACGATACAATGCTGGTTGAAAAATACTTAACACAACCTCGTCATGTTGAAATTCAAGTGTTTTGTGATAATCATCAAAACGCAGTATATCTATTCGAGCGTGACTGCTCAGTACAACGTCGTCATCAAAAAGTTATCGAAGAAGCACCTGCTTTTGGCATGAGTGAAGAATTGCGCGAAAAAATGGGTAAGTCGGCAATAAAATCTGCTCAAGCTATCGGTTACCAAGGAGCTGGCACAGTTGAGTTTTTACTTGATGTAGATGGCTCGTTCTATTTCATGGAAATGAATACTCGTTTACAAGTAGAACACCCTGTAACGGAAATGATCAGTGGTCAAGATTTAGTTGAATGGCAGTTACGAGTCGCTGCTGGAGAGATCTTACCAAAAACACAATCGCAACTAGTACTCAATGGCCATGCTTTTGAAGCACGCATTTACGCAGAAGATGCCAACAATAACTTTTTACCTGCAACAGGTAAGCTATGTTTATTAAAAACACCGGTAGAAAGCGATAACGTACGTATTGATACTGGCGTCCGCCAAGGCGATGAAGTTAGTGTTTTTTACGATCCCATGATTGCTAAACTCATCGTTTGGGATGAAAATCGTGATAAAGCGTTAAAGCGTTTAAGTAAAGCCTTGAGCGAATATCGTATTAACGGTGTCACTACCAATATCGATTTTCTCTACAATTTAGCCACTTCAAAACCCTTTATCACTGAAGACATAGATACAGGCTTTATAGAAAAAAATCATACTTTAATCTTCCATGATACCAAGCAAGAGCTAATAAGCGAATTACCTATTGCAGCTATATTTCTTGTTTTATCAAATGAAGAGCAAGCACAAAAAGATGCGCTTCAAAGTAACGACCCACACTCCCCTTGGCACCAAACCAGTGCTTGGCGATTAAATGAAGCTCAAGTTCATAACCTAGTGCTGGCACATAGCGACATTGAATATAAAGTTAACGTAGAGCAAAAGCGACAAGGTAGTGATGCATTTTACTTAATTAATATTGATGGTCAGCAATTTGATTGCCAAGGTAGCTTAAATGGTGATGCCATGGTTATCAATATCAATGGTCACCGAAGTCAAGCAACCATCAGTAAAGATGATAATGTTATCAGTTTATATCGCAGTAATGGTGTTTTCAATTTTACTCATATTTTGCCAGATTGTGGTCAACAAGATGGTGATGAAAGTCATGGCGGATTAACAGCACCTATGAATGGCACTATGGTAAGTGTTTTAGTAAAAGCTGGTGCAAAGGTAGAGAAAGATCAAGCGTTAGTCATTATGGAGGCCATGAAGATGGAGCATACTATTAAAGCACCTAGCGATGGTTGTGTTGATGAAATATTCTTCCAGTCAGGTGATATGGTAGATGGCGGCTCTGCTTTATTGGCATTTACGCCATCAGAAAAGGGTTAATCCTATGACGTTTTTAAACACCTCTCATGTAAATAAGGTAAAAATAGTCGAAGTTGGTCCCAGAGATGGGCTACAAAATGAAGCCACACCAATTAGTGCCAATGATAAAATCACATTGATTGAGATGCTCAGTGATGCTGGCCTTAGCTATATTGAAAGTGGTAGTTTTGTCTCCCCCAAATGGGTACCACAAATGGCTACTTCTGCTGAGATATTTGAAAAGCTCAATCGCACTGAAGGAATAACTTACGCCGCCTTAACGCCAAATATGAGAGGGTTTGAAGGAGCAATGGCAGTAAATGCCGATGAGGTCGCCATCTTTGGCGCAGCATCTGAAAGTTTTAGTCAAAAAAATATCAACTGCTCTATTGAAGAAAGCCTTGAGCGTTTCATGCCTATTATGACGGCGGCGAAAAAAGCGAATATCAAAGTACGAGGTTACGTTTCATGTACATTAGGCTGCCCTTATGAAGGTGACATTGCGCCTGAGCAAGTAGCAAAAGTTGCTAATAAACTCTATCAAATGGGCTGCTATGAAATATCACTGGGCGATACTATTGGTGTTGGTACCCCAGCTGATGTTATTAAAATGATACAAGCCGTTAACAACCATGTTCCGCTAGATAAGCTCGCTGTACATTTTCATGATACCTACGGGCAAGCGCTAACCAATATTTATGCCGCATTACAATTAGGTGTGACAGTCGTCGATAGTGCTATTGCTGGCTTAGGTGGCTGCCCTTATGCTAAAGGTGCATCTGGCAATGTCGCTACTGAAGATGTGGTTTATATGCTCAATGGTTTAGGTATTGAACATGATATAAATTTTGAAAAGCTGCTCCAAGCAGGTTGGTTCATTAGTGAAAAGTTAGGCAAAGCTCCTATCTCTAAAGTATCAAATGCTTTTTTAGCTAAAAACTCGAATAACTAATTACCACAGATTATAAAATATTCATTTAGGAGAAGATAATGGCAGGGTTTGACAAAGTAGTCACAAGCTACGAAGAAGCCATGGCTGGATTAACCGATGGCATGACAGTTATCGCCGGCGGTTTTGGCTTATGCGGTATTCCTGAAAACTTAATTGCAGAAATTAAGCGCAAAGGTACTAAAGGTTTAACATTAGTGTCGAATAATTGCGGTGTCGATGACTTTGGATTGGGTATTTTATTACCTGACCGCCAGATCAAGAAAATTATCGCCTCTTATGTTGGAGAAAATGCTGAGTTTGAACGTCAAATGATGGCTAATGAACTTGAAGTAGAATTAACCCCTCAAGGCACATTAGCTGAAAAAATGCGTGCTGGTGGTGCAGGTATTCCTGCTTTTTTCACTGCCACTGGCTTTGGTACTCCAGTAGCTCAAGGTAAAGAAGAGCGACAATTTAATGGCCGTGATTATATTCTTGAAGAATCTATTGTCGGTGATTTTGCCATCGTAAAAGCATGGAAGGCCGACCGATACGGTAATTTAGTTTTTAGAAAAACAGCGCGTAATTTTAATCCTTTGGCGGCAACCGCAGGAAAAGTCACAGTCGTTGAAGTAGAAGAAATTGTTGAACCTGGCGAATTAGATCCTGATCAAATCCACACTCCAGGTATTTACGTTAATCGTTTAATTCAAGGAAGTTTTGAAAAACGTATCGAGCAACGTACTATTCGTTCATCTGAGCAAGAGGATTAACACATGGCTTTATCAAGAGAACAAATCGCTCAGCGAGTAGCACAAGAGCTACAAGATGGCTTCTATGTAAACCTTGGCATAGGTATTCCTACTTTAGTCGCCAATTATGTTCCTGAAAATATGGAAGTAATGCTTCAATCAGAAAACGGCTTACTTGGCATGGGGCAGTTCCCCACTGAAGAAGAAATTGATGCCGACTTAATCAATGCCGGAAAACAAACGGTAACTATGGCCACTGGCGCATCAGTGTTCGATTCGGCTGAATCATTTGCCATGATCCGTGGTGGTCATGTTGATTTAACCGTTTTAGGCGCATTCGAAGTCGATGTTAATGGTAATATTGCCTCTTATATGATCCCCGGAAAGTTAATCAAAGGCATGGGCGGTGCAATGGACTTAGTGGCTGGCGCTGATAATATTATTGTAACCATGACTCACGCGTCAAAACATGGTGTATCTAAATTATTAAGTAACTGTTCATTACCACTTACCGGTAAAGGCTGCATCAAAAGAGTATTAACAGACTTAGCTTTTATTGAAATTAAAGCGGGTAAATTCCATTTATTAGAGCGTGCACCGGGTGTTTCTGTTGAAGATATAATTAAGTTAACTGAAGGTGAATTAGTTGTTAAAGGTGATATACCTGAGATGAAATTCTAATAATCCAGTAATATTTCGACTGTATTTATCGTAAAAGAAACAGTTAGTTATAAATACAGTTGCAATTCGTTACAGTTTTAGCGATACTTAATCTTGACAAAGAAAAGGCAAAATACGCGAAAACGTATTACGCAAAACCACCGGCCTAAGGAATTTTCTAATACTGGAAAATTTACGGCAGCGGAGTCACCTCGTTAATAGGTACATCCCGTGGTTTTTTCTTTTAATAATCCATTTATATAAAAGGTTACTAAAATGAAAAAATTATTAATAGCTTCTACCATCACTGTTTTAACATTAACGTCTGTTGTATCGACGCCTCAGGCACAAGCTGCGAACATTGCTCAAAGCATATGTGAGTATGTGGCTGCCGATGACAAGAAACGCATGCGTTCATTTTTAAAGACGAATAAATTAAAAATTCGTCGTATCTTCGACGGTATTCAGTGTAATGGTAAAAACTTATTAGAGTTTGCATCAACAAGCGGCTCAGTAGCTACAGGTTCTTTGATGATTTCAAAATTACCAAAGAAAGTTGTTTCTGCTAATTTAGCTGCGTTGCAAACTGGATCGCAACCATTGATTGATGCTGCAAACGCTCGCGTTAGCAGCTAATAAATTATTTTCAATAGGCATACGCTTAACATCATTCCTACCTTTTAGGTAAGAACAGTGAAAAGTAGAAAGTTAATTGTTAATAATTCTATGTCATTTTAAAAAGCCAACTTTTATAGTTGGCTTTTTTTTATTTAAAAATGACAGTTATTCTCATGCTCCTACTTTATTACTCAATGATTCACTATATATCTAAGCTACGGCTTCATTTCAAGAAAATATAGAATTAATAATATACGGCTACTGACACTTTGCATTAATACCTATTGATTATTAATTCCCCACTTCCTATTCGTCTCTTTATCGTTAAAGCATCACCGTATTTACTATGTAAAACCAATAAAATTGATTAATTATCTTTAACGACTAAAGTTAAAGATAAATAATCATGTTATTTATTACTGTAACTATTTATTAACAACTGTTAATAAATCATAATGCGCGCCTTTATAGAACTTCAAACGACAGTGAGAATAAATGTCTAATCTTAGTATTAAAATAAAGTATTCAATCCCATTATTTATTGCACTAATGGCTCTGCTATTTACCATGGTAGCAAATAGGTTACTAACAAATACTCTAGAACAAAACGCAAGTGTATTTCCCAATCTTTTTATGCCTGCAATTAGTGAAGTACTTAATGCTGACCGAGACTTATACCAAGCACGTGTAGCAGAGATTGAATTCGTAAATAATCCTACAATCAACCAATCAAATTTAGATGATTTTACTGAAAATGCGAAACAAGCAAAAGATCGCTTTAATCAATACAGAAAGTTAATGCAACATCACCCCGATGTACTCAGTCAATTAAATGAGTTCGACAAACTATATGAAGATTGGTCAAACAATGTTTTGCTAGTCATTTCTACTCGTAAAAAAGGTGATATTCAAAACGCTACTTTATTGATGAATGAAAACTCAGCGCGATCTTTTTCCTCTTTAAGAAAACTCTATAACCTAGCCGGTGAAAGTGCTTTTGAAAAGGCAAAAAAACTACAAAATGATATTGAGAGCACCAATGACAGTGCTAAATGGGTAACCTTACTAGTCACAATTGCCATTACTATATTTACTGTGGTTGTTGCTTATTATAGCCAAAAGATGCTGTTAACTAGATTAGCTGAAATTAAAACTGGCATTGAGGATATAACCTCTGGAGGAGGAGATTTAACTAACAAAATAGTTATTAATCATAAAGATGAAATTAGTGATCTCGCTATTGCATTTAACTCTTTTGTAGATAACTTAAAAGAACTAATTATTACGGTAAGAAATGATGTGGTATTACTCGATTCAAGTAGTGTCCATTTAATTCAATCTGCTGAGAAAGGTCACGCTGTTGCAGAAAAACAAAATACTGCGTCAGAAATGATTGTGAGCGCTGTTCATGAAATGAGTATGTCGACAAAGGAGTTAGCCAATATTGCTTTAAAAACAGCGGATGAAACCAAAGGTGCAATGGAAAAATCTCAAGAAGGCGTAGAAAAAATTGGAGAATCTGTTGTTCAAATTGAACAACTATATTCTACGATTGAAGGAGCTTCTGCCGGTACCAATAGACTATCTGAAGATTCTACTAATATCTCAAGTGTACTTGATGTTATAAGAGGTATAGCAGAACAAACGAATCTTCTCGCCCTTAATGCTGCAATTGAGGCTGCTCGAGCTGGAGAACAAGGTAGAGGCTTTGCTGTCGTTGCAGATGAAGTAAGAAATCTAGCTCAGAAAACTCAAGAATCAACGGATAGTATCCAAAAAATGATTGAATCATTACAAACAGGAGTTCAAGAAGTAGTTGACCAAATAGGTGATGGTTTTAAAAAAGTAACTAATACTGTATCTCTATCAAAAGAAACAGAAAACTCACTAACTCAAATCTTAACTAGCGTCACAACGGTAAGTGATATGTCAATACAAACGGCAACTGCTACAGAGCAACAAACCGCAGTAACTGATGACATTAACCGAAATTTACATCATTTAAATGAACAAATAATTACCACCACCGAGATTGCTGCTGATACTAATGAAGCATCCTCTCAAGTAAAAGACTTAGCTAACAGTATCAATGAGGGAGTTGGCCGATTTAAAGTTATTTAAACTCCATTTTTGCAATAGCTTATTTTCTATCAGTAAGCTATTGCTCAAATGACCATGCAACAGCATTAATGATTAATACAACAATTTACCAAAACAACAGGGGAAGTTATTTAAGTAATGAAAACCTATAAAACTAACAAACCTCAAATTGATAAATAACAGTTTTGGCATAATTATCATTTACCTGCAATACACTCTCGGGAAAATGCTTAATATTGACTGCATTGGTATAGTTTTGTGCTTCTAAGCATATTCCTTGATAAGGCGTAAATTCATCAGATAAATAATAACCGGTATAGAATTGCACCGACTCTTGATTGGTAAACAAGGTCATTTTAACTTCATTATTTTTAGACGTTAATATCGCACTTGGCTCACCTAAATCAACATTATCAAGGGCATAACAATGATCGAAACCATTCATCGCTTTAAGCGCTGCATCAGTAATGTTTTTCTGTTTATGACCTATATTAGCCATTTTTTTAAAATCAAAATCGGTATCAGCAACAGGGAGTAACTCCCCACTTGGTAGCGCATTTGATTTACGCTCGAGTATCTTTGAAGCATTTATTTGTACATCTAATAACTCACCGCTCTTCTCACCTAGGGTAAAGTAAGCATGGTTGGTTAAATTAATCGGCGTGGCTTCATCTGTCGTTGCTTGATAGTTAATAACGATTTGATTGTCATTTGTTAACTGGTATTGAACTACAACCTCAAGATTCCCGGGAAAGCCTTGATCTAAATGTTTAGAAGATAATGCTAACGTGACGCTTGATGCCGTGGCCTCTTTAACCTGCCAATAACGAAACGAGAAGTTATCGACGCCGCCATGCAAGCAATTTTCACCTTCATTTGGCGTAATTGAATATCTCTTCCCTTCTATTTCAAAGGCAGAGTTTTCAATACGATTACATACTCGACCGCAGGTAGCTCCTAAATAAAAAGCATCTGTTAAATACTCTGCTGCACTTTTATAACCTACAAGCATCTCAGTCAACTCCCCTTTTACAGGAAATAGAACCGATTTAATACGAGCGCCAAAATTTAAAATTTCGACAGACATACCATTTTTGTTTGTTAACGTAACAGATGCTAATTTATTCATTTATACCTTTCTCTTAATAGCCATTTGGATTTTCTGATTGCCAACGCCATGTATCAACCATCATGTCTTTAAGGTTTTTGGTTGGAGTCCATTTAAGTTCACTGCGTGCTTTATCACTGTTCGCCCAAAACGCTGGCAAATCGCCATTTCGTCTAGGTGCTATTTCAAAAGCAATTTTTTGCCCAGAATATTGCTCAAAGCCCTTAACAATGTCAAGTACTGATAATGGCTCACCAGTTCCTAAATTGAAGGCTTCGCAACAACCTTCTTCTTGTTTAAACAACCAGTTCAATGCATCAAGATGACCTACAGCCAAATCGGTAACATGAATATAATCTCGTAAGCAGGTACCATCCTTAGTTGGATAATCATTGCCAAAAATAGATAGTTTATCACGCTTACCTACCGCAACTTGTGCTACGAACGGCATTAAATTATTTGGAATGCCATTTGGATCTTCACCAATGTGTCCGCTAATATCGGCGCCAATAGGGTTAAAATACCTAAGGTTCGCAATTTTTATCAAACTATCGCTTACAGATAAATCCATTAAAATCTGCTCAACCATGGCTTTTGTTTTGCCATAAGGACTAGTTGGATTGCCCAAGGGTTGTGTTTCAATATAAGGCGGTTCATTTGTTTCGCCATAAACTGTTGCTGATGAGCTAAATACTAACTTATCCGTATTAAAAGCTTTCATCACTTCGACTAATGTTAATGTGCCTTCAACATTATTTTGATAATAAGCTAGTGGTTTTTGAACTGACTCACCTACTGCTTTTAATCCGGCGAAATGTATTACCGCACTAATGCTTTCTTGGCTAAAAATATCGCTAAGGGCATCTTTATCTCGAATGTCCGCTTCAACAAAAGTCACTGACTTTCCAGCCAGTTTCTCTACACGATTTAAAGACTCTTGTGATGAGTTGATTAAGTTATCAACCACCACAACTTCGTAGTTATTTTCTAACAAAGCTAAGACAGTATGACTGCCAATATACCCTGCGCCACCAGTTACTAAAATTTTACTCATTTTAACTCTCCTCGTTTTATAAAAGCGACACGCCTTTTACCGGTTGGCTAATATAAACAGATTCTTTTAATCCTGTGTTAGCTTCATATTTACGCTCAACAGTAGTTATCACATCATTCACTAAATTATCAGGTACTAAGGAAACGACACAGCCACCAAAACCACCACCAGTCATACGCACACCGCCCTTATCAGCCAACACATCGGCAATGATTTCAACAAGAAAGTCAATTTTTGCTGTGGTAATTTCAAATAGCGACTTCATCGACTCATGGCTGCCTGCCATTAAACGACTAATAGCAGCAATATCGCTATTATTGAATGCTGCCATAGCATCTAAAGTACGTTGGTTTTCATAAATAATATGCTCGGCACGTTTTGCTACGACTTCGTCTAATTGTTGCTTTTTACTTTCAAACTGTTCAATTGAGACATCACGTAAATGGCTTACGCCAAAAAACTCTGCAGCAGCTTCACATTGCTGACGACGAACATTATATTCACTGTCAACTAAGCCTCGTTTAACGTTTGAGTTAAACATTAATATCGTCATGCCATCAGGAATAGAAACATCAGTTAAAGAAAGGCTTCGACAATCGATACCTAATGCCATTTGCTCTTTACCACAAGCAGAGATTAATTGATCCATAATGCCGCATGCACAACCGACAAAGTTATTCTCAGCAGCTTGGCTAATTAGGGCGATATCTTGTTTAGCAATATTTAATGAGCATAATTGATCAAAGGCATAGGCAACCCCCACTTCTAATGCAGCAGAAGAGCTTAAACCTGCACCTTGAGGCACATTACCCGTAATGGCAAGATTGCAGCCTTTCAAAGTGTGGTTTCGCTTTTGTAACTCTGATACAACACCACGCACATAGTTAGCCCACATTTTATTTTCTACAAACTCAAGAGGCTCATTTAACGAGAACTGGTCCATTTCATCGCTATAATCCAAAGCAATTACGTTAACAATGTCGTCTTCCCTTGGCGATACCGCTATTAAGGTGGCGTAATCAATGGCACAAGGTAGTACAAAGCCATCATTATAATCAGTATGTTCACCAATTAAATTGACTCGCCCAGGCGCTTTCACTACAAAGTTTGGTGTTTGAGAAAAGGCTTGTTCAAAGCCGTCATTTACTTTTTTAACTAAATCCATAATTTAACCTTACTTCTTTGATTGCTTTGAGTAATGCACGTTAGATAAAGCCGCAAGCCTTTCTGCAGCTTGTTCAGCGGTTAAATCACGTTGTGCTTCCGCCATCATTTCATAACCTACCATGAACTTTTTCACGGTGGCAGATCTTAATAATGGCGGGAAGAAATGTGCATGTAATTGCCATTCACCATGCTCTTCTCCATCATACGGAGCACCATGCCAGCCCATAGAATACGGGAATGAACACTGAAATAGGTTGTCATACTTGGCCGTTATTTTTCTCAAAATGTCAGCTAAAGACTTTTTTTGTTTACTATCTAGCTCACTCATGCGCGCGACTGAAAACTTAGGTAATAAAAGAGTTTCAAACGGCCATGCTGCCCAAAAAGGCACACACACTAACCAGTCTTCATTTTCTACAACAACGCGAGTTTGCTCTTTCTCTTCTCGTTTAACATAATCGAGTAACAAGTTTGAGTTATGCTCTTTTTGGTATTCGCTAAAACTAACTTGCTTCTTTTCAACCAAGGTTGGCAGTTGATTTTGAGCCCAAATTTGACCATGAGGGTGTGGATTAGAGCACCCCATTACGGAGCCTTTATTTTCGAACACTTGCACCCAGTTATATTTCTCGCCAAGTTCAATACTTTGCTGCTGCCAAGTATCTACAACCCCAGACACTTCATCTAATGACAACTCAGGAATTGAGCGACCATGATCAGGTGAAAAGCAAATAACACGACTTTCGCCCTGCTCTGCTTTTAATTTAAATAGCGGATCATTTTGTTCAAAATCTGGTGTTTGCTCATTAAGTGCAGCAAAATCATTTGTAAAAACGAAAGTGCCTGTATAGTCAGGATTCACTTCGCCATTGATACGAGTGTTACCTTTACATAAAAAACAGCTTTCATCGTAATCTGGCTTTTCACTTATATCTGCGGCTTCTTCCTGCCCTTGCCAAGGTCTTTTAGCGCGGTGAGGAGAAACTAAAACCCATTCTTGGGTCAATGGGTTATAACGACGGTGTGGATGTTCAGTTGGATCAAAATCAATCATGGCACTTCAGCTCACTTTAAGTTAATGAGAAAGACATAACAAAAGGGTAAACGTTTACCCTTTTTATTGCAAGTTAATTTTTATTACAAATATAAAGCTTGATTACACTAAGGTTTATAATGCACAATCAGCAATCAATAAAAGCTAAACGTTTACCTATGACTACAATTAAGGACATCGCCAGGGTTGCTAATGTTTCTGTGGCAACCGTATCCCGAGTAATGAACAATGGACCAAAAGTTGGCATAAAAACTCGCCAAAGGGTTCAGTCTATTATGAATGAATTAGGCTATACCCCTAATGAAAATGCTCGAGCCTTAGTGACTAATACTAGTACAACTATTGGTGTTATCATTCCTGATGTTTCAGATCCCTTCTTTGCTGCCCTCGCCCATGGCGTAAATAATATTGCTAAGCTAAAGAATATGCAGTTACTAATCAGTACCAGTGACATTGGTGCTGAATCTGAAAAGCAAGCGATACAACTATTAAAAGAAAGGCAATGCCGCTCTATTATTATCCACAGTAAAAAAATTCCAGATGATGAATTAAAAGCTTTATGTGAAGAAATCCCTGGTTTGATTTTAATTAACCGTCACCTTAATGGCTATGACCACCGTTGTATTTGGTTGGATAATGAAGAAGGGGGAAAAATTGCTGCTCGCCACCTTATGTCATTACACCATAAAGATATCGCTTGTATTAGCAGCCGATATGAAATTGAAGATCCTATGCTTCGTTTAAAAGGCTTTGTCGATGAATTAACCGCTCAGCAATTAGCGATTGAAAACGAACTTCTCGTGTATTGTGAGCCAAACCAAGCGGGAGGTGAGGAAGCAGCACAAAAATTAATTTCATCAGGTAAACGTTTTACCGCTATTTTTGCCTATAACGATGCAATGGCTATTGGCGCTATATCAACGTTAGAAGATAATGGCTTTCGGGTTCCAAGAGATGTGTCCATTATCGGCTTTGATGATGTACTGTTATCACAATACTCTCGCCCGAAGCTAACGACTCTGTCTTACCCGATAATACAAATGGCCGAAGATGCTGCTATGCTTTCATTACAGCTATTAACTGATGAGACATCTGTCGATAATGATAATAAATTTTTGCCTAGGTTAATTCGAAGAGAGTCGAGTATTGAAGCTTAATATGAGTTAAAACTTCTTTTTCTACCTTAGGTTTTTGAAAAATGCTTAGTATAAGTCTATTTTAAAAGGTAGGAAGGTTCAATTTGTGCTATTTAACGGATAGTGAAATTAGGGATAAGCGATAATAATTGTTAACCAATAATGGGACGTTAAATGTATAGTTTTAAAAGTCACCTATTTACCTTAGCATTACTCTTCTTTACCGCAACTGCCTCAGGCAATAACACCATTTATAAAATCGTCATCAGTGCCGCAAGTTATGATATTGATGATTATAATCTTTGGCTTAATAATAGGCCTTGCTCTGAAATAACCAACTATCAACATCCATTAGCAAACCGAGCCACCATTGAGAACTTAATATTGTGTAAAGCGCTATATTATGGGGGAATAGAAACCGAAATTAGTTATAAATACCTACCAAATTATTCTAGGAGTTTGCGTGAAGCACAAAAAGGTAATATCACCTTCGCTTCCGATACAGTCTGGGTAACTCACATAGATAGCAAGGAAAGTTATCAATCAATCCCTATCTTTGATAACTATACTTTTGAAAAAGGTTTTTATGTTTTACCTCACCTAAAAAGTGAAATAGAAAGCGCCCTTAAAGGAAACATGCAAAACGCCATTAAGATATTACAAAAATACAAAGTGGTTTCTTCTAAACTATGGGAAATAGACTGGCAAGCCTTACAAGTATTACAGCTGCCAACCATTAGCACAGCTAAAGCTGAACATATGTGTTCCATGATGAAATATCAACGTGCTGACATCTATTTAGGCGAGTTGGTTATGCGTGGAAATAAAGAGCTTTCATTAAACTGTAATGGCACTCTTTTAGTACCTATTCATGGTATTAAGATAGCCTTTAAAGAATCAAGACACTTTGTACTCGCTAAAGCTTATCCAAACAGTGAAGTTATATTTAACGCCTTACAAATTGGTTTAAAAAAAATGGCAAGCTCTAAAGAGCTAGACAAAGCTCTTTTTCCTTTTGAAGAAAATAAGAGCTTAGTAAACCAGTGGAAAAACCTATTACCTATGACTAACGAAGAATAATAGTCTTATTAATCGACTCACTTGTTACTACCCGCTTAACGCCATCACTCCACACTACATTTATCATGGCTAGTTCATCACATACGCCCAAGCCAAAATGAAGGATACGATTATAACTTGATGAGTAGGCGGCACCTGTAGCGCCTACGCGTTGCTGCTGGCTATTATCACAAGACTTAACTGTAACTAAGGCCCCTAAGGAGTTAGGTTTATTACTGATTAAATTAATATTTATATAATTATTTTCATTTTTGCTATTATTTTCAAATAAATGCCACTTTCCTCGCTCATTACCAATAACAATATCTATATCACCATCAAGATCATAATCGAGTGAATTAATCGCTAAACCAAATGCACCAAGATCTGTCGAAACTACGCCATGACTGAGCACTTTTTCAAAAGTTCTTTGTCCATTTAAGCCCTGACGATTAAGCAAGACAGTAGCATGATTCTCAAAAACCATTTTACCACGCTCAGAGATAATGATGTCGTTAAAACCATCATTATCTATATCTGCTGTTGTCACAGCATTACTGTGATTTGTTTGCTTCAATCCAACAGTCTTTGAAACGTCAACAAATTTACCTTTTTGATTTTCTAGCAAGGTGTTCATTAACCCATTTTCGTGTTTATATTCAGGGTAACTTGTAACACCAGATACAACAGCTGTCGCTTGCGAGAATATATCACCCGCAATACGCCACTTATCATTGCCGATATAACCAATATACAACCCTTTACTTGTTAATTTATCGGGAAAACCTAATGCTTCACTGCTAGCTAACGTCACTTGTCTACCGGAGTGTGTTTCACCAGGGAAAGTATATTCGTATGTAGACTCACCCACTGAAAAGGTTCGATGTGGCCATTGAGTTTGTAAATTATCAACCGCTAAAATTTCGCCGGTATTAAGGGTGAAATCGAATTTTCCACGAGTATTAAAAAAGGCCCAGTTTTTAGTGTCACTATTATAAAATGTCTCCCCTGCAATAAAGTCCTTACCTCGAGTTATGAATAAATCAAAATCACCATCATTGTCATAATCTAGCTCAACCATACCGGTAATGTTTTTGATGTTACTGGGCAAAATTTTTGTAGTCACTTCTTTGAAACTTAAATCCCCTTTGCCTTGAAATATTGACAGTGCTCCATGACCATAAATACATAAATCAACAAACCCATCTTGATCAAAATCTGTCAATAATGTTTTTTGACCATCACTTTTAATTGCTGGCAACATACTGGCAATAGTTAAAGCACCTTTACCATTATTCTCGTATATATAGTTCTCACTAGCACCATGCCTCTCTTTACTTGGATAAGCAAAGTTGAGTAAATCTAAATCGCCGTCATTATCTAAATCCACAAGCTTTAAAGTGCGACCACGCATTAGCGCTAAAGGTGGTTGAAACTCTGGTATAGCAGAGAAACTTCGATCTTTTTCTGCTCGAAAAATTTTAGCATTACGAGCATTACTACCTGATCCACCACCACGAGATACAATAACTTCAAGCTTGCCATCATAATTAATATCACCGACAGCTACGCCATGAATATCTCCCATAATCAGATCATAGGGTTTGGCATATCGTCCTTGGTTATTCCACATCACGCGAATACCGTAGCCATGTTCATTAATGATCATGTCAGGAAAACCATCTTGATCAAGATCAGCTATCACGGGTGCATCCCATTTCCGTCTATTTTTTTCTTCTCGATTAAAGTGCTCCCTTGCTTGTGTAAACTCGACCAGAGCTGAAGTATCGTATTCTTTGGCATAAACAGTGTTAGCTTGCAGCAGATATATAGCCAAATTGAAAAGTGAAAATATAAAAAATTTCATAAGTATTATTAAAAGCCTGTATTATTAGTCTGTAATTAAGAAGTGCTAATCTATTGTTCTACAATGGTTAATCTAGCTTTATCACCATCAACTTGGCCGTAAATTTTTTTACCATTTGATGATTTAAATGATGGTACTAAGGAATAATAATGGCCATTCTCTAACGAATTACTTGCTGGCAGATCAGATATATCAAGACTAAAGCTCACTTGACCACCATATTTATTTTCATCTTCAACAACACTAACATCTGTAACCGTTTTAAGCGTTCGAACATAACCTAATTGATTTTTTTCAATAATCTTCAGCGTCAGCCCTTGTTGATTATCTAAAACCACATAATTATTACTACCACCATGATAATGAACAGTGATATCAAGGTTATCGCTACCGATTCCAGCATTAGTGTTACCAATCACCTTTGTTAATTGAACATCGCTACTTTCAAGCCATACTGAGGGCTCAGCATGCCATACTTTCACATAGTCAATTTGCATAGTGGCATTTTCAGGAAAGCCCTTTGCAGTGATATTGGCAGGGTTTGGATCTGCTCGCTGACACTTAGCATTGAATTTTATAAACTGCCTTCTTAAGCCCATTGAAAAAATCACATGCATAGGCCTGTGCCAATATAAGTTTTCTTTAGAGCCAATGAGTTTACCGTCAACATACCAAAATATTTTATCTTTCCTGTTCTCAACAGCGTAAGTATGAAAACCAGCAGAAGGATCAAAGGATGCCTCATAACGGATTAACTGCTCTTGTGGAAATGCTTTAGGTCGTCGCCAGAAGGTTTTACCATTTTCCCCAACAATCCTAGTGTGGAGATTATGATCCATCACATAAATACCATCAGCATCATCAAATTTTGGACCGTGCCAATCAGCTTGTTGCAGCTCAACTATATCTATTTCACTATAATCAACAGAGCCAGCAACACCTCTGTCAGCATACGGATGCCCTGTACTATAAAGCCAAAAAGCAGGGCTAAGACCAGGAAATAGCTTTACTCCTTTCATTCTTGCCTCATAGTAACCGTACACACCTTTTGCTTTAGTTTGTACTGCGCCAGACTTGTAATACAGCTCTCTATCAACCGTTTTTCCTTTTAAGCAAACATCGGTAAAAGGACGAGTGTGGGTTTCTTGTGTTGCCTTAATGTTTAACTTACCGTCGGCAACAAAGGCATTATTATCCGAAAACGTCCACGCCCCAACATTTAGTTGTTTAGGGGCATTATCCCACTTGCGTTCATCAAGTTTGTTTTGCTCAAAGTTATCAGAGCGATTACCTTTTAATTTCCATCTAACTTGGCCTTCTTCTGTACTTAATGGTCTATCCGCAAACGTAGGAATGCTATAGGTAACAGCAAAAATGACGCTAAAGAGTCTGATTTTATCCATTAACTTAATAAACCTTTTTGGAATGAGATTGATTGATTCATATTTTTAATAATCTTTGTTTTATGACGATAGAGCACACTTACCAACACAAATATCAGCAGATAAATAGCCGCTCCGCCGCCACTAGTTTTTGCCTGTTCTTGGCCTTCACTTTGCTCTGGTATATCAACATTAGTTACTGTCAATACTGTGTTTGCTGATACTAAGCCCTGAGAATTACTTACCTGAATATTAGCCGTACCTTCATTGATAGCCGTCACCTTCCCACTCGTATCAACGGTGGCGACGCTTTCATTATCAGATGACCAAAGTAACGTTCTATTGCTGGCATTGTTTGGGGTTATTATCGCGCTAAGTGTTTTGATTTCTCCCTTTGTCAACCCAAGCTCAGCACTGGACAAATCAATATTGGTAATATCAATGACGGTATCCTCAACATTTTCGCTATCAATTGATAGCAGTAAAACATCCATTGGTAACATAGAAACTAAAGCGGTGGCCTCTTCTCCCGTTATGACATTTAAAACACTGGTGGGACTGCCAGCACGAGTAGTTAAACTGACCTTTACAGTGTCTTGCCTAGTATTGATTAATGACACAATCGTTCGCCCAGTTTCGTCATTATATTGAGAGGAAAACACGCCATAAGCTGTGCGGTTTTGTTCGTTTTTAGATTCAACTAAAATTGTTTGTACCGGTTTTCGCTCAGCCAGAGCTATGGCTAAATCATCCGCCATTGAGAGTATGTCTGAATAGACTAAAGAGCTTATTAAACTCAAACTTGAATTAAGCGCCCTAGCAGCCCCTAACTCATTTTTAGTAAAGTTATTCGCGCTGTTAAACATCACAACACTTCCACCCGAACTAGAAAACTGATTAAGTGATGCTAAGTCTTCATCTGAAATAAATTGGGTCGGTGAAATAACTAACGTTTGTGTGGCTTTGTTGACTTTATTTAACTCACTCGGGGTAGTGAAGCCTATCGCTACATCTTGCAGTTTAAGCGCCTCATAGACATCGGCTAATCTTTGGGTATAGCTTGGGTCTTGTATCGCGGCATCTTTATTGTAATACAACACAAATGGACGCTCTTTAGGGATAAGAGCAGCTATTTTATTCCCATGTGCATTTAACTCTTTTAGTGCTCTTCCGTATGCATCTAGCTGAATAGGTTGAGTAACGCTAGTCCCGATAAAATCAGCACGGGGGTCTATTGAGCCATCAGGTTTACGGTTCCACACCCAAGAAGTTAAGGAGCCAAGACCATGTGTGGCGCCATGCCACAAGGTGCTTCTAACATACGCTGCAGACATATGAAAGTCACGCCACCTTGCGCCTGATAAACCATGCCATTCAGAGTCATAAAAGTGCTTATCTGGCACAATTGATTTATTAAAATCTAACATCATGGCTTGAGCGCGCCATTCAAGACTATAACGCTCTCGCCAGTTTTGCTCATGACGTAAATCCCACTGTGCTGCTAATGAGCTAGTTTGATTATCTGAGCCAGGCATATCGACTAATTTAGCAATTGCTTCAAAATCTAACCCCTCATCTTGATAAGGCGTCATGATTGAACGCTCTCCCATCACTTTAATATGAGTTTTTGCGTTAGGATCGACTCGGTGGACACTATCATGTAAATAAGTAAACCAATCATTCACCCGCTCCATATTAAATTTATGCCAATCATACCAAGGTGCAGTCCCTTGATAACTCAAAGATAAAGGGATGGTGTAAGTTTCTTTTACTTGTGAAAATGAAGTAAAACTTGTGCTGTACTCTTCATTTAACTGGCCTATGGTTTGATATTTTTCTTCAAGCCATAAGGTGTATTTATCTAAGGTATAATCGGATACCCCACGGTGAGCATTAACACCGTCTTCTCGAATAGCAAAAGTAGGTTCATTGGCAATCATATGAACATTTTCTGTATCGCCTAATACTTCAATACCGGTAGATAATTGCTCTGCAAACAAGGTTTCGAACCAGTCTTTCACATTAGGGTTATCAATATCATAATCGGTAAATAAACGTGATCCCTGAGCGAAAGCTTGTGGATATTTTTCTCTTATCCAATTATACGAAGGCACAATATGCCCCCAAAAAAACTGCATAGGGCTTCGAGAGCTAAGTTTTTGCTCAGCAATACTGTTCAGAAAATTACCATGTCGCCACGAATTTAATGTGCTTTCATTTGCTAAGTCTTGTACTGAATAATAGACTTCCCCGCCATAACCAAATGCTTCATTAATGTCTGGATTGTTTGGCTGCCAAAAAAACTTACCGGCGATAATTTTTTTACCATTAATTTCATAATCACTACCATTAAGTATCACCTTCCCCTCTTTAAAATTAGGCGGCGTAGCTAGGACGATTTCTCCGTCGATTTGCCGTTGTAATTGCATAATAGCAGCATCAGCTACCTCAATACTGTCAGCAAGTTCATCAAAAGGTAATCCTTCTGGCCCCACAGGGTCAAACTGACTAAAATAAACTGCATCATACATAGCTTTAACTTGAGCATTGTTAGCTTTATCCCAAGGGGCAAAAGAGTCTTTGAATAATTTAATGGTTACTTGTGACACTTGTGCATAATCGACATTAAGACCTAGGGCTTTCGCCTGAGCAACTTTACCGTCTAATAGCTGACTTTTTGCCATGACATCGGCTTGTAATTGCGTAAATGTTTCCTCGTCTGTGTTACCACTATAGATGCCGGCATAAAGCGATGATGTAACAAATATCGCGGCAACCAGCACAAATTTAATTAGTAAAGTAAGTTTCATTTTTATATTTCTTTTTTGTTTTTGTTTTTGTTTTTGTTTTTGTTTTTGTTTTTGTTTTTGTTTTTGTTTTTGTTTTTAACTGTAATTATTGAATTGGTTATTTGAATTTAATAAAGAAATTAGCACTAAGACGGCCCATCTTAGGGTCGGAGCAAATATCACGTTGTGGCTTATCAATAAAGGCCGAGTGTAAAAGTGTCGCGGGATAAATAACTAATCGGTTTGCTTTATAGTCAACTTTATGAATCAATTGATAATGCTCTGTTGACTCAGTAAAATAACCCTGTTTGGGTTCACCATGTTTGTTCATATATTGTTGACAAGCATGTAAGTATTCGTTTTTCCTGCCTGATGTTATATTCTCAAAACCAGTCGGTATATGACGGTAAAAACCAGTGCCACCAAAGTCTCCCTCATTTAAATAATGCAACATGGCAAAGCTGAAGGTCTCGTTATTATCAAAATGTGGAATACATTGTAGTAGCTCCATCTCATGCTCTGGCTTAGTAATTAACGAATAACTACCATTTTGAGGATAAAGAGTCAGCGCTTTTGGAACACTAAATATCTGATAAAATATCGAAGCCATTTGCTTTAAAAGCGCCATGCCATAATCGGCACCAACTGACGCTCTGATACCAGGATAATAAGCACCGACACTATCTTTATCACTGGCATAACTTAGTTTTACAGCTTCATCAATAGCACCTTGGTAATCCAACATAAAATCGTCAACAATAACGATAGGGGTTTGTTCATTACCTAGCCATATGACTTGATGACTTAGGTTAGAATTAATTTCAAACATTTCGATTTACTCAGCGATACTTTCAATTAAAGTGAAATGTTTACCAAACTTATCGCTAACTTCATTCATCATTCCTGTAGGCGTTAGGTAAATTACCCAAGCATATTTACCTGGTGGAAAGTCTTCAGTTAAATGACTTAAAGGCAAGGTCAGATTACCCGGCTCTGTCACTGGATATTTTAAAGTGCCAAACTCTTGCCAATTATTACTATCAAGCAATTTAATGTGTAAATCTCTTGCTTGTGAAATGTCATATTGAATGGTTAATCTTGCTTCTTGAATACCCACAATTTCCTCTGGCCAATCAACAGAGTTAATTTTATCGCTTTCACTAAAGCTTATTTCTTTAACATAAACATCTTCTTTAACAACCGTAAACTCTGCGTGTTTTGTTTGCCCTATTCGCTCATTCCAGCTTTTGCCTCGTGGTGCTAAATAAGTATCGATACGATATTTTCCAGGCTCAAGATCTTCTATTGGCAGTTCAAAATGGTATTTCCCTGACTTTTTAATGCGTTTCATCGTACGTTCGATTGTTTTCCAGTCATCCATATTTTGTACTGCGACATGTAAATCTCGCGTTTTTTTGACCTCCAGTTCAGCAAAGACTTTCACAGTCTCATTGATGCCAATGTTTTCAGTGGCAGTAAAGCTATTAATAACGTCTTCTGCCAATGTATTCGCAGACAATAATAGTGATATGAATAAAAGAGCATATTGCCCATATGATTTGAGTTTTTTTATTGTTATTAGTGAAATCATACTCTCTACCTTATTTATTTATTTTTGAAATTTTTATATTATCTAACGCTAGCTCGTTAATACCTGCAGACAAATCATCATTGTTAAAGACAATTCTTATACGATCATTACTTGCTGAAGCTGCCCCTCTAGTAAATGTTTGCGAGACACTTACCCAACGACCTTTTGCTTTAACCGTTAAATCGATAGGCTTAATTTCTAACCAAGGGTTCTCTAAAATAATTTTCAGTACGCTAATTTGTGAGTGCTTAGGTATAAAAACATCAACAGATAAACGATAATCACCTTGAGGTAACTGCACAGAGCCATCAGGTGAAAATGCTACAATGTCAGGATTTAACTTGGCTTCGGGTAACTTGCCATCAATTGAGAGATGTAAGCTTTTTCTCCCAGTTGAAAAAAGATCATCACTCGCTTTGGTCAGATTAAGGTACTTCAACGATTTTGGCTCTATCCACCAATGTTGTTCATATTTACCGCGAGTTTGTGGTTTATAAACTATCTCGCTAATATATGGACCTTCAAAACCAAAAAATGCCGGTTGTAATAAGTTATCATCAGGCTTTTGCCACACTCGAACGTAATCAATTTCAAAGTCGACAGGTAACTCAGATTTATTAGGAATACCATGCCAAGGGAATACTTCAGAGTCGAACCACAATTCTAGTGGGTTATTTAATACCCAAGCATCTCCCATTTCTTCTTGGCGTACTTGATGTACTAATTCACCTTCAAAATACATATTTAAGCCATCAGCTAGCCACTCCACGCCATAGGTATAAAAACTGTCAGTACTTCTACCTGGCATGTTATGACCGTGTTTCCACACTTTATTTTGTTTTGGGTGATTTGGACGCCAATCATGAATAGAAGTGACGAAAGTCGTTTCCGGCTTTCTGCTACCAGTTTTAACGCGACCAATGAGCTCAAATACATCTAGCTCTTGCTGATAACCTGTTCCCCAAAAAGCACCTGTCATCGCTGCATCAGGAATTTTCACTCTAACTTCCATATAGCCATATAGAAAATTGTTATGACTGATAATGGCGCCAGTAGTGATATTTTCATACGCGTTAATTTCTTGCCTTTGTGGTGGTTTACCAACAAAAGCATAATCTGGCTGCCATTGAGTGCGTATTTTTAACAAGCCATCTGTTAATAAAACATTATGTGGGGCGAATTGAGAAGGCGCTCTGCCTTTCCATAAATAGAATTCTTGATTCTCACCTTGGATGTACCATTTTGATCTATCTAAATTTTTACTATTAAATTCATCACTAACGTCAGGGTTTAACAACCAACCATCTTTATTTTCAGGATCGGAGGCAGGAAAAACGCCTTGCGCATAAGATATATATGAAGTGAAAAATAACGTAATAGCGGTAACTAGGGGTATGATATTCATAAACGTGGCTCAAATTATTTTGATCATTAACAAAAGGCCACTCATATCGAATGGCCTTTCCAATACTTGGTAGTTATTTAACTTCAACTACTGAATAATTATCGAGCATGATGGTATCGCCATTAGCAAAACCGTACATATCCCAAGTTTGAAATAGTGCTGTTGGTACATTAAAATGAGCCGGAACTGACCATTCACTGGTACCTGTTAGAGGATTAATCAATTCAACTAACTGCCAATCTAAGGTCGGTTTAAGTACGGCACTAACCGTTCCTACAACACCTGCATCATGACGAGCAGGGAAGTTAGCTAAACCATCACAACCATCACAATTCCAAGGAATTAAAGAGTGCTCTAATTTAACTTCTGCTGTCGGTAATTGACCTAACTTAGCCCAAACAAAGAACTTAAAGGTTCTGCCGATAGAAGCATCACCACGACCATAAGTAGCCGCATGGAAGTTAAATACTTGATTCCATTGTTGCTGTGTAACATTGGCATAAAAGGCACCGTCATCTGTTGAAGTTATTTGCAAAGCATTACCATCTAAACCGCCTGCAACATGAGTAGCATTACCACCCCAGTTACCACTGTTTAAAAGTAAATCAGATGCATACCACACATCGCCATCGGCATTAGGCTCTGGGTCACATGCATAGTTTCTTTCGGCTGTTAAAGTAACCATTTGCGCTTGAATATCATCAGCGCTAGTGGCACCTGTATACCCTGTATTATAACCAACAGTGACTTCAGCCGTTTCACCCGTTGCTAATGTATTAATGAATCGTCCTGTAGCACCAAAAGCACCGTCAGATTCTTCATTGGCTAATACTTGGCTAGACGTCCAGTCATAAGTGTAATCACCTGTTAACTCATCAGCGACAATAGACGGCTCGACTGTTACCCCAATGGCAGAACACGTAGGCACTGGTTTAGTACCCAATGGTGCACCAATGTCATTAAAGTCTTGATTAGTGATGGCAAGATTAAATCCTGCTGTCACATTAATAGCGGCCGTCGTACTTAGTGCTGGGTTTTCTTCACTAGCCACAGTGATCGTCGTTTCACCTTTATTATTACCAGTAACCATGCCATCAGTATCAACACTAGCTACGGTTTCATCGGCGATATCGTAAGTTAAATCACTATTGCAGGCATACGTAGGCAAAGTTGCAGATAACATGGGTGTGCTATCACCTGAAGCTACTGCAACATCGAATGCTTGCACACTTTCAACAGGGTCGCTGATAGCATTAATAGTAAGCACTAATATGCGAGAAGTTCTCTCTATGCCAGGGGCTAATTGATAGCCATTATCTACAACAAATTCAATATCATAAGTTATTGATGTTGGAAAATCGCGTGTACCATCACCGATCGGATTACCATCTTCATCAAAATCACCACGCTCATCGGTTTCATCACACATTCTCAAAGCGTCCCAATAGGCATCAGTATCAATGTCTAGCGTTACACCATCGTCGCCAACAGTGAAAGGTGAAATACCTTGATTGTTTGCAATACCTTCAGCTTGTGGCGTGGTAAAAGCATCATTACGTGCAACAAAACTAAAGTTGGTAATATGGATAGGCGACGTTGAATTGTCTAATGTCAATGCCTCTCCATTAACCATTGCGCCTTCTAATAAGTTTACTTGTTGAATCCCTGAAACTTCACCATAAGTTGCATTTATTGTAGTTGTTGAGTACTCAACCGGGAATTCATTCTTAAAATTGTAGGCATAACCTTCTTCTACGCTATCGCCACAACCAGCTAACGACACTGATATAGCGGCTAATATCGTTGTTTTTTTCAGTAAGCTGTTCATCTTACATCTCCAAATTTTTTTATTATTTGATTGATGGTAACCATCAATCATTTAATTCATTCCAAAGCGTTTAATTAAAACGTTCCACGAATACCTACACGATACTGACGGCCATTTTTATACACGTCAGCGGTACGGCTTTTGGTAACATTGTTGTCAAAAACATTACCTTCGTCATAAACAACTTCACCATCTTCATTTTGAATATCGTAAGCGGTGTAATAGTTACGATAAACCTCATCAGTGATGTTGGTTGCTTGGAAAGTTACCGCAAAATATTTATTGATTTGGTAACTAGAGCTAAAGTCAAGAAACCCAATTGATTCCTGCCAGATAGCGCCACCAGTAATACCATCATCAACAAGTTGTTCTCCAGAATAACGATGAGCTAAACGTAACGATAAGCCATATTTCTCATAAAAAAGCGTAGTATTAGCTGAATGCTCAGGAGTTAGTTCTTGTGGAAGTGGTTGAGTAAACAGGCCCGTAGTACCTATTTCCTCAGGATCTTTCTCTGATGATTGATAAGTATAGTTAACACTTAAACCTAAACCTGACCAAACCCCTGGTAACATGTCATAGTTCTGGGTATAACCAAGTTCAAGACCATGTATTTCAGCTTCTTGACCATTTTTTTCAATAGCAATAAGTGCAGTATGACATTCAATCTGCCATGAACTAGCACCAAAACCACCAACATAACGATGTGGCATACAGTCGTCAGCATCACCAGGTACACGATTAGGATCATAATCAAGTAGAAGGTTTGCATCTTCTAACTCATAATCACTACGCACATCTTTATAATGATATGGTGTTACAACAGTTTCAGGAAAGTCAGTCATTTGCTTATAAAATAATGCTGCTGAAATCATGCCTGATTCGTTAAAGTACCATTCATATGAGATATCTAAGTTATTAGATTTAAGCGGTTTCAAATTTACATTTCCGGCTTGGCCTTCAGCTGTTGGCCCCCATACATTCTCATCGATTTGTAAACGTGGATTAAGTGAATCAAAACCAGGGCGTGTCATAGTTTGTGATACGGCAAAACGTGCGATCATGTCTTCATTCAGAGCGTAATTTACATTTAAACTAGGTAAAAGTAGAGAATGACTCGCTGTACCACTTGTAGGAGCTTCACGTTGCCAAGAGTTTGTATTATTACCATTTGGTCCAACAAATGAGGTTGATCTGTCTAAATATGGCCAAACCTCGCCTGCAGCGCCAAATTGTCTATGTGTTAACGCACTGGAATCAACTAAATTACCATTAACATCCATAATTTGATTAGGTAAATCAATTAGATTGAAACCATCGCTTGCATTACCAAAGACTAAACGGTTGGTATCAACACCGCCCGGCAAAACCCACTGACCATCAACATAGGGAGTAGTACCATCTTTCCAAAAGTCATAACCATGGCTAATAGCCCAGTCCCAACAGCCAGATAACTGATCTTCATTTTGTGGTGCCCAACGGGTATCCGATCCGCCTGTATCAGGATTGAGTCCCATAACAGCATCAGGACATGTCTGTTGACCTTCGATAGTACCTAAGCCACGTTCAACCAACAGGTTATAAGGGTCTAATAAATGTGGTGGTCGGTAATAATTGATGCCACCATAACCTGAAGCTTTATTGGAATCTTTAATATAACGTAAGCCAATGTTACCCGTTAATCGTCCATCAACCCCCTCAAAACCAACTTTTATATATGCCGCGTTAGTTTCTGTTTCAATTTCTCGAGTGCCTAGATTATTAGTTGCAGTACCCACTGTACCTGGATCTCTACCTACGAATTCAGCAATCGCTTTATTAGAGTCTAACATTGGCCAGCCACCAAAAAAGCTGTTACTTCTGTCACCAGTTAAGTCTTCACCAAAATTATCGTACGGGAAAGCTTCACCAGATAGCATATCGATTAAATTAATAGAGCCCATGCCCACTGTTGCATAACTAGTATCTGGGTCTGAATTATCGATTAAGGCAGTACCTGTGTTTACAGAGGTATTTTGTGTATAAACATCTTTAGTTCGTTTAGCATACTTAAAGCCAAACTCAAGAGTGGTGATATTGTATTCCTGTATTTCCCAATCAAAATTCACATGTAACGACTGGTTTGTATCTTCTTGTTTATTATCACGAAAATTCAACGCACCTAAATGATTTGCCTCTAAATCAAACGGATTAAAAGCACTAGTTACTGAATTCACACTACCATCATAGGGGTCAAAAACACTGGCTACAGTGCCAGTGGTATATGAACAGTTTCCACCACCTGCGGTACAGTTTAATCCTACTGGTTCAAGTTGATCTAAAGGAACAGATTCTAATATTGTATTTCCTATCGTTCCCCAAGTTGCAGTATTCAAACCAACATGATCAATAGTTTCATCAACAGTATTTGAATAACCAAGATTTACATTCATAGAGAAATCGTCACTAAAATCATGATCCAGTGACAAGGAAACTACATTGGTTTCTAAATCACGTTCACCTTGACTACGGTGAAAATTACCACTTGATTTACGACTATATGATTTATCTAAAGTGCGTGTGTCTAAATTAACGCCATTCCAATCAGCAACAGGATCAGCACCTGATACCCCCGTTAGCGGCGCAAAATTTAAACGAATGTTGTGATAGTCAGTATCAACGGTTTGATTAGTATGAGTAATATCTAGCTGTATATTAGTGCTATCTAGGGGCGCCCACTCTAAACCGCCAGATATCGAAACACGATCACGTTGATTTGCTGATGTAGAAATACCCGTGTAGTTTCTTGCTAATACATTTAAAGGGCCTTCATGAGCAATTTGAGTATCAGGATCCCAGTTAACAAGATCGTCGGTCGTTTGACCTTCGCCTAAAATCCGAATGTATTTACCTGTAGCTAAATCATGACCTGTGCGACCACTATCTGCAAATAAATCAACGACTGGAATTGCAGCATCAGTCCAATCAGTACTTAATCTATCTTGACGTGTTGTTTGGGTATCTTTAGTAGCAGTAATAACAAAACCAAGAGTGTCATCTAAAAATTTATCAGAAAAGCTACCGGTAATACGACCATCATTTGCACCTGAATACTCATTGTATCTACCTTCAACATTTATCGAGCGGCGAGGTTCATTTAATGATAAAGGTTTAACGGTTCTTAGTACGACAGTAGCACCTAGTGAGCCTTCATCTTGATCGGCAGATGAAGTTTTTATCACATCAATAGACGATAAAATATCAGATGAAAAAGAAGATAAATCAACACTTTGATCTGAGGTAGGGTTAGCCCCTTGATCACCAGACAAACCGCTGGTTAATGCTACACCATTCATTTGAATTTGGTTCATTGATGGTCCTGTACCACGAATAGAAATACGCGTACCTTCACCACCTTCTTCCTGAACAGAAATACCTGTTACTCTTGAGAGTGCATCGGCAATATTTTGATCGGTAGATTTACCAACATCTTCTGCAAAAATAGAATCTGAAACGGTATCAGAAAATCGCTTGTTATTCATTGACTTGCGAAGACTTCCTTTAAAGCCTGTCACTTCAATAACTTCAATATCTTCCTGTTGTTGTTTTCTCTCAACAACTTCTACTGCTGTCGCATCATCGGTCGACTTGACCTGTTCAGCTTCAGCACCATAGATTGGAGTAGCAATAAATGATGCCATTACAGCAGCAGAAATCGCCTTCAATTTAAACTGAGTATTCATGTAATCTCCCCGTTTTTCTTGTTTTTATAGACATCTTTACCGCTAAACGCGAAATATCTATTTTTTTTTTAAACACTAACAATTAGTGCTTTACCTAGTTTTTCTTTTCTAAATCGACTCGCCAATATTCATCCATACGGTTGATATCGTAATTCTCGAATTTTCGTTTTAATAACCACCGAGGTCGCTCAAGTGTTGATTCCCATGTAAACAACTGTTTAAACAGCTTTTTTACTTTCTCTGGATGTTCACTAGCCAAATTATTGGTTTCTCTAATATCTGCAGGAATGTTATAGAGCTCTGCTGGCCTATCAGGAAAACGAATTAGTTTCCAATCACCACTGCGAATAGCAGCCCGCGTATCTTTTTTCCAATATAAAAATTCATGCGGCTCAGTGGTGTTTTTTTGTTGGATATAAGGCATTAGATCTACCCCATCAACATCGATTAAATTCTTGTTGTTACCGCCTGCTGCAACATAGAGCGTTGGTAATAGGTCAAATAAACTAATAGGTTTGTCAAAAGTAGAGTTGGCAGCTATTTTTTCTGGCCACTTCATTAAAAATGGTACTCTAATCCCACCTTCTAAGTGGTTAGATTTAGTGCCACTAAAAGGTGCATTACTTGAAGCATTTTTATCACTTGGACCGCCGTTATCATTGGTAAAAATAACAATGGTATTATCATCAATGCCTAGCTGCTTTAACTTGTCCATAATTTGGCCAGAGGCTCTATCTAACGCTAATGTCATTGCCGCTAAAGTTTTTAAGTTACCGCTTAGATTTGGAAATTGCGCTAAATCTTCTGGTGTTGCATCCATTGGTGTATGTACAGCATTGAATGATAAAAAGGCGAAGAAAGGTGTTTGTTTTTTGACATTTTTCTCAATAAAGCTCATGGCTTCATTGGCGAGTACGTCAGTATAATAACCTTCATGCTCTTCAAAATTACCAAAACCGCGTTCATTTAAATCTAAGTGACTAGCTGGTATTTCTGAGTAAGGAAAATAACTTCTTGCGCCGCCTCTAAAACCATAAAACTCATCAAAGCCACGCTTGGTTGGGTGAAACTTATCAGCCCCACCTAAATGCCACTTGCCATAAAAAGCTGTCGCATAGCCTTGATCTTTTAAATACTGACCCATTGTTTTTTCGTTTACTGGTACACCCATTTCATTTTGATCAACAATGGAGTTGGTACTCATAAAGCCTGGAACATTATTTTCTTCAAAACCAAAGCGCTGTTGATATTTCCCTGTCATTAAACCGGCACGTGAAGGGCCACAAGTTGGATCCGTTACATACGCTTGTTTAAAAATCATCCCTTGCTTAGCTAGAGCATCTAAATGAGGGGTTTTCATAATTTTGCTACCATGAAAGCCAAAATCGGCATATCCGGCATCATCAGAAAATAACAACACAATATTCGGCGCTTGTTTATCCTTGTCTGTACTCGCTAATACAGGCATAGCACAGCAAGTAACAAAACATAAAAAATAACTGTATAAAAACTTATTCATTGAAAAACCTTTAATCATTAACCAAAACAGATACACGTTTATTAGATAAATATTCTGACAAACTATATTTAGAACAATCTTTCCCTACTCCACTTTGCTTTAAGCCACCATGAGGTAAGTGGATCCCGTAGTGAACTTCATTAATACAAACACTACCCGCTTGAATTTGATCCGCCGCTTGTAAAGCGCGCTTTAAATTTTCAGTGTAAACATAAGCAGCTAAACCAAATTCACAATCATTCGCCATGGCAATGACATCATCACTATCTGAAAATGGGATAACAGCTAATACTGGGCCAAATATTTCATTACTGGCTATCGCCATGTGCGGGGCAACATCGGCTAATATGGTTGACTCTAAGTAGAAGCCAGATTTATCTTCTGGGGAATTTCCACCGAGTAATAACCTCGCACCTTGTGAAATAGATTTTGCGATAAGACCTTGAATTCTCTGACGTTCGTTATCAGTAATAAGAGGGCCCATAATGCGACCTTCTTCTCTTCCTACACCTAAGCGAATTCCTTTTGCATGCTCAATAGCTTCACTAAGAAATTGTGGATAAACCGACTCATGCACAAAACAACGGTTTGGCGACACACACACCTGTCCGCTGTTGCCGTATTTCAAATCAACAATATTGTGAGCTGCTCGTTTGATCTCAGCATCGTCATAGACAATCACCGGGGCATTTCCCCCTAGCTCAACAGAGAAGTGCTTTACGCTAGTACAAGCAGTTTTCATGGCATTAACACCCGACTTGGTTGAGCCTATCATGGTGAACATTGCAGGAATGTCGCTGGTTAGTAGAGGGTTAGTTACCTCATAATTATTGCTGGTGATAATATTGATTACACCGGCAGGAAACCCAGCCTCAAGTGCTAGCTCTGCGCAGCGAAGACTTGCTAATGGTGTGACTTGTGAAGGTTTGATCACTGCCGTACAACCAGAAGCTAATACTGGCCCTAATTTATAACCTAAATTTAACAGCGGAAAATTCCAAGCTAGATATCCGACAACTACGCCTAAGGATTGGCGTTTTATAAAGTGATGAAAGCGGCCATCTGGATCGGTAATTACCGGCTGTTCTACACGCTTCATCTCTTCAATAAAGAAACGTAAACATGTAGTAAGCATGTCAAAATCATACTCAGCATTATCAAGAGGTTTGCCTGTTTCACTGATTAAAATATCAACAATTTCATCTTTATGTGATTCTAGTAACTCTGCATATTTCAGTATCAAGGTTTCACGTTCAGTTATTGACGTTTTTGACCAAGAGGCAAATTGTTCATTAGCACTATTTAAGGCTTCAATCACTTGCTCTGGTTCAATATCAGGCACATTGGCAATAACTTCACCTGTCGCTGGATTTAACACTTCAAAGCTTGTTTTTGAACTGGTTAACTGGCCGTTTATTAGCATATTGTATTGAATGTTATTCATTTTGATTCCGTCGTATGTAGTGAAAATTGTGATAATGCATCTAAGTTAATCTCAACACCAAGTCCCGGTGTTGTGGGTACAATGGCATTTCCATCAGATACTTCTACATTTATTTTATACAATTCATCTCGTAATGGGTTCTCTGTTCTATCATATTCAAGATATAAAGGCTTTGACTCGGCTCTTCCTGGCTCTGAATAAGCGGTTGCCAAAAAGTGCGTCGCTGCTGCTAAGTTTAGTTGCGTTCCCCACACATGCGGGATCATATTTATGCCATTGGCTGATGCTAGCGTTCGAATCTTCAGTGCTTCACTTGGACCGCCACAATAAGCAAGATCCGCTTGTATTAATTGCACGCCGCCTTGTGCAATGAGTTTTTTGAAACCGAAACGTGTTTGCTCACATTCGCCAGTCGCAATAGCAAGGTTGCATTTATCTTGCAGCTGCCTAAATAATTCAGGATGCTCAGGAGATAACGGCTCTTCAAACCAGATATAGTTATTTTCATCAAGAAGCTTGGCAATACGTATAGCCTCAGGTAAATCATAAGCATGGTTTGAATCAGCCGCTAAAATGGTTTCCGGTAAGGCTTTACGCATGGCAACAATCAATTTTTCATCAAAGTCAGGGTTTTTACCCACTTTAATTTTCATGGCTTTAAAACCTTGCTCAGCATAAACAATCGCTTCTTCTACTAAGGTTTTAAGTAACATGTTTTCAGGTAAATCTTTGAAGTACATCCCGGTGGCATAACATGGGACTGTATCTCGACAAGCGCCTCCCATTAATTGACTAACACTTTGATTTAATAATTTACCTTTAAGATCCCACAATGCCATATCGATACCAGACATTGCCGCCATCATGATACCTGAGCGAGCAAAGTCTAATGATGAACGCCACATATGATGCCAAATTTGATCAGTTGAATAGGCATTCATGGCTAAAATGCGTGGCGCGTAAAATTTTTCTACTGCACTTTGAATAACATCGGCTGGTCCATAACACTCTCCCCAGCCCACAGTGCCGTCTTCGGCAATAATTTCAACTAATAAGACATTTCGTTGCCCATAAGACCATTGAGAAAAACCAAAAGGTTGGTCTAGCTGACAATTAATATGATGAGTTTTAATACAAACAAGTTTCATTTTCTATTTAACCTAATTAAGGGGAACACTCTCAAAATTCAATCGGACTTCTCTAAACAAGAAATATCTAAACAACAAAACACATCATTCGATTGATACTAATTAGTTAAACATATGATGTTTGCATTTACAACAAAAATGACTGATTTTTTAGCTAGTCTAGGAGCAATATCGAATAAGACTTAATTAAGCTACTGATATTTAAGGGTATAAATTAAACAGATATATTTAAAATGGTTTTTAGGCGGTAAGTATTTCTGGTTTGCGCAAGGGGAAAGATAAAAATAATCGGAAATTAATTAAGTTTTTGTTTTAAATTCAAAGTGAATTGCAGCATTAAATATTTTTTAAATACCTGTTGTTGAAAATAAGACTACAGCTGGGTTGTCAAACTTTGCAGTGAAAGTTTGTTATAAAAACATCAAAAGTTATTGAATACACAAATGTATCGCATTGCTCTATTTTCTAAAAGAATGACAATAGAGCAATGCTAGCAGTGAAAAAGCCATTAATCATTAATAGCTATGCAGGTAAAGTAAGTTACTCTGATTGGTCTGAAAAAGTTTCATGAAATCTAGGCATAGCCTTTTCACGCCATAGAGTGCCTTCTTTATGAATATGAAACCACTGAGGTTGTGAATGTGACCAACTCCATACTTCCATTTCCGCGATCATTTCTCTTAATATATTAGGATATTTAGCACTTAAGTCATTTGTTTCTGACATATCTTTCTCTACATCAAACAACTGCCATTTTTTGCCATACTTTACTGCTTTATAGTTATCCCTTCTTGCTGATACCTCAGAAAACCCATTGCGGTGCCGCATAGCATAAATCATTTCTGTGGGCCTTGGACTAGTATTATTTTGAATATGGCTAAGCAGATCTTTACCATCAAGCTTTTTATCAGGGGGAATACTTGCTTTGGCTAAACGAGCGAAAGTTGGGTAAAAATCTAAAGTACTTACGGGGTGCTTAAAGTGTTGCCCTTTGGGGATTTGTTTTGGCCAGTGAAAGAACATTGGTGTACGAAAACCACCTTCTAACACATCACCCTTTTTTCCTCTAAGTGGCGCATTGCTCGCTCCCAATTTTGGTTTTCCGCCGTTATCACTTAAAAAGACAATTAAAGTGTTATCAAACTGCCCTGTTGCTTTTAAACTTTCCACCACTTTTTTAACACCGCGATCAACCGCATATACCATGCCAGCGTAGACTTTGCGCTTTTCATCTTTTATCGTTGGAAACTGCGCCATATCTTCCTCTTTAGCTTGCATGGGAGAATGGGGCGCATTATAAGCAAGATATAAAAAAAATGGCTGTGCTTTATCCTGGGCTGATTTTTCTAAAAATTTCACCGCTTCACGTGAAAGTCCATCGGTTATATATTCTTTCTCATCAACTTGTTTACCATTATGCTCTAACGGGCTTAAGTACTGAAAAATCGCATGGTTTAACCCCCTCTTCCTTTGCTTTTCATAAGCTGGTTTAAATTGCTCAGGAAAGTAATCATGACCACCATTTAAAAAACCATAGAATTCATCAAAGCCTCGACTATTAGGATGATACTGCGCTTCTTCACCCAGATGCCATTTTCCCACTGCACCAGTAAAGTACCCCGCCTCTTGCAAGACTTTACTGATATAGGTTTCACTTGTTGATATTCCTAAACCACCAGAGCGACTTACCCGAGGTAAATTAAACTGAGAGCCTATAAGGTGAGGATAACGTCCTGTCATGATACCCGCACGACTTGGCCCACAAAATGGGTGTGCGTTATACGCAGAGCTAAATGTAGTGCCCTGTGCTGCAAGTGCATCAAGGTTGGGTGTTTTAATATCTTTTGAGCCATTAAAACCAACATCGGCATATCCCATATCATCCGTTAAAATCACCAAAATGTTAGGTCGACTAGCTTGGTTAGCTGCGAAAGATGATTGAGATAACAAAGCAAATAACATTAAGCTTGTTAATAATTTTTTTGTAGTAAACATGTTTTCAACTCGTCCTTATTAATAGGGATAGTTTATAAATAGGCTTTGGCGTGATGCTCTAACATCTTAAGTGAAGGATCTGCCACTCGTTTTAGCTCTGCTTTTAACAGCTTCACCATAGTTGCGCGCTGTTTTATATAGTCAGGCGATTTAATAAGATTGGTGATTTCGCCAGGGTCTTTTTTCAGATCATAAAACTCATCGCGGTTATCCCCCGGGTTCCAAACAAACTTAAATTCAGGTGTTCGCACTGCTCTAATACCAAACCACGAGCCGTTATACCATTCGTAAGCATATAGAGATAAATCTAACTGCCCTGCTTCTGCCTCATCTCCCTGCACCATTAGTTGATGTAAACTATGGCCATCAACATCACCGTCAGGTGCTAAACTCATCAGCTCAGCAAGCGTTGGGGTCACATCAATGAGTGATACCTGACGATTAATTACTTTCGGTTTTAGGCTTGGGTTTTTAATCAATAAGGGCATACGCATTAACTCATCATACGCATAAGGACCTTTATCATATAAAGCGTGCTCACCTAACATGCTTCCTTGATCGCCCAACAACACAATATGAAGATCGTCATACATGCCTTCATCTTTTGCTGTTTGTAATAGCTCGCCAACGATACGATCTACCATGGCAATAGCGCCATAATAATAAGTGCGTGATTTACGCCAATCCATATCACTCATGTGACCAACATCATGCCATGGCCACCAAACACCATCTTGTGCCAGTGGTTTATTTTCGCGTTTAGCTAAATGATTATCTGGCAGTTTCACAGTTTTAGGGTCATACATACTGGCATAGGGCTCAGGAACTCGATAAGCAGGGTGTGGCTGATTAAAACTCACCACACCAAAAAATGGTCTGTCGTCACGAGCGGCCTGCTTCAGCATTTTTTGTCCCGCAAGTAGTTTTTTATAAGCGTTGGTATCTTCATAACTCCCTTCGAGTGTGAGGTAATACTCGTGCTTTTCATTATTTTTATCTAATTTACCTTGATAGTAACTTTTAACTTGAGGCACTTTAGAATAAGGAGTGTAAACACGGCTAAAACGTTTACGGGGCTCATGACCATGAACAAGATCTATTTCCGCACCGCGCATTTCAGTCCCTCTCGCACCTAAATGCCACTTACCAACATGGCCAACTAAATAGCCGGCATCAGAGGCACGTTGCAGCAAGCCACCTTCCTTAGGATCTAATTCAGCTAGACGCGTATGGTAAAGTTCAACATTATCATCTAAACCATTTTTATGTCCCCAGCGACCAGTATATAAAGCGGCGCGTGAAGGTGAACATAACCCTGTTGTCGTCATAGCATGGGCAAACTGTGTTGACTCTGCAGCTAACTGATCAATATTCGGTGTATGAACTGGACCGCCGCGATATGAAAAGGTATCAAAGCGCATATCATCGAACATCAACACCAGTACATTAGGCTTTTTACTTTTAGGTGAAGCTACAACATCACCAAGCCCCAACATCATGACGCTGATAACACATAATGCCGATAACGAAATTTTTACTTTATTAAACATTTCCACCATCCTAGTTAATTAAAATCAAGAGTAAGTAACCGTTCTAATCAAGGTATTACTTCTGCATTTAGGTAAATTTTGAACCTGACTCAAATAAGTAGTGAACAGTAATTCACTTACAATTTGATAGCCTATAAAAGATATTGAAAACAAATTATTCTAATAACTACTGATATACAGCTCGGCTCGTCACAACACGAATACAGTTATTAATATTTGATATGTTAAAAATATCAGAGCAAGCATGATTCAAAATAGCACACAACACAAACATATGATGTTTGACTTTGTCCTATGTTATAGTATATTAATGGTACAGTCTAGAACAATAACTCAATATACTGCTTACCTAAGTGCAGTACTAAAATCGGATAAGAATATGAAAAAAAAACTTTTAGCAGTCACTATTACATCTGCATTATTGCTAACAACAGCATGTAATCAGCAAAGTGAAACTCAGCTTAATTCTTCACATAAAGCGACTGAATCAACTCGCTCACATAAAATTGAAATAAGTCCTTTAGAACAAGAAGCTCGAAGTAAGTTAATCACACTGAACCGTATGATGGATGAAGCCCGACAAAACAATATTGATGTCACACGTGAAGAAACCTTAGTGTGGTTCTCAGAAGAGTTTTTAAAATTTGCCAATTGGGATGAGGCTAACCCAGAAACCATAGAAATGGCGTTTGGTTACGAACGATACTATGCAGCGGACAAGGAAAAACTTGCCGCAGAGTTACCTAATTTTGAACGTAGAAAAGTCATCCAAATACTTGATAAAGGTATAGATACCTTAGCTCAAGAGCTGAGTGGTGAAATCAAGCGACGCCCTGTGAATAAAGTAGACTGGCAAGGAACAAAAGCTGGCGATAATATGTTTATTAGCAATGGTAAGCCTATTTTTCCTTATGACTACTTTTCTAAAACCGTTGGACAGCCACTGACGAATACCGATGTTTATAATGATCATTTAGGTGCCTTATATCACGGAGGCGAAAACTTATACGAAGTAGATCATGACAGAGCGATTAACTCCTTCCTTTTGAAAGAAGATGGTACTTTTGACCAAGATTTAATGGAAAACCTAACCAGTATTCCTGATACTAATATTGGCTTTTTAGTGTATTGGATCATGGGTATCCCTGAATGGGTCGAAAAATTAGAGCCTGAAGTTCGCAAAGGACGTTCGTTATTTACCGGCTTCGATGTTGATAACCCATTAGCACGTGACGTTTGGAGTAAAGTAATTAGGGAAACTGCACGTTTAACTAAAGATAAAAAAGTAACTGAATTAGGCTTTGTATTAGCCAATGAGCCGCACTGGTATTCAGAAAAGGGTCACTGGACACACCAATTTAAAGAAATGAATTCTATTTCTTACTACACACTAAATAAATTTCGTACTTGGTTAGATAAAAAGTACGATAACGATATCGCCCGTTTAAATGCCAATTGGAACACAACATACGAGGGCTTTGCCAATATTGAAATTGAGATCCCTTTAGACACTGTTCATAGAGGTGAGCCTATATGGTTTGACTGGATGCGCTACAATATGGATCGTGGCACTGAGTGGTTCAAGTTTATGCAAGATGAATTACATGCCATCAACCCAGATGCCGACACTCACGTAAAAGTAATGCCACGTATGTTTATGTATGACGAACGTTCAGGAGGTATTGATACTGAAGCATTAGCCGAATTAACGACCATGGTAGGTCACGATGCCAAATCTTTTGGTAGTAAAAATATTCGACCGGGTAAATCTTCAAAATGGCTTGAAAAATACAGCTATGACTGGGGAAGCGTAGCAATGTTTCATGATTTTATGGAATCTGTCGCACCAAATAAAATCAATATTAATTCAGAATCTCATTTCTTATCTTCAGGTCAATGGCGTGATTTAGATACCCGTACCAGTTATATTCGTAGTGTTTACTGGTTAGCGACCTTATTAGGAATGGATGCTAACATGGGATGGTTCTGGGCTAGAGACCCTGACGGCTCACCAGAAGATCGCCTTGAAGGTGACTTAGATTTCTTTGATCCCGGTTTAGGTGGTGCTTACGCTGGCTCTAATAACATGCAACCGCATGTTACCAACGAAGTCACTCAAGTGATGTTTGACTTAAATACTTTCTCAGAAGAAATCATTGAGCTACGTGAACAACGCCGCCCATTACGTATATTCTACTCTGAAACTACTGCGATAAATATTAACGATTACATGAGTAAAGGTTACAAACTTTATGAAGAGTTATTCTTCGAAGGTTTTCCATTAGGGTTTGTGACTAAAAATATTATTGAAAAACAAAACAATGATTTGTGGGATAGCATCGTTGTTTATCGTAATCAATATGTTACCGACTCAGAATTTGCTAGTTTACAAACTTATCTCAGTAATGGTGGCACTATTATTTTAGATTCAGAAAAGAGTTTATCACTTAATGAATATGGTCAAAAACGTGCTGAAAAACTAGTTGCGAGCAAAGGAAAACTCATTGTACTTGAAACAGATGATATCACTCAGATAAAGCAAGCAGCACTTGCAGAGGTTGACGAAAGTAGCTTGTCGGATGTCATGTTAAGTGAAGATAATTCCTCAAGCCATAAAACCACAACTTGGCGCACTGTTAAACAAGCAAACGGCAGTTACTTAGTTAATATTCTTAATATGGGGCATAACACGGCAAAATTAACGCTGAAACTACGCAACGAACAAGCGTTTACTATTAAGGATTTAATGACAAGCAATAGTCTAGATTCCAAATTTGAACTAGCTTCAGAAG
>NZ_BAAJMC010000020.1:0-71272 GCF_057551365.1 Colwellia sp. KS18-150 | reverse complement strand
AAAATTTAAAAAAATTCCTAGATAGATATCATTATCTTATATAAGCAATTAATTTATTTGATATAGCACCTTCTACTCTTTACCACCCACGCCGTATCACTAATTCAAGCCCAGTATCGTCACTATTAATTAAAATCCAAAATAGACTCTACACTCGCATATTATTTTGTCTTTATAATTAAAGTGTTAATGATATTTTTTCTATACCAATCGATGTTTCTTTTAAAATTTCTGGTGCATTATCAGGAAAATCACCTCGAAGGTAATGACGCAATGTTTTACCATTTTTAGTTTCAGCCGTAATTAGCAAACCAAACACCTGATCTTTTGTTATTTGAGATTGCTCTAATGGGTGTTTTTGGTAATTCTTTTGGGAGTATGTGCTGAATGAGGTTAATGGCACTGAGATATCCAGCCAAGTATCTAAATATAAATCTGCAGGAATTTTTATAATGATGTCTTGATAAAATGTTGATTTATCATTATCTGCATGGTTTTCACCATAGAAAGTAAAACCTATGTAGGCATTACTATCATCTAGTTCGTTCAATATTTCATTAGACATTTTCGCTGACAAAACAGCCCTAACTTTCTGGTTGCTTGGCAAGTAGGAGCTGTGCGAATTTAACCTCAACCTGATATTAAAATCATTATAATCTCCAAACGCAAACGACTCTTCTTCAAATTTAATCTCTATGCCATTTCCATGTTGTCTCTTCCAATTAATTATCTTTTTAACCAAAATGATAGAATAGCTTTCTGCTTGATAACATTTGTTTTCTGTTACTTGCCTTAAACCGTAATCACCATGACTTGATTTAGCAGATGAATATTCACCTGGGTAATTGAGCAAATGATTCCAAAAACTAACGGTTTCGTTAGCGTCTAACAAGGGGAAACGGCTAATTTTATCTGGTAGAAAAGCTAGGGAGCAATTTGCCTTAGTGATAACAGCTTTGCCCTTATTTGTTTCCTTGGCTTTGACTATGAAATGACTTAAAGAAAACAGCAGTACAAAAAAAACTAATAAGCTAGCGGTTGTGGTTTCACGTATCTTTCCCATGATTATCCCTATGATTAAAACCTTGCTATGCGCATCAGGCAACTCTAACCCAAAATACGCACACAAGAATGTAAGCGGTTACATTTTTAATAATATAACCTGCAAACATTGTCTTTACTAGGATTATGTAAGTGAATAATAAGGGGTTTTAAAGGAGCTGTTTAATTTACAAGCGCACAACTAATATCCATGTTTTCTTTTGAACTCATTGTGCTCTTCTAAAATTATATCGAATTGTTTTTCTGCGAGAACTTTACCGTTATGTTCGATTGTCATACGCCAGCAACCAACTTTATTATGCAAAGGTAGCCAAATACAATCCCCTAAATAAAAGTCCCAGTTATTATTATCGACGTATACATCTCCGGTAAACGGAGCCATTACATTGCCATTATCATCAGGGATATCAGGATGAAAAATATTAAAGGTTAGCTTCTGCCCTTTTGCTCGTTTTGCGTTAAAGGTAAAACCAAACTCTATATCTTCTATCGCGGTAACTGTGTTGGTAAACTCTATAATTTTAGGTAGCTGTTTAGCGTTTGAATCCCAGTGTTCATAAATACCATAAGTGGTAACAGAGTATGATGATTTTTGTTTTGCCATTGGAGTACTCTAAATAGAAATTGTGCAGAAATGAGAAAGCATATAGTTTTCTGATGAGGCTTAAGACTGTAACCTCAACTCTATATGCTTTGTACAAAAGGAAAGGTATTAAATTTATTTAGCCTTTTTTTTACGCATAACGAGAAATAATACCAAGGCTATAATTATTATAATGCCATTTCCAGCGGCAATTAAGATAATTGATTGTGTATTTTTCTCTTCTTCAATCAGCTGTTGCTCAGCTATTGCTTGTTCAAGCTCTAGACCTTTATCTGCCAATAACGGCTCTATAGGGTCCATATCAACATTAGTATCTACTGCATTTTCACTGGTTATTTGCGCAAACTGATTGTTACTCGCCTTAACGTTAAAGCTAAATTCAGGTACAACTAATCGGAATTCACGTCCCGTCGTTGTTTTACCAAAAGCGCTCATACTAATGCGATGTACCCCACCTTCTGTGTATCGAATATCTTTAGTACGCGTTTCACCTGTTTGATCATCCATAATAGAAAAAGGCTCTACTTGCCTGTCTGGAAAAACAACTTTACCTTGAAAAATCAAACTATCTGGATCTACATAAGTAGGATCGATAGTCACTATCATGCTGTGTGGTATTGATTCTGATTCAGAGCTCTCAACAGAAATAGCGATGGGAGTTTTATGTAAAACAATCGGTTTTTGACGTAGCTCACGCGTTACCATGGGCAGCTTAATTAGATATACCGGCTGCCACTCACCTGCAGCAAAGTTTAATTCAAATTCACCGGTAAAAATGCCATCTGCGGCATATTCATCAAGATTTTCACCGTCATCACGAAACGAAGTCACTTTTATTGCGTCGGCACCAAAGTTATCGTGTTCAGAATTATTCGTACTATAAAAGTGAACATCTAGTTTTACTACATTGCGAAAATTTGGCGTATCAATACTGTCATTTTCATTAAACAGTTTACCGCTTACTTTAAGCGTTTCACCTTCTAAGACAATTTCAGGTAATGGGTCCACAGCTATTTTTATGTCTGATACCACTAAAATTTGGCTTTTAGGTAAAATATCCCCAATAGCTTGCCATGGCCCTGGCATTGGTTTCTTAATTTTAATCATGTCAAATGTGCTATCGTCATGCCATTGCACTTTATCACGATCATAATTATTGATTCTAACTTTGCTGCCATCAGGTCGAACTAGAATAATAGGCTTACTACCTCTAACACGATAAAACAGTAACGTAATTTCATCTAGTTCAGCATCAATTCTAAAGCGATTATCAAAATAGGGAATTTGATTAGTAACATTGTCTGATTGGTATTTAACTTGAGTACGTTTAAAGTCTTTACCTGCTGAGGCTTCAGCAGCAAAAAGATTGAAACTAAAAAAAGTTGTCGAGATTAAAAAACCTAATGCGACTAACTTGGTTGTATCCAAAGTGGCTCTCCCCCCTTTTGTTTAACAATTGATAATCTTTCTTGATGAGCTTCTATTTCATCGGCAGAAGCAGCAATAACCTTTAATTTTTCTCGTTCGCTACTTAAACGTCTTATAGCATTCGCATCACTTGAATCGTTATCACCTGCAGATAAGTTTAAGGTTGACTGCTTACGCGTCATTTCAATGTAGACGAAAGCAAGCAGCTGGGCATCAATTAATGCGCCGTGATAAGTTCGGTCGATTAGTCCGTCAACTTTATAAAAGCGAGCGAGATAATCTAATGTTTTCGGTGAGCCAAATTCATCTTTAGAAACTTTTAACGTATCGGTTACCGTACAAATATCCGCTGTCATCGGGACTTTTTGTGCCGAGCGATTAGAAAAGTTTACTAGCGAAAATTCATGGTCCATAAAGCCGACATCGAATTTAGCATTATGTATTACCAATTCAGCATCACGAATGAAGTCAATAAATTCACCAACGACCTCTGAAAAAATAGGCTTGTCATTTAAAAAGTCATTCGTTAAACCATGGACATTGATTACCTCTTGATCCATTTGCAACACTTGTCCGTATTGATCTAATGGTTTGATATAAGCATGGTAAGTCCTCCCTGTTAACTGGCGATTGATCATTTCAACACAGCCAATCTCAACGATTCGATGACCTTCTTTAGGGTTTATCCCTGTTGTTTCAGTATCAAGGATGATAAGTCGTTTATCTTGATTATTCGTTTGCTCTGCTACTTCGCTCACATTTTTAACCTTTGTTTATGCTAGTTAACACCTATTTTTCAGGCATTTTTTGCGGAAATTCTTTTAAATTAATATTTAGTCGTTCACTGCTATAACACATGATAATAAGTGCTATCGTGATCAAACTTTGTGCTAGCAGCCATGGCACTGAGGATAACTGCCAAAAGTAATAGCCAACCGTATGAGTTAATAAATCAAACATCAAAGCGACAACAATAATTACTCGGCTATGTTTCCAGCCCCATCGAACCCATTGATGAGCATCTGGCCTTCGTAAACTAATAATGAGTAGTACAATCAGTCCGACCGTTCCTGAAACTAAACTTAAATAAAACAACGACGTTTCAGGGTAAATCCATTGAATGATACTTACTCTATCACGCATATTTGTTACTGACATTAACCAAACAAGATAGCCACGTAACAAGAATAATAATGCTAAATAAAAGCGTTTAGAGAGCTTTAAACAATCGTAGTTATCAAAGTCTTGAACCGAATATTTTAGGTAACGGGTTTTACTCTTTTGCATTACTAATATTCTTTAAGTCTCTTTCAAGGTCTAAGAAATTCTGACCTGCGGTAATAGCCCTCACTGTTTTAGAGCTAAATTCTCGATTATATAAGGTATAAACAACCCATAAACTCATCAACATAAATAATATTGGATGAAAGAACCAACACATTGCTGCTAAAGCAAAATAATATGAGCGCAGACCATAATTATATGAGTGGGCTGCTTGATCTTGCACAATAGCAATTTGCACCGCATAAGACTTTAAATTCTTATTCCCACCGGATATATCAATTGGCATCGCGCCTATCATAACATTAACAAAACCATATTGGCGCATAGACCAAGTAAATTGAAAAAATGACAATACAAATATAAACGTGAGTAAGCTTAACTTTAATTGAATCGTTAAATGGCTTGAATAATCAGCATAAGGTAAAGATGAGATCACACTTTCTAAAGTGCCGATCTTAGCAAATAGTGTTAATAAACCCGCTAAAATTAGCAAAGTACTCGAGGCAAAAAAAGCGATGTTTCGTTCTAAATTAGCTAGTAATGCCGCCTCACCTACCCTAATTTCTTTACTTATGGCTTCATGCATCCAATGAATTCTATGTTGATGTAAACAACGAGCGATACAATTCGTGGTTTTAGCTTTCTTTCTAGCAAACCAAGTATACCCAGACCAAGATAAAAAAAAGATGAAAAGTGCAATAATATCGATAATAGAAAATGGCATATAAAAACTCACAAATAACTAACTCGATAATATTACCCCGTTAGCACAGGACTTCAACTAAATCAGTGACAAAAATGTTATTCAACATAAAATAATTGCTATTTATCGACTATCTTTTGACAACAGCAACAAGTTTTCACAGGATATAGCACATATTTACAACTTATATTTCTCCCTTACAGGTTTATTGATGTCTTTTTTCCGAAGTTTTATCGATAAAACAGCACTTTCTGTGATGTTTATGTTCTTTTGTACCCTTAGCCAAGCAGCTGATAAAGTTCAAAGTTCAAATAATACAAACATTGATATCCCCCGTACCAACGGAGAAATAAATATAGATGCTCAGTTAGATGAGCCTCAATGGCAACACGCAAAGAGAGTGACCATGAATATAGTCACTCGGCCATACGACAACACAAAAAGCCCGGTCGATACACAGGCACTATTAATGGAAGATGGAGAAATTTTATTTATTGCTTTTATTGCTCAAGATCCAAATCCTGAGCAAATCAGAGCTTTTTTAAAAGATAGAGATAGAAGCTGGGGTGATGATTTAGTCGGTGTAAAACTTGATACCTATAATGATCAACGTACTGCCTATCGCTTTCTTGTTAATCCGTTAGGGTCACAAATTGATGGTATTGAAAGTGAAGTCACTAAAAAAGAAAGTGATTCTTGGGATGGTATTTGGCAAAGTGCAGGTACATTAACAGAGCAAGGTTATGTTGTTGAAATAGCCTTGCCACTAAGAATGCTTAACTTTAATGAAAATAAGCAGATACAAGACTGGGGCATAGAATTATTGCGTTTTTATCCAAGGTCACAATCGTACCGTATTTCTAATATTCCTCTCGATAGAGGGAATAGCTGTGAACTATGTCAATTAGCTACTGCTCGTGGTTTTAGTGGCGCTAAACAAGGTGATAATTTAACCATCACCCCTGCACTTGTCACAACAGCGACTCAGGAGCAAGATGATGATGGTGAATGGCAAAAAGAAACTGATGTTGAGCCAAGTTTAGATATTCGCTGGGGAATAACACCCGATTTATTGTTAAATGCCACTATAAATCCAGACTTTTCTACCGTAGAAACAGATAGTGCACGCTTAAATATAAATAATAATTTTGCTTTGTTTTTTGATGAAAAAAGACCCTTCTTTTTAGATAACCAAGATTACTTTGACTCCAACTATAATCTTGTTTATACCCGAAATATTAATGCCCCTAATTACGGTGCTAAATTAACAGGTCGACATCAAGAGCACTCTTTTGGAGTATTCTTAACGGATGATGCCGATACCAACATTCTCATTCCGGGTAATAGAGCCTCAACCATAGCTACAATTGAAGCTGAATCAAAAGCGGCAGCTTTTCGTTATCGTAATAACTTTAATGATGATATAACGCTTGGTTGGACAAGCACACTTAGAACCAGTGAAGATTATGAAAATAGTGTCCATGGATTAGATGCGAGATTTAGATTAACCACAGAAGATGTCATCAAATTTCAAGCGCTATATTCTAATACCCAATATCCTGATGACTTATTTGAGCAATTTTGTGACAGCGATAATATTGATGATTGTAATTCACCCGATGAAGAAAATGATTGTGACTTATCAGGGTGTGATTACAGCGAGCCATTACTGCGAACCTTAAACGCAGAGCCTTTTGATGGCCACGCCTATCGAGCGGCCTATTATCATACTGACAGTGAATGGCATTACTTTGTAAGGCATGAAAAACAAAGTGAAGGTTTTCGAGGAGATTTAGGTTTTATTCCGCGTATTGATTACACAAAAAGCGTTATTGGTGGCAATCGTAAATGGTATGGTGAGCAAGGAAATTGGTGGAGTCAATTTAAAATTCACTCTGATTGGGATATTACCCACAATATAAACGGTGAATTAATTGAAGAGGAATTTGATTTAAGTGCTCATTTAAATGCCAGTTATAATTCTTACTTCAGACTATCACTTACTTCTAGAGATAGAGTCGGCAGCAGAATAGATAAAAGCACACTTGATATAGACGACAATACAACGCTTTTTGAAGAAAAGAGAATAGCTCTTTTTGGTAACATTAAACCGATTTTAGGCTTGCAATTTAAAGCGCATCTTTCATATGGCGATGCGATTGATTATACCAATAATCGCTTAGGTAAAAGAACACAAGTCATACCTAGCGTTGAATGGAATATCAATGAACACCTAGAAATTAAATTGAAGCAAACTTACCGCGAATTAGATGCCGATAGCGCTAATGTTTTTATTGCGCGGTTGACGGATTTTAGAGCCACATATCAATTTAGTGTACTAAGTTTCCTGCGCTTAAGTGTTATATATAACAATACACATAGAAATGCTGATAACTATCTTTATAGCGATCCTGAAGATATAGACGATATCAGTAAAGACTTTTCAACAGAGTTACTTTACGCCTATAAAATTAATCCACAAACAGTATTTTACCTAGGATATTCTGACCATCACGACAGTGACACTAGTTTTAATGAATTAACTCAGGATGCTCGTAGTGCATTTATGAAGTTTAGTTATGCATGGATAAAATAACACCTTTGGGTTATCAAAAAGTAAACGTTGTGTTAAAGGTAAAAATTTGCAACAATTTGTGTCATAAGAATTTACCGCTTATGACATAAAGAACAAAGTAAATTGTCGCGAGTAAATCTATCAAATAATAACTATAAATTTACGGAAAAAGTATGCTGAAGCTAAGCTGTACAAGCTGGATTGTGCTTATGCTGATTTCTTTTTTTATTGCGCCAATATACAACGTACACGCAGTAGCAATAGCGCCGACTATTGAATTAAGTCATGACGATGAACTGATAAAAAAAGAAACTTCACAAGAAAAAACATTAAGCCCAACAACACAGAAGAATAATCAACAAAACTTACCCGCAATTAATGTCCCTTATTTCCAAGGAAAAGTGACTATTGATGGCGAGTTAAATGAAGAGCTATGGAAAAATGCTTCTACAATTGACTTAAATATCGTTAATAGTCCATGGCATAACTTACCTAGCCCGATAAAAACGACTGCAAAATTAGTTGAAAATGGCGAATTTCTTTATGTAGCTTTTATCGCAATAGATCCTGAGCCTGAAAAAATCCAAGGTTTTTTAACCGATAGAGATAATGCTTGGGCGCATGATCTTGTTGGCATCAAACTCGACACTCATAATAATAGACGCTTAAACTATGAGTTTTTCGTCAATCCTTATGGTGTTCAAAACGACTCTACTTTCAATGAAATAACCGGCAATGCAAATACATCTTGGGACAGCATTTGGCATTCTTTTGGTAAAAAGACCTCACAAGGCTATCAAGTGGAAATGGCAATTCCATATAATATTTTAAACTTTAAAGATGATGGTAAAGAAAAAAAATGGGCAATTGAGTTGGTTAGAATTTACCCTCGAGATACCAGACTTCGTATTTCTCATGTTGAGATAGACAGAGATAATCCATGTTGGTTATGTCAATACCCAGAAGCAGTCGGCTTTAAAAATGCTCAAATAGGTAAAAACTTACGATTAACCCCCAGTGTCACCGCCAGCAGAAATGAAACTCGCGATATTTATGACAGTAATGATGATTGGCATAGCGATGACGATATCGAAGCTGGCATCGATTTACGCTGGGGTATCAATTCCAGTAATTTATTAAATGCGACAATAAATCCTGATTTTTCCGCCGTAGAAAGTGATAGCGGTCAATTAAGTGTAAACACCAACTTTTCTTTATTCTATGAAGAGAAGCGCGCATTCTTCCTCGAAAACAGTGATTACTTTAGCAGTGATTTTGATTTAGTTTATACCCGAAATATTGCCGATCCTGATTATGGCGCTAAATTCACAGGGCGAACAAATGAGCACAGCTATGGCGTGTTTATGACTAATGATACCGAAACAAATATATTACTTCCGGGTAACCTGCGTTCTGATCTTGTCACTTTAGAGCAAGAAAGCCACTCTGCCGCCCTTCGTTATCGCTTTGATTACAATGACGACTTCACTGTCGGCACTATTGCTACATTACGTTCTGCCGATGATTATCATAACTATGTAACCGGTGTTGATGCTCGATACCGAATAACAGAATCTAATACACTCAAAGCACAACTGTTATACTCAGATACGCTTTTCTCTCGAGATATGATAGCGAGTGCTGATGATAATAGCTTTAGCGATCAAGCATACAAAATCGATTTTAATCATAACTCAGAATATTGGTATTTAGATGCCAGTCATCAAAGTATCGGCTCTGACTTTAGAGCTGATCTAGGTTTTATGCCCAAAGCCGATATCAAAATAAACGACGTTGTGGTTAAACGAGCATTTTATGGTAAGCAAGATAGACATTGGCAGGAGCTTGATATTACAGCTGAATGGTCAATTACTCACAATATTAACAACGAGCTGATAGAGCGAGAGCTAGTTACCGGTTTTTATGTTGATGGGCCTTTACAATCTGAATTTGAGTTTAATCTCGTGCATGGCGAAAGAGTCGGCTTACGCTACGATGAACATAACAGTGATATTGATGGTAACACCAGCTCATTTAATGAAGACCAATTGCTATTTTTCACAAGCGTTACCCCAAATAACCGTCTCTATTTATCATTAGATATTACCTTAGGTGACAAGATTGACTATGCAAATGATCGCTTAGGAGACTTGATTCAAGTGGGCGGTAATATCACTCTATTTGTCACAGATCACCTCGAGTTTGATTTTTATCAAACCTACAGTAAGTTAGATGCTAAAAATAGCCAAAATAAAAAAGAAAATGTCTACCTTGCCAATATCTCGGAGTTAAGACTATCCTATCAGTTTGATGTACACAGTTACTTAAAATTAAGTTTAATTTACACCGACGTAGATAGAAATCTTGATAATAATATTGCTGGATATTCAGAGCAAAATAAATTGCTCTCGAGCCAGTTAATTTATGCGTATAAACTCAACCCTCAAACGGTGTTTTTCTTAGGGTATTCTGATAATAGCTTTCAAGATGATGATCTGACCAATTTAGAAAGAGAAGAACGCACTTTCTTCACCAAAATCAGCTATGCTTGGGCACCATAATGTGTCTAAGCGTTAAAGGAAAGACGATGAACATTAAATATACTGCTATTTCGACACTTTGCTTATCAATGCTACTTATTACTGGCTGTAGTAAAAAAACTGAAGTAGCTGCAACGCCAACAACAGTGCAACAAACACCACAAAGTACATCACCGTTAAAACCAGACATTGATAGGATATCGCTCCTAGGTACATGGCAAGTTGAGAGCATTGAAAACAAGCCCGTTATCGATCGTAGCCCTGCTCGATTTACTTTTAATGATAAACAACAAGTTAATGGCTCAGCGAGTTGTAATAACTTCTCTACTCGTTATCTTATTGACGGGCACCAGTTAACAATTAGTCCTAGCGCCGTCACTCGTAAAATGTGCACGCCAGTATTAATGAATCAAGAAAACCAATTTTTAGCTGCATTAATAAAAGTGAAAACATATAAGCTTGAACAGCAAATGCTTTACTTATTTGATGATGAAGACAACCTTCTGTTTAAAGCCTCAAAACAGCTTACTAAATAACGGCTCTGTCTAGCGGTGATTTTCTTATATCAATAACCACTGTCGCTGATATTTTATCATGAATGGCTTGCCTGTTAGGGTCCCAATAAATTTGTATAAAGCCAAGTAGACCTGTAGCAATTCCAGCGCCATAACCACCATAACGACCAAAACTATCCCATAAGGATAATGGGGTTCCATCAAGCTGTAGTACTTTAATCCCCAGCAGTTTTTTACCTAGCGTTTGACCATGCCATAACGCAGTAGAAGCAGTAAAATAAAAAGTAGCCCAACCAAAACCTAAACCCAAATCTTTGATAATACCTTTCACCCACTCAATCACAGAATAGACGGGTTTATTGACAGTTTTTTCTGGTACTGTCTCTACAGCCTCAGCAACCTCTAACTGATTACGTTGTAACGTTAAAACCTCTCCGTCATAGCGAGCCTGCATCGCTATAATTAATTGAGCTTGCTCATCTTGGCTCAACTTTGTTGCTTCGGTTATTTTTTTAAAAATATCTTCTATACCACTTTCTGACATATCAAGCCCACCTTCAACCGCGATTTGTGCGATATGTGACGACACAGGCAGCAGTTCATCTTGCCAACAAGGTAAATCAACGCAAGTACTATCTGCAATAGTGGCGAGCACTGAAATAGCGTAGCCCGTCACCACAAGAGACTGTTCGATAGATAATTCATTCTCTTCCAATGAGACTATTGAACCAGCATCTTCAGAGTCAAAGTAATCTAATATTGGCGGTAAGGTATCGAGTAAAACAATAAAAGCCATCAATGCAGCAAAAAAACGTAAGACTGCCCGGCGTTTATAACCCGTAATTTTACCGCGAGTTTGTGCACGTTTAGTATTCCCTAAGCGATATAGAGTGATGGCGATGGCAAGTGCTAGGATGCCACCTGAAATCTCAGCAAGTAAGGCAATTAACGCTAAATCAATTAAGATAGCAATACCGCGACGACTAGGTGATGCCAAGGGTAAACCAAATAATGATTTATCCATTTTAAAAGCAAATGGCGTTAAAAAGTGCTTAGTTTCTTCCTCTGTCAACCCTTGTAGCTCACTTTGGTTATGGCCTTGATTTACAACCTCATGACTAGCTAGCACTTTCTTATTCATCAAAGCATCCTGAATTATTTAACCAATGACCTAGAGTAAAGCTTTTATCCCCTGCCCTAAGCCAGCCAATGTTAACGGGTACATTTTATTCTCCACAAGCTGTGACATAATATTGATTGATGCATAATATGGCCATTGCACTTCTTCTTGCGGGTTTAACCAAATAACATCGTCAAAATGGTCAGTTAACCGCTTCATCCAGACACTACCCGGTTCTTCATTCCAATGTTCAACACTACCACCTGGATAGGTTATCTCATAAGGCCCCATCGTCGCATCACCAACAAAAATAACTTTATAATCACGACTATAGGTATGAAGTACTTGTAATAAGTCTATTTGCTCACTTTGACGACGGGCATTATCTTTCCATACCGTTTCATATAAGCAATTATGAAAATAAAAGAACTCTAGGTGTTTAAATTCTCCATGGATTGCTGAGAATAACTGCTCACACACTTTAATGTGATCATCCATAGAGCCGCCGATATCAAAAAACATCAACACTTTAATCGCGTTATGACGCTGAGGTTTCATTTTAATATCTAAATAACCGGCATTTCTGGCAGTGGCCGAAATAGTATCATCAAGTGCTAGCTCTTCACTGCTGCCAGTTCTAGCAAACTGACGTAACTTACGCAGTGCAACTTTCATATTACGCGTGCCAATCTCTACATTGGCATCTAAGTTTTTAAACTGACGTTTATCCCAAACTTTTGTCGCTTTTCTATGTCTTGAGCTGTCTTGACCAATACGAACACCTTCAGGATTATATCCATAAGCACCAAAAGGCGAAGTGCCACCCGTGCCTATCCATTTATTGCCACCTTGATGTCGTTTCTCTTGCTCCTTTAGCCGCTCTGCTAAGGTTTCCATTAACTTATCAAAACCACCAAGCGACTTTATTTTCTCTTTTTCTTTATCGCTTAATTGTTTTTCTAATTTCTTCTTCAACCAGTCTTCTGGTATTTGAGACAAATCTAGCTCTAGACTCGCTACCCCTTTAAAGTAGTCAGCAAAGGCACGATCAAATTTATCAAAATGAGACTCATCTTTTACTAACACGGTACGACTTAATGTGTAAAAGTCATCTATGTTCGCAAAAACTACATTTTGCTCTAACGCACGAATTAAATCTAACAATTCACGTACAGTACAAGGCACCTTGTACTCACGAACTTTGGTAAAAAAATCAATTAACATAATGAAAAACCATCTACTAACGATTACGCTGATGCATAAATGCTAATTTTTCAAATAAATGTACGTCTTGTTCGTTCTTTAATAAGGCGCCATGTAGCGGTGGGATCACTTTCTTTTGCCTTGTTTCATGTAGTGTTTCTGTTGATATATCTTCCGCTAGTAATAGTTTTAACCAATCAATAAGTTCAGAAGTTGACGGTTTCTTCTTTAACCCCGGCATATCACGTAAATCAAAAAATAAAGCCATCGCTTCATCTAACAATGCTTGTTTGATGTTAGGAAAGTGTACGTCAACAATCGCTTGCATCTCTGCCTTTTCAGGAAAGTTAATATAATGGAAGAAACAGCGACGAAGAAATGCATCCGGTAATTCTTTTTCGTTGTTTGAAGTGATGATAATAATAGGTCTTTGCTTAGCAACAACTTTTTCTTGCGTCTCATAAACAAAGAATTCCATTTTATCTAGCTCTAATAATAAATCGTTAGGGAACTCAATATCTGCTTTATCTATTTCATCAATTAATAATACTGGACGTTTATCAGCGGTGAAGGCATGCCATAACTTACCTTTAATTATATAGTTAGCAATATCTTTAACTTTTTCATCACCTAACTGGCTATCTCGAAGGCGAGATACTGCATCATATTCATAAAGGCCTTGCTGGGCTTTAGTGGTTGATTTTATATGCCATGGAATAAGATCTACTTGTAAACTTGCTGCTAGCTCTTCAGCTAACATAGTTTTACCTGTGCCTGGCTCCCCTTTGATTAATAACGGACGCTCTAGGGCGATTGCAGCATTCACTGCTAATTGTAATTCACTTGATGCTATATAATTAGTTGTACCTTGAAATGCGCTCATTGTATTTTCCAAAATCGATTATTTTTATATTAGGGTTCACCCCTAGCTATTCATAGCTAGAAAAGCTTTTATATATTCCATAAAAGCATATAAGTTATAACAAAATATAACTTCTTTTTCTGTCATAAGAGGCTAATCTTAACAAATATAATTAAGTGAACATAGTCACAGGATCTAACCATGTCTAACATATTTAAAGATAACTCTACCTCTATTGGTAATACTCCCTTAGTAAAACTTAACCGTGTAATTGCTAGTGAAAATAGTGATGGCACTCCTACAGCTACTGTTTTAGCCAAAGTTGAAGCAAGAAACCCTAGCTTTAGTGTTAAGTGTCGAATTGGCGCTAGCATGGTTTGGGATGCTGAAGAGAAAGGTTTATTAACAGAAGGTTGTGAGATTGTTGAGCCAACCAGTGGTAATACAGGTATCGCATTAGCTTTTGTAGCAGCAGCTAGAGGTTATGCTATCACCTTAACTATGCCAAGTACCATGAGCTTAGAGCGTCGTAAACTTCTTACTGCACTAGGTGCAAAAGTTGAATTAACTGATGGCGCAAAAGGTATGAACGGTGCAATTGCTAAAGCGCAAGAAATTAAAGACTCAAACCCTGAAAAGTATGTATTATTAGGTCAGTTTGATAACCCAGCTAACCCACAAATTCATGAAAAAACTACAGGTCCAGAAATCTGGAAAGATACTGAAGGTAATGTAGATATCTTCGTTGCTGGTGTTGGTACAGGTGGTACTATCACAGGTACTAGTCGTTATCTTAAGCTTACTAAAGGTAAAGCAGTTACTTCTGTAGCCGTTGAGCCTGTTGACTCACCTGTTATCGCCCAAAAGCTTGCTGGTGAAGAATTAACACCGGGCCCTCATAAAATTCAAGGTATTGGTGCTGGTTTTATCCCTGGAAACCTAGATCTTGAAATGATCGATGCTGTAGAGCAAGTATCAAATGATGATGCTATGGCAATGTCACATCGCTTAATGAAAGAAGAAGGTATCTTAGCGGGTATTTCTTCAGGTGCCGCGGTTATAGCAGCTAAACGCCTTGCAGAAAAACCAGAAAATTCAGGTAAAACCATTGTTGTTGTACTTCCAAGTTCAGCAGAGCGTTACTTATCAAGTGCTTTGTTCAGCGATAGTTTTTCAGAGAAAGAATTAGTACAGTAAAGTAAAAACACTTTACTAGTTAAAAAGGTGCTTCGGCACCTTTTTTATTTTTTACTAATTGATAAGCTGTTGTTATTACAAAACATAGGTTATGCTTGAAAAATGATATTTAACATTAAACTTCTAACAAGTATGTTCAAAGCAAAGCTATTTATTCTTCCTCTTATTTTTCTCATTAGTGCTTGTGGTGGTGATGAAAAAGAAATCACAAAAATTGATAATCCTGAGCTTGTCGCAGTCGCTTTTTTCAATGCCATATATAATGAAAAAAATACTAAAAAAGCAGCCTCTGTATGTGCCCCTAAGCTTGCTCGGTTAATCTTGCATTATAAATCTCCTAACGCCGTAGCTAGACACCTTTTTAACATGTCTTATGACAAAGTTGACATTAAGCCTGACGATAGCGGTGTAAAGCTGAGAGAGCAATTTAAAAACAAAGCAGTTATAACTCTGTATTTTGACGGTTACTACCAAGATGATCGTTTAAAAGACGTAAAACGTTTATCGTTAGTGCAAGTTGGTGGTGGAAAATGGGTAATTGAAAAGATTTTAAAAGATCCTTTTTAAGAGGTTCAAGGGTTTAATAATAAATGAACCCAAATGCTTGCTCCATAACCTAAAGCAATAATTGGCGTCCACTTCAAGTGGCCAAAAAAAGTATAAATACCTCTCGCTTGCCCCATTAACGCAACGCCTGCTGCAGAACCTATGGATAACATACTACCGCCTACTCCTGCAGTTAATGTGACTAATAACCACTGACTAGAAGACATTTCGGGATTCATCTGCAATACAGCCACCATGATAGGGATATTATCTAAAATAGCAGAAAATATCCCCACTAAAATATTGGCGATTGTTGGACCAAGCTCAAGATATAAATAATTCGATAAATGCGATAGATAGCCAATAAAACCCAAACCACCAACACACATGATGACGCCAAAGAAGAATAATAAAGTGTCCCACTCAGCACGGGCTACTTCGCGATAACTATCAAATGCGGCAACATCACCAACTTGCCCGTAGACAGGCACATCTTCTTTTAGAACCACATGTGTTTTTCGTAAGTAATAACCGAAAAACTTCAAATAAGCCAATCCGGTGATCATGCCTAAAAATGGTGGTAGGTGTAAGAAATTGTGGAAGGATATCGCGGTAATAATCGTTAGTAAAAATAACGTAATAATACGTTTAGCCCCCCTCTTCATCGTTACTTCTTCGGCAATAACGGTGGGCTTTTCATCCTTAATAGCAAATGACATCAAAATAGCGGGTACTAAGTAATTAACTACCGATGGAATAAATAAAGCGAAAAATGCAATGAAAGATAAATGTCCTTTTTGCCAAACCATCAAGGTAGTTATATCACCAAACGGACTGAAAGCACCACCAGCATTAGCCGCTACAACTATATTTACACAACTAATGCCGATAAAGTTGGTGTTACCTTTACCAACGGTTAGCACAACAGCACACATAACCAATGCCGTGGTTAAGTTATCAATGAGTGGCGAGAGAAAAAAGCTTAAAATACCTGTGATCCAAAAAAGGTGACGATAACTAAATCCTTGATTCACTAGATAACTACGCAATTTTTCAAACGCTTTTCTCTCACTCATCGCATTAACGTATGTCATGGCAGTGAGTAGAAATAAAAACAGCTCTGAAAACTCGACAAGAAAATGTCGCACAGCCTCTTCAACGATATGAGGATCGGAATAATCAGTATACTTGTATGCGACTAAAGCCCAAATGAGACCTGCGGCTAATAAGACAGGTTTAGATTTTCTAAGGTGAGTAAATTCTTCAGCAATTACTATAGTGTATGCCAAAGTAAATAAAAAAATTGCGCTATATCCAACCCAATGCGTAGTTAAATCCATAGTAAAATAGTTTTAATTCAATTCATCAGTCTTAATATTAAAAATAGACCAATTATTTCAAAGAGACAATATTGGCGGGCGATATACTCATTACTTTAGTCATAGCCAAACGTACAAAGCTTAGTGTTTCATTAACAATATAACCCTCCCAAATCTTCCCCCATATTATTCAATATAAATATATTGACCACATGGTCAAAATTAACATAACCTTCACTACGATGTAACAAAAATGAAACATCGTTCATTCACAGTTAGGTTGATTTTTTAAGCAAACATAATTTGTCAGCAAACAATTAATACCAACATGGAGAAATACAATGAATGCGTCTATTAAATGCCAACGCCGGCTTTTCGGTAATGGAAAATTAAAACTAAGCTTACTTGCAATGTGCGTTGCATCAAGCTTGACCAGTGGAAACGCCTTGAGTGCAGAAACCCTTTGGGCCGAAGATTTCAACGACAGTAGTCTTGACAATAAAGGGGCTATTTTTGACACCATAGATATGGATAACGTTAGCCGTTGGACCATTGACGTCAGTAATGCAGAGCTTAACGCTACCTCAGATTGGTTCAAAGTCACTTCTGGGGCTATAGAAGCTAGAGATATTGACGGTAGTGCAATTTGGCTATCTGAAGCAATCGATATTTCAAATCAGAGCAATGTCACTATTTCTTTAAATGCTAGTGAAATTGGTACTCATGAAGCCGCTGATTATTTTGATCTAGCTTATTCAATAGACAACGGAGAGTTTGTACTTATTGAGAACTGGCAAGGATTGGGTAATGAAAGCCATACTTTAATTGATGATTTTACTGAAGTGTCTATCGTTCAGGAAATACCAGCGGGCATGAGTTTACAAATTAAAGTTACCATGGCAAATAATTCAGGTAGTGAAAAGCTTCGTTTGGATAACATCCTAGTGACAGCTGGTAGTGTTATCGATGATGATGATAATAATAATTCAGAAACAGTCTCTAATGCTTGCTTTAATTGCCCTGATTTAACACGTATTGCCAGCGCTGAAGATTTTGATGATATGAGCTATTACGCGCCTGTTATTAATGCAATAAGTTCAGAGCAAAGTACCGAGGACATCAAAGCATATATTAATGAAGTCATCTCAGTTAACCATAAGCAATTAACCTACTCTGAAGCATGGACGGCATTAACAGTAACTGATGAAGATCCAATGGATAGTGACAATGTTATCTTGTTCTACCGCGGAATTTCAAAAGCTAAGTTTTCCAATGGTAGTGGCTCACAATCAACCGATCCTGATAACTGGAACCGAGAGCATGTTTGGGCAAAAAGTCATGGCTTCCCTAGCTCTAGTGCTTTAGCTTATTCAGACATACATCACCTTCGCCCTACCGATATTTCAGTTAATGCCTCACGAGGTAACTTAGATTTTGATAATAGCGATAACCCGTTAGCTGAATCACCCGAAAACCGTGTAGATGGTGACTCATTTGAGCCACGAGATGCAGTAAAAGGCGATGTAGCACGAATAGTCATGTATATGGACGTTCGTTATGCTGGTCTTGACTCCATCACACCAGATTTACAAGTTGTAGATAACTTAACATCAACTGGCGAAGCTAAATTAGGTAAATTATGTACTTTATTAGCCTGGAGTGAAGCAGATCCTGTTGATGAATTTGAACAACAACGAAATAACAGCATTTATGAATTTCAAGGTAACAGAAATCCATTTATTGACCACCCTGAGTGGGCTTCATTAATTTTTGGCTCAAGTTGCGATGATTCTACGCCAGAGGAGCCAACAGATCCGGTTGAGCCTCCGTCATCTGGTAGTGAACTATTTTTCTCTGAATATATCGAAGGCTCAAGTTTTAACAAAGCCGTTGAAATATATAATCCTAGTAATGAAGCTATTGCACTAGATAATTATCAATTTAATCTCTATTCAAATGGCAGCACAACTATAACCAGTAGCTATACACTCTCAGGTGAAATATTACCAGGAGACGTGGTTGTACTTGGCTCGAGTCAAATTAGTGACTCAAGTGCCCTAAATGCTTATATAGATTATTATGTCAGTGCAGTAAATTTTAATGGTGATGATTACATCGAGTTAGTACGTGATGGTAACGTTATTGATAATATTGGTACCTTTGGTGTTAGAGAAAATTGGGGAAAAGACAAAACCTTAGTTCGACTTGCTTCAGTGAGTACTGGAGACAACAACCCTAACGATACGTTTGATTTAACTGATGAATGGCAAGTTCATGACACAGATACATTCAATTTTTTAGGTAGCCACTTATCTGATGCTGAACCAACAGATCCTGAACCAGGAGAAGAGCCAGTTATCGGTATGTGTGGTGATGATGCTGATAAAATTCACGTTATACAAGGTAGTGATAATGAGTCATCGGTTATTGATGAAGTAAAAACGATTGAAGGAACAGTCACTTTAATCGCAGCAAGCTTAAACGGTTTCTTCATCCAAGAAGAACATAACGACATGGATGATAACGTACTGACCTCTGAAGGGGTGTTTGTTTACCTAAATGACAATAATAGTCTACCAACATTAGGCAATAAAGTAAGAGCTCAAGGTATCGTTGCTGAAAACTATAATCGCACACAGTTAACGGCAACCAATGGTTTCTTAGATTGTGGTGAAGGTGAAACTATCACCCCACTACAAGTTAATCTACCTGTTGAAACTAGTGATTACTGGGAGTCTATCGAAGGTATGTCAGTAAGCTTTACTAATACATTAAAAGTAACTGATACCTATAACTTAGCAAGATTTGGTCAATTAACGCTATCAAGCTCTCGTTTAATAATCCCTACTAACATCTATTCAGCAGGTAGCGAGCAAGCAATTAATTTAGCAGATAAAAATAGCCGCAATCGCATCATGCTAGATGATATGAACAATGCCCAGAACCCTGAATCTGTCATTTTCCCTGCCCCTGAATTGAGCTACCAAAACACCTTACGTTTAGGTGATTCAGTATCAGGATTAACAGGAGTAATAGACTACAGTTACAGTGAATACAGAGTATTGCCTAGCCAAGTGCCACAATTTCAAAGTACTAACGTCAGAGCAACTAAGCCAGAATTAGCCGACGGTTCATTAACTATCGCTAGTTTTAATGTTTTAAACTATTTTAATGGCGACGGTAACGGTCAAGGGTTTCCAACCGACCGAGGCGCTGATACGTTAGAAGAGTTTACTCGTCAAAACAGTAAAATTGTCGCTGCTCTAGTTGATATTAATGCTGATATTGTTGGCTTAATGGAGTTAGAAAATGATGGATTCTCTACCAATAGTGCAATTGCCAACCTTGTAGCTGAGCTTAACCTACAGTTAGGCGAAAACAGTTATGATTTTGTAAGTATAGACCAAGCAGGTGTAGGTGAAGACGCCATTGCGGTAGGCTTTATCTACAAACCCGCAACGGTTGCTTTAGTTGGTAATGCCATCACCACTACACAAGCTCCTTTTGATTACGGAAATCGTCAACCGCTTGTACAAACATTTAAAGAAATTGCCACAAAGGAAACACTAACGATTGCGGTAAATCACTTTAAATCTAAAGGTAGCTGTAGCAGCGCATCAGGTAATAACCAAGATATTGGCGATGGCCAAGGTTGTTGGAATGAACTGAGAACACAAGCAGCAAACACCTTAACGACTTGGTTAAACACAAACCCAACAGGCTCAGAAGATAAAGATTTTCTCATTATTGGCGATTTAAATGCCTATGGTAAAGAAGATCCTATTAATGCCATTACCTCGTCAGGCTATCATGATTTAGTTGCTAAACACTTAGGTGTTAGCGGGTATTCATACAGTTTTGGCGGCGAAATGGGTTATTTAGACCATGCACTGGCGAGTGATTCACTCGTAAGCCAAATAGTTGATGCAAGTGTCTGGCATATCAATGCTGATGAGCCACGTATTTTTGATTACAACACTGAATACAAGTCTGCAGAGCAACTATCGTCTTTCTATGGCAATGACGCTTATCGCGCCTCAGATCACGATCCTGTCATTATTGCGCTTAATTTAGCAAGCACTGCTGAGCTTATTGGTGATTTTGATGGTGATGCTGACATAGACAGTCAAGATGTTCGTCTGTTCTCATCAATGATCCGCAGCGGTGAAGCCAATGATAGCCGTTATGACTTCAATCAAGACAATCAAGTTAATAGCCGAGATGTAAGAGCGTTAATGAGCTTATGTACTCGTTCACGCTGCGCTACAGAATAATAATATAGAACTTTAAAGGAAATAATGATGAAAAAATTAATAGTACTACTGACAACTATCGTAATCTCATTAAACGCTCATGCAACGTTATTGTCTGTTGAGCTTAATCAAAATGATTATCAAGTTGGAGATGTGTTAACAGCTGACATTGTCATCTCAGATATTGAAGAAGATGCCTTTGGCTTTCAAAAGCTATTGGCAAGTTTTGACTTAGCTTTATCTTGGGATAACGCTATGATTAATTACACCTCAGCCTCTTTTGGCAGCAAGCTAGATGTTTACCCAGACCCTATGTTTGCAAGTGATCAATTTACTCTTGCCATGACTGATAGTATCTCACTATCAGAAGTCAGCTTTGCTTTTAGTGATGACTTATTTTTTGCTCAAGATGGACTTGATAGCTTTATTTTAGCGAGTATTAATTTTAACGTTATTGGCTCAGGTAACTCTAGCTTGTCATTTGATAGCTTTGATTTAGGCGATGATTTTGGTGATTCATTCACTATGACCACTTCAATGGACAAAAGCTATTCAGTTATGGATAACAACTCAGTTAGTGTGCCAGAGCCAAGTGCGTTAGCCTTATTGTTAATTGCTTTATTAATGCTAACAAGACAAGTAAGAGCTCGTCATTAAAAACGAGGAACGTTAAATCAATCGTTATATGATAAAAACTAAAAAGCCCTTATCAATCGGATAAGGGCTTTTTTATTTACTTAACTATTACTTTTTAACTGTTACAGCTTTAACAACATTTTACCGTTTCTTATACGCTGTGGATGATCTCCCACAGGAATACTCGCTATTTCTTTTGCTTCATCAAATGAGATCACCGAAACCCTATCTTGCTCACTGACAGAAACATAACAATATTTACCGTTTTCACTTTCCGTTGACCAATATGGCTTAGCCCCTAAAGGATCTTCTGATAATATTATTTGACGGTATTCAAACGTTTTTCTATCTACTATCGCAACATAACCAGACATTGTGGCTGCGACACATAATTTTGTCCCTTCTTGATTCATCGCTAAACCATGATGCGCTGAATTCAACTGATAATCACTATAATCTAATGCTTGAATTTTAGCTGGAATAGGTAATTCGAGTTTTCGCGTTATCTTATTTAACTGCATATCGTATTCAAAGAATCCATGAAAAAACGATACCTGTAAATACACAAAGCGTTCATCGGGTGCTAGCGCCATAGGTCTAATAGCTTTGTCTATCCATGGAAAACCAAACTCTTCAAGTTTCTCTCCCATATCAACGCGTGATATCACTTCCATAGTATTGGCATCAACTATTTGAAACCAGCGATCACCCTTTAACCAATCTAGCCATTCAGAAGAGATAAACACTTTACCAATACTGGCATGATAAATTAAGTTACCATCTTTGGAATAAGTACTTTCATGAGGTTGATCCCCAGATTCAAATTCAGCTCTAATTTTCCCCGTTGCAGTATCTATCGCTTGTACTTTACGCTCTGTCGATGCAGAAACTAAAAAGGTTTTACCATCAGGTGATATGGCTGAGTGATCAGCACGGTCCCCTGCTACCTTAGTACGCCAAACTATTTCACCACTATTGACATCAATTGCCACAACATCCGCTAAACTCGGTCGAGAGACAAAGAGCAAGCGTCCATCGTTAGAAGTAAACATATCATCAACTAATTGATCATTCCCTTCACCGATAACTTCTCTAATAAAGGTAGATTTAATACGAGGAATGATACCTGAATAGATTTCTTCCATTCTTTCTTTGCGGTCTGGCACTACATCTAAACGTTTAATTACTTCAAACGTATGTGGATCAAAAATATCAACTGTGCCTTCCCAGTTATTACCAACCATAACAACATCACGTAAAGAATCATCTTCACTCGCATGACTATTGAATGAAAACAATAACGTAAATAATAGTACAAACAAATGACTGCTCATCTTTATGCTTAATAGGGGGAATGTTTTATTCATAATTAACTTTATCTCTGTATTTTCTATGTTACTCGATATAACAAAACTAAATTTATATACATCGTAGGTTATATTCGATGTTACTGTGTGAACAGCCTCATTGCAAAATAAGTAAAAGCAATGTGCGATATTCCTCAAGTAAATGTTTAATTGTTAATAGCGACTTATGTACTTTTTATATCGTTTAGTTAGTTTGGCCATTCGCCATTGATCGATAATTAATACTACTGCGGCCGGTAATAAAGTATTTGTTTCTTTACCTTTTCCAATTCTACGTAAGTTACGCTTAACCATAGCCATCGTTGCTAACGCTTTGAGTGCTTTATTTTTCCATGATATTGAAATTACTGCTGCTTCAGCATTAGTATTTTCCTGCCACTGGTTAGGCAAGTTTGGCTGCATTGCTAAAGCGGTAGCAATTCCGACCAAGGATACATCATTGTTAAGTACATTTTCAGCAATTGGCAATCGACGTATTCCACCGGTAGTCATTACTGGAATCGACGTTTGTTTCGCTATTTGTTGAGCAAAAGATAAAAAATAAGCTTCACGTGCCAACGTACGACCATCAGAAGTTACTCCTTGCATTGCAGGTGTTTCATAACTGCCTCCCGAAAGTTCAACTAAATCGATATTTAATGGCTCTAGCATTTTAACTACTTTTAATGCGTCATCAATATCAAATCCACCTCGTTGAAAGTCAGCAGAGTTCAATTTAACAGCAACAGAAAAACCCTTACTCGTACGTGATTTAACTTCTTTAATAACACTGATTAATAACCGCGCTCTATTCTCAAGCACTCCTCCCCATTCATCTTGACGTTTATTTACCAAAGGAGATAAAAATTGCGCAAGTAAATAGCCGTGGGCGGCATGAATTTCTACACCATCAAAGCCAGCCTCCTCGGCTTTAGCTGCCGTATCACCAAAACGTTTAATAACGTCTTCAATCTGCTCAATAGTCATAGGTAAAGGCTCCCCAAATAAGGTGGATAACTTACCCATATTTAATCCAACATCTGAGGGCGCATAGACTTTACCTGCCATTTTTTTATACACCTGTCTACCAGGGTGACTAATTTGCATCCAAATCTTGGTATTATTTTGTTTAGCTTGCTTGGCCCATTTTTTAAATCGCTCTAATTGAGTAGCAGCTTCTAATGCCACTCCCCCTGGTCCTGTCATTGCCTGCTTATCAATCATCACATTGCCAGTTAGTAATAGCCCTGCCCCTCCTTTAGCCCAGTTAGCGTATAGATTAATTAACTCATCACTAGGCAGCAGTCTTTCATCTGACATATTTTCTTCCATCGACGCTTTGACTATTCGGTTTTTGGTTTCTTTACCATTTGGGAATGTGAAGGAGCTAAAAATAGGGCTATCTTGCATGTAAGTTTCTTCTATAGCTTATGAATATAAACATGATAACCTTAAAGTTAACTTTAAGGTCAAGGTGATTAAAGATGAAAATTAAACAAGCCTCTACGCTTGCCGATGTACCAACATCGACTATTCGATATCATGAGCAACGTGGCTTGCTACCAAGCACAACTAGAAATAGTAATGGTTATCGAGAATATACAGAGCAAGATGTTATAAAAATAAAATTAATTAAATTCTGCCAATCTCTTGGCTTTAATTTAACGGAAATAGCCGTGTTATTAAATGAAGAGCAAGCTAAAGATCATGAAAAAATACTCTTTAGTGTGAGCGAGAAACAAGCGGAGTTAAAAGTTGTTATTGAGCAAATGAGCCAAAAATTAATGCAATTAAGTCGTTTAGAAAAAACCTTAGCTGACAGTGGGAATGCCGGCCAATGTTTAACTACTCAAGAATTACAGTCATTAATGGATGATATAAGGGACTGTTGATCTTTCGCAGTTAAATTTTGTTCGAGATAAAAGCGTTTTAATCGCGGCGAGTAGTTTTTAGCCTAGTCATTCTAAGCAAATACTACTCAACAATGAGTAAAGCGCTTTTAGCCGAATCCTTCAGACAGCGTTTGTTGGGAGTTTTTACGGCGTTATCGCCTTTTTATGTGACGTCACATGGATGTGACTTATTAGATAATGCAGGAGCAATTATCCTGAACAACCACATGACAAAGGCTCTGCCTTGTATAAATACCCAACAATTCGCTGCAAAAACAATCTCGAAAGTTCAAAAGCCCCTAAGCAATAAGCTTTATTATTAGCTCATATTTATGGCGCATATCAATTTTAACTAAACCATAAAGATGTAACAATTCAGCACTTTAAAACTATAACCTTATAAGTTAATAACAATAAAAGGTGACCAGTAATAAGGCGGAATTGTGTAATTAAAATCTTTGATATTTTTATTTTCACCACTAATTCTTGTCAAACCTCTTGTTATTCCAATCTCAGCCATACTGCTGTTTATAGTTTCTTTATAAGCCAAGTTCATAGATTCATCAGTACTTTTACCATTCAACAAGTGTTTATAAAAACTCTGCATTGTGTTTACGGTTGTAACAGAGTCAACAGGCCATAAACTAACCACCAGTGTTTTTGCACCGGCAAGCGCAAAAGCATTAGCTAAGCCAGATATGCTTTCACCATAAAAATATTCACCACTTCCGGTATTGCAGGCAGATAAAACGACTAGCTCACTATCAATGCGTAGCTTTTTAATTTCTGATGCCGTTAAAAAGCCATCTATTTCTGTATGCCCTGTGAATGCAAGGGCTGGTTCATTTAAGTACTGGAGATCTCCATCTAAGAGTCCATGTGTGGCAACATGTATGACATTAGGTTTGAGAGTTAATTGTCTTAAAAAATTTACCTTTGTTGCCTTTTCACCCAATAAAACGGTAGAGCTATTTTTAAACTTTGTCGAAATTGATACTGCTTCATCTCTAGTCTCAGGTAAAGCAGGCAAAGACAAAGACTCATTAAGACCTAAATTTGACAATTGATATTCAAAGATAGGATCGGCAATAGCCAAAAATTTTGCATTTTCAAAACTGCTCAATCGTTTGTTTTGGCTATCTAAACTAACGAGGTAGCTGATTTGCTTGCTTACACCGATAGGGTCACCGGCATCATCAGGTAAAATACTAATTGGAAATGAGCTAAGTGAGCCATCAATGAGTAAATTTATTTTGGGGAAGCGCTTAATTTTACTCATAAATGGCTTGAGTAAAACATTTGACATAAACATCAGTTTGTCGTGCTCAAGAGTTTCTCTACTAACCACTTGATTTCGCAACTTCGACACAGATGACTGCCAATCGCTTGGTTTATCCATCAAACGCACATCTGCATCGCTCTTACTGAGTGCTATTAATGCCAAACTATCATCTAGATCAGAAATAATATAATAAAGTTCATCGTCTTTAATTCTCTCTACAATAGATTCATTATGTTCTAAAGATATTTTTAGGTAATCTTTGAGCTGTCTAGATCTCAGTCTTTCACTCGCATCAAGAACGGCTAAAAGGTTTTCTTCAGTTTTATTTCGTTGATAGATTTTTGCTTTTATTCTATATAACCCTAAGTAATTGTTTCTCAGTTTAGATCTAAAAAAATAATCTCTTAATTCTACGGGTATTGAACTTCTATTTTTTTCAGCCCAAACAATGTTTTCCAAGAATTTAGCCGCAGCCAAATCGAGTAAATCCATTTCCTCTGCTATAAGTGCTAGCACTTCATTCGCTTTAATTTTCTTTTCAACGAGTTGGTCTTGACCAAACAAAGCCGTTGACATATTTTCTAAATAAAACTGCTCAATTTTTTCTGATGTTTCAACTAAGGCGTTAGCTGTTACGAGTGCCTTTTTCATATCGTTTTTATGCAATAAGGTTATCGAGTCAATATATTCCTTATAATACTTTGCCAATTGCCTATATCTGACCCTGTTTAAAAATAAACTATCATACGACCCTGTGGTAATTTTGGAAGATAGTGTTTGCCCAAAAACAGGCATAACGGCATCAGTCGCGTGTACTTCAGCCGAGTTATTGTCAGCCCCGAGCCTAAGACTTGTTGGATCGCTCGCAAGTACCTTGAGTTTTGCTAAATTTTTATTAGAGAGCTCTGCTTCGATAACCAAATTATGATCTAGCCATACGGAGAGTAACTCATGAACTTCCAGAGCCTGCTTCCATTCTTGGTTACGTGAAAATTGTTCAAAGAGTTTAATCAGTAAATCGGTATTAATTGCAAGTTTTTGAGGATCATTTTCAAATAATTGACCAACTAAAACGGCTTCGCCTTGCTGATAGTGTGGGAAATAATACTTAAGGTAAATGTTTTTATTATATAATTTTTTTATTTTCTGCCAATGGCCTTTCCAGCTTTTTCGCTCTTGCTTAGCTAATTGACAGCTTAATTCTATTTCATATGACCGTAGTTGATTTGATAATAGTTGCAGCTTATTCCAGTGAGAGGCAGAGTCGATATCGATAAACATCAAATCTTCCTCAACCATACCTTTCCCTTCCACAGCCAGTGCATCGCAATCAGATAATTTACCGACAGAAGATAAAATATTTACTTTCTTAATTGCGTAATCAATAAATTGAAAAGTGCTGAGGCTATTCCTACTTTGTATGAGACCTTGCTCAATCAGCGGTATTGATAAAAACGGTTTGTTATGTGTACTATAAAACCAAAAGCCTGTATCAATAAACCTTCCTAAAGATAACTGGAAGTTCCAATATACATTCTCAAAGTATTGTTGTATTTCTGTCGAGGCACTAACTTGCTTGGCATACTCTTGTTGCTTTGTGGATATAAGCTGATGTGTTTTCTCATAGTTTTCTACCTGTTCACCAACGATTTTGACTGTATTTAGGACGTCGATGTTAAATCTATCCACTTCTCCTCGTTCCGCAAAAGTCGAGTAGCTTACTAAGGTAGAAAAAAAGGTTAACAATATTGAAAAGTTAACCCTATTTATCAAGTTATCTTTCATATAAGGGAGACATAAAGCGTACACTGATTTCGACAAAATCGCCTTTAGGCGAGCCTGTTCGGTATTCGAATAAACCGTTTGTGCCATGAATTTCTAATGTCTCGAACCGCCACCGTTTACCATAAGGGCTTTCTGGGTATTTCTTTAATTTTGACTTATCCACCCAGCCATATTTAGCGCCAAAGTCATCATCACTGTTAGCATTGTAATCTAAAGCTTTTTTAGCAAGACGGAATTCTTTATTAAGAGCAGGGTCTTTTATATCTTCAGCTTGGTATTGGCTTACATCAACCTTATCTATGGCATCCAATATTTCATAGAAAGTTGGCTCTTTCTCATCCATGTCATCTAACTGAGAATAATAAATTATACTTTTGAGTTTATCCAAGGGGTCGAGGGTTTTTCCTGTGACACCAACCCCATGTCGGAATAAATTAGCCCTACCAGAGCTTGGCCAGTAACCAGACTTTCTAGATAAATATTGGTGATCTTCTCCTAACTCTCTGACAAGCGCTCGACTTTGCTCTAACTGTGAAATAGAAAACGGAACCCTCATTACATAATCGCAATAGGTAACAGGAATTGTTCCATCTACATCACTATTAGTTTCTTCTCGAATGATCACCCAGCCCTCTGTTGCATCAAAGTCTAAATGTTTAACACTGAATATTTTAGCTTTATTTAAACTTCGAGCGTATTTTTTAGAGTTTCGTAAAACGGCATCCATATTTGGTGACGTTCTTGAATAGTGAGGCAAAGTTTCCTTATATAAATCAATATACTCTTTGATTATGATTTTCTTATTTGGATGCTCTTTAGCACCTAATAGCTTTTCCTTGAAACAAGTTTGCCCGTCACTTATCAGCTTTGAAAAGGTAGCCGCATTCGCATTCTTATTTTTCATCTTATTAGGTTGAATTAAATCAGGTGGATTATTAGGAAGCTTAATAAGCGAAGCACAGCCAGATAACATTAGTAACAAAGATAGAGAAGTTGCGGTCTTAATATTCATGGTATTCCTTCCTGTAACATCTTGATGAATATATAAATAGACGTTATAAGTATTATTTTTACTCAACAGAATAACAATTAACAGAATTTTTACAAGGTTAACTAACTTACGTCATTTTATAAACCTATCAATTTACAAATAGTTATTAGTCTCTCTTATGCTTTCATACTCCACATGCAACAGCGGTTATTAAAAAAATGTGTTAAGGCGAGCGCCTATTTCTAAGCAGCTTATGTTCAATTACAACTGTAAATATTAAGTTTAAAATCATAGGACAAACATATAAATGAGAGTTTGATTAACGTGGAGTATTAGCGAAACTAAATGTATTAGTGGTAATTTAATTAGATTAAAAGGTAGAAGTAATTTAAAGTAATGTTAAAGCAAGAATGTGATAATTATGATTTTCGAGGAAGGATATTTGATATAACTTATTGAGTTTTATAACATGACAGCTATTAAAGATGGTACCCGGAGACGGACTTGAACCGTCACGCTCTATGAGCGAGGGATTTTAAATCCCTTGTGTCTACCAATTCCACCACCCGGGCATCGGATAATACTTTTTATAGTAGGGTTTGGTTCCCTACTTTAACTTTGCATTAGAAACAAAATTAATATTGGAGCGGCTAACGAGACTCGAACTCGTGACATTCACGTTGGCAACGTGATGCTCTACCAGCTGAGCTACAGCCGCTTCATTAGAGCTATATACATCTTTCTCTTGGAGCGGTTAACGAGACTATTCTCATCAACATAAGTCGTGGCATTCACTTCGCTTTTGGCAATGTGATGCTCTACCAGCTTAAACCAGCCGCTTCATTAGAGCTTTTACATTTTTAGTGTCGGAAAAATCTAACACTTAAATACCTTAAATTGGAGCGGCTAACGAGACTCGAACTCGTGACATTCACGTTGGCAACGTGATGCTCTACCAGCTGAGCTACAGCCGCTTCGTAGATATTTATTCGTTCATTTCGTTAAAAATGAGCGCGCATTCTAGCGTAAGTAATTTTCTTTAACAAGACAAAATCAACACTAAAACGACTTTTTTACTCAACATCATTGTTGATGAAATGGTACCCGGAGACGGACTTGAACCGTCACGCTCTATGAGCGAGGGATTTTAAATCCCTTGTGTCTACCAATTCCACCACCCGGGCAAAATGGAGGCGGGTCCCGGAGTCGAACCGAGGTCCACGGATTTGCAATCCGCTGCATAGCCACTCTGCCAACCCGCCATTTTATCAACACGAGTTGAGTGATTTACAAACTAAAAATTGGAGCGGCTAACGAGACTCGAACTCGTGACATTCACGTTGGCAACGTGATGCTCTACCAGCTGAGCTACAGCCGCTTCATTAGAGCTTGCAATCAATCGAAATAAATTTCGATTCACATCCTTATAAATAACAACTCAGTAACAGTAACTTACTGCATAACCTGCTTTGCTTGTTGTCTCCCTGTCAACGGAAACGCATTCTACATCGAATTAAGTAACAGTCAACTATTAAATTCTTTTTTTATTTTAACTGCTCAAAAAGCAGCTAATTTGGTGTTTTTTTTTACCTTTAAGCTTGAAAATAGAGTTGTTCAAGCCATAAAGACTTGTTCGTTCCTAATTGCCTGTCTTTAATTCAGGCCATGCTGCTTTAAAATAGTCGACTAAAGTTGAAAGTGTTAATACTGTCGCAACAAAATAGAAAAAATAAGCGGCATAATTTATGACTTCATGGGGTAAATAGAATAACACTAATGGGATATCATAGTCTGGACGCCAAATTAAGCCCATAATACCTAACATCTGTGCAGCTGTTTTATATTTACCCATTTCAGACACTGCAATGACATCACGCTTACCACGAGAAGACATAAACTCACGTAAAGCACTGATAAATATTTCACGGGCAACCATAATAATGGCTGGAATAGCGACCAACCAACTTTGATAATCTTGAACTATCATCACCAAGGCGGCAACAACCATCAACTTATCAGCTACAGGGTCAATAAAGGCTCCAAAAGAAGACGACTGATTTAACTTTCTTGCTAAATAACCATCTAAAGCATCACTGATAGACGCTGTCCAAAAGATAGCAAATGCGCCAAAATGGCTCCAAGATAAGGGTAGATAAAAAACGAGAATAAAAACGGGGATCAAAACGATCCGAAATAAAGTGATTTGGTTAGGTATAGTCCACATGGCTTTTTACTTCAGCATTTAGCTTCACAGCAAGTATTTTGCACACTAGTTTACACAAGTTCACACGCTAGATACAATCACTTGTCATGCAAAGCATCATAAATATTTTTTGCTAATATTTTACTAATGCCTGGTACCTTTTCTAAATCTGCCAATTCAGCCTTATTCACTTCCTGCATACCACCTAAAAAAGTCAATAATGCTTGTCTTTTTTTAGCGCCTACGCCCTCGATTGATTCTAAAGTGGATTTTTTACTGGCTTTTTGTCGTTTTGCTCTATGACCGGTTATAGCAAATCGATGTGACTCATCTCGAATATGCTGAACTAGATGTAATGCCGGAGAAGTGGCCGGTAATGAAATTAACTGATGACTACCAGCTAGTATTAGAGTCTCCAGCCCCGGTTTTCTTGATTCTCCCTTGGCAACACCCACTAGTAGCGGTGTAACGGTTAGGTTTAATTGAGCAAAAAAATCTTCTGCTTTTGCTAATTGCCCCTTTCCCCCATCGATAAAAATGATATCAGGCATTTTTTTTAAAGAATCAATGTCATCAGCTTTAATTTTTCCATAACGCTTATTTAATGCAAAAGCCATTGCAGCATAATCATCCCCCGGTGTTATACCATGAACATTATAACGACGATAATCAGATTTTAATGGTCCTTCTTGGTTAAAAACAACATTAGAAGCAACTGTTTGCTGTCCCATAGTATGGCTTATATCAAAGCATTCAATGCGATGAATACCATTAGCAAGTTCAAAAACTTCATTCAAGGCGACAAAACGCGCCTGCATAGACTCTTTATGGCTATTTCGGGTGACCAATGCAGTTTGTGCATTAGTATTGGCTAACTTTAAATATTGTGCTCTCTCAGCACGCAATCGGTGGGATATCTTAACGTCATGCTCAGCTTGGTTAGACAATAACTCTGTTAACGTTGTATGTTGCTCTAGTGCTTCACTGACAACCACTTCTTTGGGGATATTTCCTTGACCATTATTTAAGGGCTCTTCAGATAAATAATGTTGAGCAATGAAAGCTTCATAAATATCATTGTCTGTTGATTGTGCTGGTACCGTCGGAAAGTAACTTTTACTCCCTAATATTTTATGCTCACGAATACACAATAAATGGACACAAACCTGCGATTTAAAACGGTATAACCCAAGTACGTCCATTTCTGCAGCAATACCACTCACATATTGTTGTTGTTGTACTTTTCTTAAGGTGGTGATTTGATCTCTAAATTTAGCCGCTTGTTCAAAATCTAATTGCTCACTTGCCTCCCCCATCCGTTTCACCAGTTGCTCAGTGACGGCAGAGCTTTTACCCTTTAGGAATAGTTTTGCTAAATCAACTTGTTGTTGGTAATCATCAATTGAAACTTTATCAACACAGGGGGCTAAGCAACGTCCTAATTGATGTTGAAGACACGGCCTAGAGCGAGCCCGATAATAACTGTCTTCACATTGTCTAATTGGAAATATTTTTTGCATTAACCGCAAGCTTTCCCATACAGCACCAACACTAGGGTACGGTCCGAAATAATCACCCTTAACTCGTTTACCGCCTCGATGTAATCCTAATTTAGGGTGTTTGTGTGCCGTGATCAGTAAATAAGGATATGACTTATCATCACGCAATAAAATATTATATTTAGGCTGATATTTTTTGATGTAGTTGTTTTCAAGTATTAACGCCTCCCCTTCTGTATGGGTGACGGTTACATCAATCGCGCAAATTTGGCTCACTAACACTTTAGTTTTTACTGAGCCGAGATCTTTTCGAAAGTAACTGGCTAAACGTTTCTTTAGTTGTTTAGCTTTACCGACATAAATAACCGTTTGCTCATCGTTATACATACGATAAACACCCGGTTGCTCTGTTACGGATTTAAGAAAAGCCTCATGATCAAAATTCGGTTTTTCGGTGGTACTTAAATCACTCAAAACTATAACTGTTCAGTTTTTAACATGCCATGGCGTATGGCTAAGTGAGTAAGTTCAACATCGTTACCAACATCAAGTTTTTCAAACATGCGATAACGATAGCTATTGATGGTTTTAGTGCTCAAATTAAGGTGCTCTGAAATATCAGGCACTTTCTCACCACGGGTGATCATTAGCATAATTTGTAACTCTCGATCAGACAGAGAGCTAAAAGGGTTTTCTTCAGCAGATTTAAATTGACTCAACGCCATTTGTTGAGCAATTTCAGCCGGTAAATAGCGTTGACCACTTTTTACCGCACGAATTGCATTAACCATTTCTTGCGGGGGCGTGCCTTTAGTTAAATAGCCAGAAGCACCTATTTGCATTACTTTAGTTGGAAAAGGATCTTCACTATGAGCTGTAAGTACAATAACTTTAGCATCAGGAGTAAAACGTAATATCTTTTTAGTTGCTTCTAAACCGCCCATTCCAGGCATATCCATATCCATTAAAATAACATCGGGCTCAGTTTGACGACAAAATTTTACCGCTTCTTCGCCAGTTTTACATTCATCAATGACCTTAAAGCCTTTTACTTCATTCAATATTTTACTGATACCAGTTCGCACTAACTCATGGTCATCAACTAATAATATATTTATCAATGGAATTTGCCCTTTTGGCTATTATTACAATTCATTATCTTTTAACCAACTGTTTAGTAGACCTATTTGTCCGTTTTTATATGCCGCATAAGTAAGTCTCACCGCGTTGCTCAATATAATTGAGTCAGACCAGTTAGTCTGTTCAGAAATAAGCTGATAGCATACTTTCGCCTCTGGCGTTAAGTAACCACGCATTTCTTGTTTGCCACGTTCTTTTTGTCGTTCACGATAACGTTTTTGCTTTTCAGCATTGGTCATCGCTTTTTTTTTCTTTTTAACCGTGTCGTCCATTTTAATCTCTATTACGATTTACCCTTCGACAATGACTCACTATGTTACTCTGCCTTGCTGAATTTGCAATAAAGTCTTTGATAAAATCAGTACAAATTAGGCACACTAAGAGATGATTTATGTCATGAAAATGTATTTTTTAACTGTTCAGAGTTGTTTAGTGTACAAGTGTTCGCTAAAGTAGCGACCTAGAAATTTATTCGATACTCAATGTAGGCAATTAATATGGCAATGGCACAACAGAATTCATACAGTAAAGAAGATTTAGTTAAAGCTGGTACTGGTGAAATGTTTGGTGAGGGTAACTCACAACTTCCTAGCGACAATATGTTAATGATGGATCGCATCGTTACTATTACCGAAGATGGCGGAGAACACGGTAAGGGTTATATCCTTGCTGAATTAGATATTACCCCTGATTTATGGTTCTTTGACTGTCACTTTAAAGGTGACCCTGTTATGCCAGGCTGTTTAGGCTTAGATGCTATGTGGCAATTAGTAGGCTTCTTTTTGGGCTGGTCAGGCGGCCCTGGTAAAGGACGTGCTTTAGGTGTAGGTGAAGTTAAATTTACCGGTCAGATTTTACCTACTGCTAAAAAGGTGACTTTTAAGATTGATATGAAACGCGTTATTAAGCGTAAATTATTTATGGGACTTGCCGATGGCAGCGTTAGCGTAGATGGTCGTGAAATATATACCGCTAAAGATCTTAAAGTTGGTTTATTTGCAGATACTACCAGTTTTTAATATTACGCATATTGTTTCATTGTAAAATTAATATGCTCTAATATGCTTATTAATCAATATTTACAATACACAAAAAATTAAGCCCAGCTGTTGCTGGGCTTTTTGCATCCAATAAATCTAATAGACTTAAAATCAATAAATCACTCGGTTGTTTATTTAAATAAGCCTTGCTGTTTATCTTCTATGGCTTCACGCCAACCGCCTAACCATTGTGACTTAATTGTTGCGCTCTGGTAAGGGCAATGTTCTTTTGAACGTCCAGATATACCTGCTTGGTAACCTCTTGTATGAGCCCTATCTTGGCGGTCTCGTTTTTGCCTTTTCATCATTAATTCACGCTCCTTTATTTTTATCATCTCCATACTAAACCTAGTTAAGGATCAGCTAAAAAACAACCTATCAAGGTGATAAAAGTTAAGAGAGTTATTAAGCATTTGATTGGCTGAGAAATTTATTTATAAATAAAAAAAAAGCACCTTAATGGTGCTTTTTAATAGAAACAATACTGAGTATTTCGAATCTAGTTAATTTAAGTACTTTCTACGGAAAGCTAAAATAGCGACTAATAACCATGCACTAGCAACACTAACACTTGCTCCTTGGCGTTTCACTTTTCCTTCCTCTTCAGCAGTACACACTTCACCTGTATCAGGGATAGGATTTAAACTAATAGCACGTACCACGTCTTCGCGTAATGGGTCACCGTTATCATCTAACATAACCTCACCTTTAGCATCACGGCGATCTTCTTTAACAATAGCTGTTGCTGAAATCAAACCTGAATCGGTGATACCTCGTGCTTCAATAATGTCATAAGTTTGACGTAACGCACATGGAATTTGATCATTTAAATTAGTGAAAATATCGTCATTCATATTGTAAACAAATGCCGCTGTTCGACGAGGGTTTATTACTTGACCATTAGAGATACTCTCTTGATGTGTTTCAATTTCACCTTCACCAACAATTAAACCGTTATTATTTATTGCTCTCGCCGTACTATCTGAGCCATTAAAAAAGTCATCCGGTAAAATCATTTCTACTTCATCTTGGCTGACGTTTGTATCTACATAAAAGAATTTATTAACTGCAGCGCCATTAATGGCTTTAGTAATATGACCTACGGCAATACCCGCATCGTTGATATCATATGCGCGCGAACTAGCTTCATCATTTTTATGTTCGCCGGATAAATCGATAACATCACCGTTTTTATATACCACGGCATAATGGTAGTTTCTTCTTTCATCCTCATCTGGATTTGTCACACTTTCGTCATTAAACCCATCTGCATAGCCAACTGCAACACCATTATTGTTTACGGCTAACGCATAGCTAGAATAAGGGCGAATATCATCAGGGTGTGGTGTTACTAATAAGCCAAGTTGCTCAACTACAGGGTCACCTGTCGGTGATAACGTCGCTTTTAATGCCATGGTATGAAAAATATCAGACGTGGCTCGTAGTTGCCTATCAGCAATACACGCTTCTAAAGTCATTGCACCTGGAACCACCTCAGGATCAGCACAACCACCATCATCACTGGTTATTGAATTATCAAAAGCTTCAGAAACTTTATAACTACTAAAGCCGACAGCGACACCAGATTCACTGACATCTAAAACCGCAGAAACACCACCCGTGTGAATAGTTTCAATTGGAACAATTTCGAAAATTTCAGCTCCTAAATTATAAGAGAAAAAACCTCGAATTCCATGTTCAGTAAGCCAGTATATATGCTCAACACCATCAGAGTCAGTATGTGGTTCACTAGGCAAATAAGGCGCTGTTGCAGTACCGTAAGAGATACCGCTATCGGTTATACCACTAACAATATCTACCGTTGAACGAGTCAGGGTATCTGTGCCATCAAATGTGACATCCCAAATTGAGTAGTCTTTACTTTCGCCGCCAGAGTTGGTCATGGGAATGGTATCGCCCACTTTCTGATATTCAAAGTCTAAGCCTTTACCGCCTGAGGTATCTTGTAACCACCTCACCACCCAAGCTAAGTCATTCGCCGTAGGGTCACCCGCTCTTAAGGCATCGCCATCTTCGATGAAATCTAAGCCATTAACACTAAGGTATCGAACAAAAACATATTGCTCTATAGCATCAAAGTCGTCTTCGTCTAAATAGTCATATTGCACAGGAAAGTTATATAAATTTGTGCCTGATATCGCCATTTCACCTGAACTATTTTGATGTTGTGCGTAAGAATACTTAAGTGTACTCACGGCCTGTTTATCAACTAATTCATAGGTAGCAGCATTAACATTGCTAATAATACTTACATTTAAGGCTGTAGTTATACCTACAGCCAGTACTGATTTTACAAATTTGTTCATTCGACTACTTAACTCTTACTTTAAAATTCAAATTAATTACTGCTCATCTAGCGCTTGCCACCTAGAATAGGCAAGGTCGAGTTTTGACTCATTTTCCGCTAGCTGGTTCAATATATTTTTAGTGTGCTGCCCATCTTGACTAAAAAAGTCAGCTTGGTTCACTTGTTCTTGTAATTTTTCGATATTATTTTCTAAGTTATCAATAAGTTCTGGTAACTCTGCTAACTCACGACTTTCTTTAAACGATAGTTTCTTTTTAGTTGCTGGTTTAACAGGCACGGGTGTCGGTTTAACGGTTTGCGTTTTATGCTGTTTATTTGCAGATGCTAATTGTAACTGTCTTTGTTCTTCTTTTAACGCAAGATAACTATCAACATCATCATAGCCACCAACAATCTGATTAATACTACCTGTACCATCAAAATATAAACAGGTATTAACACAATTATTAACAAAATCTCGATCATGGCTGACTAAAATAACTGTTCCTGCATAATTTGCAACTACTTCTTCTAAAAGCTCTAATGTTTCTATATCGAGATCGTTGGTTGGCTCATCGAGAATAAGTAGGTTGCTTGGGCGTAAAAATAACCTTGCTAATAATAAACGATTTTTCTCTCCACCAGATAACGCTCTAACCGGTGTACGGGCACGTTTGGGACTGAAAAGGAAGTCTTGCAAATAACCAAGCACATGGCGAGTACGCCCGTTTACCATCACCTCTTGTTTGCCCTCACCGACAATATCTTGTACTGTTTTGTTAACATCAAGGGCTTCGCGATGCTGGTCAAAATAAGCGATTTCTAAGTTAACCCCAGAGCGCATTTTACCGCTACTGGCTGCTAACTTTTCCATGATAAGTTTAATTAGCGTTGACTTCCCTGTACCGTTAGCACCAATAAGAGCTAATCTGTCATTACGACTGATCAGTAAATTCAGCTTATTGATGACGACTTTATCACCAAATGCTACGGTGACATCTTCAGCCTCAAAAACAAGTTTGCCTGAGCGCTCTCCTTGGCTAATATTCATAGTACTTTGATTACGTACTTCACGACGTGCTTTACGTTCAAGCCTAAGCTTTTCTAATGACCTAACTCTACCTTCGTTGCGGGTACGACGAGCTTTAATACCCTGGCGTATCCACACTTCTTCTTCGGCAAGCTTTTTATCAAATAAAGCATTTTGCTGAACTTCAACTTGCAAGTCGTGTTGTTTTTGTTCGATATATAAATCGTAATCGCCGGGGTAACTTTTTAATTGTCCGCGATCGAGATCTAAAATACGCGTTGATAAACCACGAATAAACGCCCTATCATGACTAATAAATATAATAGTGCCTGAGAAGTCTTTTAAAAACTTCTCTAACCATAAAACACTTTCAATATCTAAATGGTTTGTCGGCTCATCAAGTAACAATATATCGGGGTTAGTAACTAAGGCCTTGGCAAGTGCTAATTTTCTTAACCAACCACCTGATAAGTCGGAAATTTTAGCATCAGCATTGAGTGATAAGGTACTCATTACTTGTTCAATACGTTGCTCGTCTTGCCAAGCTCCTGCTTGTTCAAGTTCATCTTGTACTTTTGCTAATTTATTAAGGTTTTTTTCACTTGGATCTTCACCAATTAAATGAATCAAGCCATGATAACGGCTGATTAAATCGGCATTTTCTTTCACCCCTTGAGCAACAAAGTCAAAAACACTTGAATCAGATGACTCAGGTGGATCTTGCTCCAACATCGCTAATTGCATAGTGTTTGATTTTAGAATTTGCCCATCATCAAGGTTTTGCAAGCCCATTAAGACTTTCATTAAGGTTGATTTACCAGCGCCGTTACGGCCTACCAAACAAATGCGCTCACCTGTTTGAACACTTAACTCAGCTTTATCTAAAATTTTATCTTCACCAAAAGCAAGTTCACCATTGGCTATTCTTAATAATTCCATAATATTTCTCTTGTCAGGCTGTCGCCTCACCTACCACTATAATTTTTGGACTTGTTCGGCACTAAAAGGCCAGAATAATTTTTTGTTATCACTCGAGTCATTGAACAAGCGCTCTAGTACAGGTATATGAACACCATAGAGCTCAACCAAGGTTTTTGTTTCGTGAGCAACACTTTCTTGCTCCACTATATCTATTTCTTCAAACTCATCAGCTTTTAACACTGCTGAACATATTGCTAATGCCTGCTCACATAAATGACAGCCATCGCTAGAATACAAATTATACTTTTTCATGACCTGCTCTATGGTTTTTTAGTAACTCGGCTAATCGACCAGCTGTTATGAATATGCTTATTACGAGCAAAATCTTTATCTCGAGTTACGTCAGACATGGCTTTTGCTTGTAAACCTAATTTTTCCATGGCATCAAAGTCCATTTTAAAATTGCGTTTATTGTTAGTGAAAAATATCTCGCCATGCTCTGTTAACGATTTTAATGCGTCGGTTATTAATGACACATGATCACGTTGCACATCAAAACTATCTTCCATACGTTTAGAGTTAGAAAAAGTTGGCGGGTCAATAAAAATCAATTCAAACTTTTGTTGATTATTTTTAAGCCACTCTAAACAGTCAGCTTGCACAAACTGATATTTATGGCCATTAAGTTTATTTAAGGCAAAGTTATCTTGCGCCCAATTGAGATAAGTATTCGACATATCTACTGTGGTTATTTCGCTTGCACCATGCAAAGCTGCTTGTACTGAAACTGAGCCAGTATAAGCAAATAAATTTAAGAGACTTTTCCCTTTGCTTTTCTTGGCAACAATTTGTCTTGTTTTACGGTGATCTAAAAATAAACCGGTATCGAGGTAGTCCCATAAGTTTATTTTAAATAAAGCACCATGCTCATTCATGGTAATAGACTGTTTAGACTTATCGACACGTTGATATTGGTTACTACCTTTTTGTTTAGCACGCGTTTTCAATACAACCTTATCGGTAGGTACTTCTAATACTTTCGGTGCCCAGTAAATAACTTCTTGTAAACGTTTACTGGCTTTATCAGCATCAATAGTTTTAGGCGCTGCATATTCTTGAATTACAAGATAGTCACCATAAACATCAACAGCAACATTGTATTCAGGAATGTCGGCGTCATACAGTCGGTAACACTCTATTTCAGCTGATTTTAACCATCCTTTAAGGCCTTTACGGTTTTTCTTCAACCGGTTTGCAAAGGCACTGTCTTGCTCAGCAAAGTTAGCATTAGGGTTAACGGCATCTTTAGCCAGCTGCTTTTCATTAACATTGTAAAGCGCGAGTTGACAATCCAGAGGGCCATTTTTAAATTTATAACGCTTAAAGCTTGATAGCTTCAACATGGAAAGCAAGTCGATATTGCCTGTTAAAATAGCTAAACGCCAATCCATAAATTGTGTTTTTAGTTTTTGCCCGAACAAGACAAAGTTTTCAACCAACTCAGGTAATTCACCAATACGCTCACCATAAGGAGGGTTAAATAAGATGGTTCCGGCTTGGCCAAAGGTATTATTCATGTCATTCGTATTTTGACATTTAAATTCGATAAAACGTTGTAGACCAGCATTACGAGCATTTTGTTGTGCTGTTTTTAATACACGTGCATCTAAATCGATACCGAACACTTTCAAACTACTAACATTAGCCTGCTCAAGAGCATTTTCTGAGCTTTCTATTGCTTGAGATAATTGCCCTTGCCATAACTCATCATCATGTTGCTGCCAGGCATCGAACCCCCAGCTTGCACGATTAATGCTTGGCGCTTGCTTAGTTGCCATGGCAACTGCTTCAATAAGTATGGTGCCAGAGCCACACATTGGATCAACTAGCGGTTTCGAACTGTCCGCCAACCAACCAGAACGTAAGATTAACGCTGCAGCTAAGTTTTCTTTTAACGGTGCCGCACCTGAATGTTCTCGATAACCTCGTTGAAATAAGCCGCGACCAGAAAAATCTAAATAAATGCTAACTTGATCTCTTAATAAACGAGCTTGAAAACTAATATCAGGAGAAGATTTATCAACATTTGGCCTTTCTAAACCTTGTTCTCTGAATTGATCGACAATAGCATCTTTAATGGTTAAACCACCAAATTGACTATTACGAATTTCTTCACTATAACCCACAAAATCGATTGCAAAGCTTGTTTGAGAGTCAAAGTGTTCTAACCAATTAATACTACTTGCGCTAGAGAATAATTCGTCTTTATTCTTTGCTTCACCCTCACCTATTTTCAACATGACTCGAGTGGCTAATCGAGTCCATAATGAAAATTTATAGCCTAGTGCTAAAGAAGCGGTGAAATAAACACCTTCGGGCTTTTGTACTACTTGCTCTGCGCCTAACGTAGTGATTTCTTCAGCGAGTAACACTTCAATACCTGGAGAGGTTAACGCTAAAAATTGTAAATTGGGTTGTGCCATGGTGTTATTCCTAATAAATACTGCGCGGGATTATAACTAAAGTAGGCCTATACATAAACAACACTTGGTTAAATTATTATAAAGCCATCCTTGTTTCACTCTAGATACAATCATTAGCATAACTCGCTTTCGAGGTTACAATGCCCTTGTTACCTTTAAACCACCCCGATTTACTCATCACTCCAATACACAAAGTAGATTTCAAATTACTAAAATCACTTCTTCTTCATTGAATTTAAACATATTATTCACATAATTTATCAGTTGAATTTATGTAAATCTCGCTAGCGATATTATTTAAAAGCACTTACACTCAATAGATAACCAGATGATTTTCTAATTCAATAACAATAAGCTATGACCAGCAAACGTAATTATATAGATAGCCAGAATGCTTTAGTTCTCACCGGTGGTGGTGCTCGTGCCGCTTATCAAGTGGGAGTACTATCTGCTATCGCTAAATTTGTCCCTAGAAACCATGGTATTCCCTTTCCAATTTTATGTGGTACATCGGCAGGAGCAATTAATAGTGCCGCGTTAGGTTGCTATGCTTCATGCTTCCATTTAGGAGTAAAAAAACTCGAATGGGTATGGAAAAACTTAGATACGGCAAAAATTTATCATAATAATGCCCAAGGGGTATTTGGCCATATTGGTCGTGGTATGCTAGCTAGCTTCCAAGCTGATTACGCCAACAAGTCGCCTCATAGCTTACTAAATAGTGCGCCTCTTCGAGGCTTGTTAAAACAAGTAATGGACTTTAAGCGCATAGATCATAATATTCTGCGAGGCTATTTATCGGCCGTTTCGGTAACCGCGTCAAGCTACAGCACGGGTGATTCAATCAGTTTTTATCAATCTAGTGATGATATTTTGCCTTGGCAAAGAGCCAAACGCTCTGGTAAACCTAGCCAATTAAACAGTGAACATTTAATGGCTTCAGCAGCTATTCCCATGGTATTTCCATCGGTAAAGATAAAGAACCAACACTTTGGTGACGGCTCTGTTCATCAATTATCGCCTTTAAGCCCTGCAATTCATATGGGAGCAAAACGTATTTTTGTTATCGGTGTTGAACAGCCTAAAGAGCCTTTACATGCAAATGAAAACAATCCCCACCCGCCAACCACTGCAACAATAGCAGGTCATTTACTCGACTCTATTTTCGCTGATACCATCAGCAGTGATATCGAAAGAATGACTCGAATTAATAATACCTTAAAACTGATACCGGCGAAAAATAGAGAGAATGTTGATGGTTTGAAGCATATCGACAGCTTAGTGATTAACCCTAGTCATGACTTTAACGCCATTGCTGTTAAGTATTATGAGGAATTGCCGTTACCCGTACGAGTTTTATTACGCAGTTTGGGCATTAGCAATGATGCAGAGTCAAGCCTCATCAGCTATTTATTGTTTGAAAAAAACTTTTGCGGTGAATTGATAAAACTCGGCTTTAATGATGCGATGGAAAAAGAACATCAAATAAAAAACTTTCTTCATTTATACCCTGCAACCAGTCACAGAAAGCAAACAAGAGCAACACCTTAATCTGTTGCTCAAGCTATAAGTTTATTTAGGTGAAATTACGAGGATATTGCTTAAACACCTTCTTGTACATAACGTTCAGCACGTTCTACTCGTCTTGGCTTACCACGTACAACTAAGGTGTCTTGTGCTTGTAAAATAGTCTCTTCTTCAGGTGATTCACATTCAATATTATCACGACGTAAAGCAATAATATGAACGCGGCGACTGGGTAAATTTAATGAAGCTAAGCTTTGCCCACAACCAAATGAGTCTTCATTGATCAAAATAGCATGGGCAAACTCAATCCGGTCAATGGCCTCAGGACTCATATCGGTATGCTCCCCTTGGAAGAAACCGTGTAAATGATTGTAATGATTTTTTCGCTCTTTTTGTACACGGCGCATTATCCGAGAAAATGGTACGCCAGTTAACGAAAGTACTTGAGAAACAAGCATCAAGCTTCCTTCTAAGCTTTCAGGTACCACTTCATTAGCGCCAGCATCATAAAGCATATCTAGTTGATCATCGTTTCTTGTTCTCACTAAAATAGGCACAGAGGGAGCTAAGGAGCGTACTTTTTGAATAACCTCCACCGATTGTTTATCTTCGCCAAAGGCAATAACCACAAGTTTAGCTTTCAAAAGGTGGGCGGCAGATAGTAACTCCGTTTGCCTTGATGAGCCAAAAAGTACATTTTCACCTGCATCTCGGGCTGTTTTTGTTCGTAAAGGGTCAATATCAATAGCCACAAAATCAATTGATTCCTGTTTTAAAAAGCGGCTAACGGTTTGGCCTATACGTCCAAAACCACAAATAATGACATGATCACTTAAATCTTTATTTTCAGGTAATTGCTCTAGGTCGTGACTGTCGGATGGCTTTTCTTGACTTAAAAATACAGCCCAAGATCTTGCATGGTCTATCATATATGGAGTAATAGCCATGCTAACAACGCCTGCCCCTAACAACATCGAAGAAACATCACTTGGTAGTAATTCCACTTGATTGGCTAAAGCGATTAATACAAAACCAAACTCTCCCATTTGGGCAAGCATTAGCCCAGATGCCCAAGCATCTTTACTCGACTCCCCCGCCCTGACGGCTAGTATTTTGATCACCATTAACTTAACCAACATAAAGGCTACCATGATACTAAGTAAACTAAGTGGCGAAGACAGTAAAACAGCTATATCTAACTTCATACCGACAGTGATAAAGAACAAACCTAACAAAATATCTCGATAAGGCCTAATATCCGCTTCAAGCTGATGTTTATATTCACTTTCCCCAAGCATCATACCGGCAAGAAATGCTCCAAGAGCCATGGATAAACCAAACCATTGAGTTAGTGCTGAAGCAAGTAACGTCACTAATAATGTGGTCAATACAAATAATTCATCCGTTCTAACCTGAGCAATAATATTAAAGACTTTAGGTAATAACCATTTGCCAATGAAAAGCAATAAAGTAACGACTACGACACCTTTTAGCATGGCTAACAATAACGCTAAAATCATCGAATTTTCGCCGTCAGTGGCTAACATAGGAATGATGATTAACAAAGGAACAACGGCAACGTCTTGAAATAATAAGATAGCAACAGATAATTGACCTGATTTACGCTTCATCGCTCCCGTTTCACTTAATTGTCTAATAACAATAGCGGTTGAAGATAACGCTAAAATACTGCCAACCACGAAGGCGGATTCAAAACTTAAGCCAAAGAACATACCTGCAATTAAAAAAATGACTAGCGATATGCCAACTTGTAAACTTCCCACCGCTAACACTAAATGGCGCATTGCCATCAATCGAGGTAATGAAAACTCTAAACCTAGCGTAAACAGCAAGAAAACAATGCCCAATTCGGCAAAATGATCATAATCAACTTGTTCTTGAGCGATATTTAAACCGTGTTCACCCACTAACATACCCGCGACTAAATAAGCGAGTATTGCTGGTAACTTCAAGCGTCGAAAAAGCCACACTATCAATACGGCACTAGATAAAATAGCTAAAATTTCAAGATGACCGCTCACATACATTCCTTAATGCTAAACGTCTAAACTTTGGCTAGTTGCCACCCGGCAATGATTTGCCGCCAAAGTTATGACTAAAAGAGTTGATAAGCACATACAAGCTTATTAGTGGTAATTTTGGCAATAATTAAATGAATAATCAAATAGTTAAATTAATTAAATAAAGCTTAGCTATGACTCCGCATTAAATTACATTCTGGAACAGTAATTGCTTCAACACAGATATAAAGTGGAAAAGACCCCATATAAGCACAGCAGGTAAGTTAAGCCATTCAGCTTACCAATAACGAAAGAGTGAGGAACAAGTATGCAAACTCTCAATATACTTGATAATCCATCGACGTCTCTTAATGTTTTCAATGCTTTTGAAAACAATAGACGTAAAAATAACAAAAATAATATTGGTTTATTAGAACAATTACAGACCACCCTTGATTTAGACAAATTACTTGATATTTTTGCTATGGAAGCTGCTCGTTTTGTTAATTTTTCAGGGTTGTATTTTAAAAATCAAACCATCAGTAAATCTTTGATCGGTAGTAAAAAGGCTAAACAAGAACGTCAGTTTGAACTTAAACTCAATAATGAGTTTATTGGTACGCTAAGCTACGGCCTTAATAGCCCTATTAGCTTGTCACACTATCAAGAATTGACACGTATTCATCAAATTTTACTTTATCCGCTTAAAAATGCTTTGCAATATCATCAAGCAATGCAACTTGCTATGCAAGATAGTTTGACGGGACTCGGAAATCGTCGTTATTTTGATGAACAGTTAAAGCGAGCCATGCACAATGCAAACCGAAATCAGGGACAAGTTGGTTTAGTGTTAGGGGATTTAAATAAATTTAAAATAATCAATGACACTTATGGCCATGGCACAGGTGATCAAGTTTTAAGGCAGTTTGCGAGTATACTTCGAACAAGTATTCGTGACTCTGATAGTGTTTTTCGTTTTGGTGGTGATGAGTTTGCTATTATTGTTGAAAACGCCAGTGAATACGCATTAGATATTATTCAAAATAGAATTGATAGCTCATTAAAAAGTAATGCTCTTTTGGCAAAGTACCAAGTAGGTTGTAGCCTTGGTACTACCTTTATGAACCGTGCTGATAACGAGCACACTTTATTTGAACGAGCTGATCAGGCTTTGTACCGACAAAAAATGAATATGTCTCAACGCTTGAGTGTCGTTTAGTTTAGTATAACTTTCTGGTTATACTAGCGCTGCTCTAACGTCAGCTCCAATAAAGCTTGCTGACGTTCATATTGACTTGCCCCCACCAACAAACGGCAAAACCTGACCGTTTTGGCAAAGTTATTTACCCCTAATAAAGTTAAAACCGATTGAAAGTATTGTAGGTTTAACGAAAATGTTTGGCAGTAATGGTGTATTGCTTGTTCAATATTAGGATAAGTTACACCATCAAAAGTAAAATAGTCATGCTGATATTCATTGATAAGTTCAACGCCACCAACAATGATAGGCCAACCTTGGTAATTAACTCTTCCTTTAGCGACTTCATACATAAACCAAGCACTTCGCTGAAAGCCGGCAAAGTTTCCGTCTTCAAATTCACTTTCAGCTAACTCAGCTTCTGTCCAATTAATCCCTATGGCTAAATCTTTTTGATATTTTTTTACTAAATAATGTTTAACGGCGGATCTTGCCGTCCAAATAGAAAAGACTACTACTTGTTTCTTAGCCGTTGAGATATGAGCCTTTGCCACTTGGCAACACTCTTCACAGCTTGGTAAGGAAAATTGTGTCTCGTGACTTTCACTAATTTGATTAAGAAAATTATTGCTTGGGCAGTTAAAAACAACATGGTTTGGCTCACCACAAAACCAACAATGACGCCTTTTATTAAAAGGCGTTTCAGTACTAATCTCTAGTAGTGCTCCATACTCATCTTGCCGCTTACTCAATGGGCTATCGCTTTTTCTTTATTTTGGCATTATATTTTTTATTAGCACTTGGCTTTCTATTCGCATTCTTTTTAGCAAGCGCTTGGTTCTTCTCTTGCGTTGCACGATATCGATTTTTACTCGCGCGTTTTTCACTTTCTTGATGATAGGCAAGCGCCTCATCTCGTTTCAATTCATAGCCAGGTACGACAATTCGTTCAAATTTTCGGCCTATCAGCTCTTCAATATTTTCTAAGAAGCGTTCATCTTTAGGGCTCACTAATGAAATAGCAGTGCCCGACTTCCCTGCTCGACCTGTGCGACCTACGCGGTGAACATAATCTTCTGCTAGAAATGGTAAATGAAAATTAACAACATAAGCTAAGTCTTCAATATCTAAGCCACGAGCAGCAACATCGGTTGCAACTAAGACCCGAACCTTACCTTCACTAAAGTCAGCTAATGCTTTATTACGTGCACCTTGCGTTTTATCTCCATGGCAAAGCGCAGCTTTAATACCATCAAGCTTTAATTCTTTAGCGAGAATATTAGCGCTTTCTTTTGTACCGGCAAATACCAGCACTTGTTGCCAGTTATTCACGCCAATTAATTCTGACAATAACTCCCTTTTACGCGCTTCACTAACCCAATAAACCGACTGTTTAACTTTACCTGAGGTCGAATTCTGTTTAGCTACTCCAAGCGTTTGTGGTGTTTTAAGAATTTGTTTAGCTAAAGACTTAACTTTATTTGAATAAGTAGCAGAGAACATAAGCGTTTGATGATTACGTTTCATTGCTTGCATCAATTTTTCAATATCAGACAGAAAACCCATGTCTAACATACGATCCGCTTCATCAAGCACTAAAAATTTAACTTGTGATAAATCAACATTACGTAGAGTAACATGCTCCAATAAGCGACCCGGTGTAGCAATTAGTACATCAACACCTTGTTTTAAGAGGTTAGTTTGCGATGCCATTTTGCCACCGCCATAAACTACGCCAATTTTTATAGGTAAAAACTGGCTATAGGCTTTCATATTTTCAGCAACTTGTGCTGCTAACTCTCTTGTTGGAGTTAAAATTAAAGCTCGGGTGTTATGGCTAAAACCTTCTAAAAGCTCCTTTTTCTCACTCGTTTTAGTTAATGCTTCTAAAATAGGTAAACTAAACGCCGCAGTTTTCCCAGTACCAGTTTGAGCACTAGCTAATAAATCTGCACCTGTGCGGATCATAGGGATAGCTTGTTGCTGAATTGGCGTTAAATTTTTATAGCCACAGGCTTTTACCGCTTTTAATAGCTCTGCAGATAAACCAATTGCATCAACACTCATAAATCACCTATTAAATAAATCCAAAAATAAAGACGCGGATTATATACTTATGTGAAGAGATAAACAAAAGCCCTAACAATAAAATTGTTAGGGCTTCTAAATAATACTGATTAATAGTTTTTTACTTATAACGCTCTAAAAATTTGCTCTGTGGTTTCTTTTGCATCCCCAAACAACATTTGAGTGTTATCTTTAAAGAAAAGCGGATTTTGAACACCTGCATAACCAGTGCTCATTGAACGTTTAAAGACGACTACTTCTTTTGCATTCCACACTTCTAATACCGGCATCCCCGCAATAGGGCTGTTAGGATCTTCATTAGCAGCTGGGTTCACCGTGTCATTCGCGCCAATAACTAGCACAACATCTGTCTCAGGGAAGTCATCATTAATTTCATCCATACCTAAAACAATATCATAAGGTACTTTCGCTTCGGCAAGTAGTACGTTCATGTGACCAGGCAATCGCCCTGCAACAGGGTGAATAGCAAAACGAACATCGATACCTTTATTGATTAATTGTTGAGTCATTTCATAAACAGGATATTGCGCCTGCGCTACAGCCATTCCATAACCTGGGGCAATAACTACAGATTTAGCGCCACGTAATAAATCCGCTACGGCTTCTGCTTGAATTTCTCGGTGTTCTCCGTAATCTTTATCTTCATCAATAACCACTTCTGTGCCGAAACCGCCAGCAATAACACTAATAAAAGAGCGGTTCATGGCCTTACACATAATGTAGGATAAAATAGCCCCCGACGAACCCACTAATGCCCCCGTGATTATTAACAAGTCGTTACTTAACATAAACCCTGCCGCAGCCGCAGCCCAGCCGGAATATGAATTAAGCATTGAAACAACCACCGGCATATCTGCTCCACCAATAGAGGCAACCAAATGCCAACCAAAAGCTAAGGCAATTATCGTCATTAATAACAGTGGTAAATTACCACCACCATTTTGTACAAAAATAATCATTAAAATAAATGAAATAACCCCTGCCGCTAAATTCATTTTGTGTCGGTGAGGTAACATTAATGCGCTTGAGCTAATAGAGCCTCGTAACTTTGCAAAAGCAACGATAGAGCCGGTAAATGTAACCGCGCCAATAAATATACCTAAAAAGATTTCCGTTAAATGAATATTCATCGCCGTTTGCTGCACAGCGGTAAGAATAACACTATGCCCTGCATCAAAATAACTATTGAAGCCAACTAACACAGCTGCCAAGCCAACAAAACTATGCAAGATTGCGACTAATTCAGGCATTTGTGTCATTTCAACTTTGTTCGCTAACCTTAGTCCAATACCAGAGCCAATGACCATAGCAATAAGGATCACTAAAACATTAGAAACCCTTGGGTCAATAATAGTGGTTAGCAAAGCTATCGCCATACCTATCATGCCGTATAAATTGCCTTGTTTGGCTGTTTCTTGCTTACTTAATCCTGCTAAACTAAAAATGAACAGTAATGCTGCCACCACGTAGGCTGCACTAATAAAACCATTCGACGCTATTTGTGTAGATTCCATACTGTTCCCTTACTTACTAAACATTTTTAACATACGGCTAGTCACTTTAAAGCCACCAACAATATTTATTGTGGCGACTAAAGTTGCTATACCAGCTAACACTTGTACTAAAAGATTATCTGAGCCTATTTGTAATAAGGCCCCCACAATAATAATTCCTGAAATAGCATTAGTGACGCTCATTAATGGCGTATGTAGAGAATGACTAACATTCCAGACTACGTAGTAACCAATAACACAAGCTAAGACAAACACAGTAAAGTGAGTAAGAAAATCAGCAGGTGCAACACTGGCTACCCAACCAAACATTGCAATGCCAGCAGCCATGAAGGCATATTTTTTAGTGGACGACTTTTCTTCATCCTCTGCTTCAGCAGCCGATTCAACGGTTGATTTTGGCGTAGGTGTTGCTGCAGGCTTCGGTGCTGCACTTACTTGAATTGGTGGTGGTGGAAAGGTAATTTCTTCATCTTTAACAACGGTCATATTGCGAATAACAATATCATCGAAATCAATATCAAGTTTTCCGTCTTTATTTTTACACAGTAATTTCGCTAAATTGACTAAATTATTAGAATAAAGCTGCGAGGATTGATTAGGTAAACGCGAGACCAAGTCCGTATAACCTATAACTTTAACATCATGAGCATTAACAACTTTTCCAGCTTCAGTACTTTCACAGTTACCACCGCCAGCAGCTGCCAAATCAACAATAACACTACCGGCTTTCATTGATTTAACCATCTCTTCAGTAATAAGTTTAGGTGCCGGCTTTCCAGGTATCATGGCTGTGGTAATGATAATATCAACGTCTTTGGCTTGCTCTGCAAATAGTGCCATTTCAGCATCGATAAAGGCTTTACTCATTTCTTTAGCATAACCATCACCAGAGCCAGTATCTTCACTCTCTTCATAATCTAACTCGAGGAATTCAGCCCCCATACTTTCAATTTGCTCTTTCACTTCAGGGCGGGTATCAAAAGCCCTTACTATCGCGCCTAAGCTACTAGCAGTGCCAATAGCAGCAAGTCCTGCTACGCCTGCGCCAATAATCATTATTTTAGCCGGAGGCATTTGTCCAGCCGCAGTAATTTGACCAGTAAAAAAACGGCCAAAATGATGAGATGCTTCAATAACAGCGCGATAACCTGCAATATTAGCCATAGAGCTTAAAGCATCCATAGACTGAGAGCGTGTCATGCGTGGTACCATTTCCATGGCTAAAGTGGTAATTGATTTAGCACTTAATGCTTCTAATAAATCAGGACTTTGAGCGGGGGCGATGAAACTAATGAGTGTGGCTCCATCATTCATTAATGCCACTTCATCAAGCGTTGGCGCATTAACTTTTAAAACAATATCACTTTGCCAACATTTCTTCTTAGCAACTATTTCTGCGCTAGCATGACTGTATTCTTCATCAGTAAAACTTGCTTTGGTACCTGCACCTTTTTGCACCTGAACCATAAACCCAAGTTTACTTAGTGCGCTGGTCGAGCTTGGTGAGCCGGCAACACGGTTTTCACCTTTTAAAGACTCTTTAGGAATGCCAATGATCATAAAACACCTTTTAAACAGTTGATAAAAAAGACTAACTGTTCAATGTTTTACCACTTATCGTGTTATTTTTAAACTCAATTTGTGAAATAACTAATAACAAACTTGCTTATTAATCCATTCGTTATAAAATTACTTTAGGGCTTACCTAAGTTAGCACATATCTAGTTAAGGCCTTATAGAGAGGGCTGTAATCTTGTTTAAAATTATCTTTTTGATCCTATTGTTATCCCTATGTTCAGCCGAACCAGTTTTAGCTAAAAATACTATTAAGTTAGGTATTTCAAATGCACAAACTGGCCCGACAGCTCAGCTAGGCATTAAACTCAATGCCGGTGCCAACGTTTATTTTGAACAATTAAACTCTCTGGGTGGCATTAACGGTCAAGCTGTTCAATTAATAAGTTTAGATGATGGTTACGAGCCAGAAAATACGATAAAAAACACCTTAACTTTAGTTAACCAAGAAAAAGTGTTAGCACTTTTTGGTTATGTTGGCACACCAACATCTCATGCTATTTTACCTATATTGAAAAAAACTAATATTCCTTTCCTGATGCCATTCACTGGTGCTGATTTTTTACGTTCACCAATAGTGAAAAACATATTCAATTTACGTGCTAGTTATTTACAAGAAGCTCAAGCACAAGTTAACTATTTAGTTACAGAAAAAGGCTACAAGCGAATTGCCTTAGTCATACAGGCAGATGAATTTGGCCTAGCCGCACAAAGAAGTTATGTAGAGATATTAGCCAAATACAACATAAAGCCAATACTTAATGAGCGCTTTAAACGTAACTCCATCGATATTGATAATGTCTTAACGCATCTAAAAACAAAACCATTAGATGCCATTATTTTTGTTGGTACTTATCAGCCTTTTAGTCACTTGATCAACTTGAGCTATGAGCAAGGAGTTCGCCCCTTCTTCAGCTCACTCTCGTTTGTATCTAGCCAAGATGTTTTTTCAAGATTAGCTTATAAAAGTAAAGTGTTAATAAGTGAAGTAATGCCTGAGCCTAGTCAATGTCAATGGCAGATTTGCCACAAATTTATTAACGATATGCGCCAAGCTGGCTACCAAGAATTAAATAGATTGCAATTAGAGGGTTATCTCAACGCCCACATATTTACCTTAGTTGCTAGACAATGTGGCGAAAAATTAACCCGCCATTGTTTAATGGAAAAATTTGAATCTTTTACCCTTAGCCAAGAAGGTCTAAATATTCAATTATCACCAAATAATCATCAAGGCTTAAATCAAATATATTTATCTTTTAGCGAAGCGGAACGAGCAGTTCAATGAGTAAGTAATTAAGTTACTCTATTTAGGTTTACTTATCGACCACGTTTCAAAAAGAGCTGAGCTGATCACTAGCCCTCCTCCAATAACCGTTAATATACTCACTCGTTCATTAAGTAATAAAAAAGCTAATACACTACCGTATAAAGGCTGTAAACAAGCAATTAGGCCAACAGTAGTTGCTGATAAATGGCGTAAAGAAGAAGCGAATAGCGCATGCGGCATTGCAGTAAAAACAACACCGACAAGTATAATAAGTAACCAATCCTGTTCTGAAACTTGCGCTACAGGCACTTCAATAAATAAAGCTAGCATAAGAAAAGCGACTAATGCCTGATAAAGCATGGTATGCGGGCCTGAATAGTGGCTAAAGTAATTCTTGTGAAGCACGTTCCTTAGCGCAAAGAAGAATGCCGAGATAATACCTGAGATTATGCCAAGCGTAACTTGATTACCTAGATGAACTTCGGGGATAAGTAAAAAAACACCAAACAGGACGATAAAAGCAATAATAACATCTTTGACTTGTGGCTTACGCCTAGCATTAGTTCGGTTTAACAAGGGCTCTAAAAACACCGTGATTACTGGGTAAGTAAAAAATGCAATAATGCCAATAGTCACTCCAGCCATTTGCATTCCAGCAAAATAAGTAACCCAATGAATGCCTACCACTACACCAAGCAATATTGCAATACCATAGTCTTTGGCACTGGCTAAAGTTATTTGCTTTTTTTGCAGGTGTAATAAAACAAATAAAGCCATTGCAGCAACAGCTGTTCGATAAACCGTGATGTCTAATGCAGGCAAACCGATGAGTTTAGAAAATAAAGCCGTACCACCAAAAAGCAATACAGAGCAATGTAAAAAGAAAAGGCTTTGTTGTTGGGCTGTCATAAAATTAAAGGCTATCGTGGCAGTGAGATAATAGTTGAGTAGTGCTAATCAAGATCATTAAGTGGCCAGGTAACGATGTAATCTTCAAAATCTTCCAAAGCTACATCATCATCTTTGACAATTTTTCCTCGAATTGACATACCTGCTTTATGCATGGCTGATTTTTTTCCTTTATGTAATAAAGGGTGCCAAGATGGCATACCTCGTCCTTCTTGAAGACGTCGATAAGTACAGCTTGGTGGCATAAAAAACACATCCGACAGGTTTTCTTGCGTTAAGCGCACACAATCAGGTACCAAAGTTGTTCGTTTCTCATATTGACTACATTGACAACTTTTTTCATTGATCAAATAACAAGCGATATTTGAGTAAACAACTTGCTCGCCATCTTGTATATGATTGGTGGGTTGTAATTCACTTTGTTCATCAGTGTCTACATCATCAATAAATTTATTCAAACAACATTTAGCACATCCATCACAAAGTGACTCCCATTCACGGCGAGTCATCTGTGCTAAAGCTTTACTTTCCCAAAAAGGAATGTTTTCAGTGTTTTCTATCATAGTAAATTTATTGCTTAATTAATTGGTGGAAACTTGATTCGATCTGATAAATGGCCAACAGAACTCACAAAGTAATAAGATAGATTCCAATGCATTAAGCTTTTATAGTTATCATACGCTAGGTAGGCTCTACCATTTTCATCATCAGGAAAAACCAATGCCGCTTTAATATCAACGTTAGGTAAATTTGTACCATCGGTACGGCGAACCCCTAGTGACTGCCATTGAGATAACGTTTTCTCTGTATTCGACCAAGCTTTTAACCAGTTTTTACGACTGCCGGTATTTTTAGGGATTGCTAAACTCATATCAAAGTTTTCAGGTAACTTAACCTGACGACCCCAAGTTAACTCATCATTCCAACCTTCCTTTTGTAAATAATTAGCCATAGAAGCAAAAATATCTACTTGGTTATTCCAAATATCTTTCTTGCCATCACCGTCGCCATCAACGGCATAAGCTAAGAATGAGGTCGGCATAAATTGATTTTGCCCCATAGCGCCAGCCCAGGAGCCTTTCATTTTATCAGCGGTGATATGGCCTTCATCTAGAATCGTTAATGCTGCCCATAACTGCTTTTTGAAAAAAGCTTCACGGCGACCTTCATAGGCAAGTGTTGAGAGTGCAGAAACCACACTATAACCACCGGTAAATTTACCAAAGTTTGTTTCAAGCCCCCACAACGCCACAATAAATCGCGGTTGGACACTATACTCATTTCCTATCTTCACCAGTAATTCTTGATGTTCTTTATATAAATCTCGAGCCTTCTTCACTTTCCAGCTTGGTACTCGCTTGGGCAAATAAGTATCTAGAGTTTCCACTTTCTCTGGCTGTTTACGATCTGCTTTTACTGCGCGTTTATGAAACTTAATATTGGCAAAACTCTCATCAATTAAACTTTGTTCAAAGCCTTGTGATATCGCTTCTTGTTTTAGTTCGTCGACATAAAGTAAAAAACCTTCTTCTGAAAGCTCTTTAGCTTGAGCACTACTTAAAGGAATAATGACAGTACTACTAATCCACATGGCTAATGAAATAACTCGACTAAAAATCATTGGCTATTCTCCTTGTTGCTTTTGTTTATCCATCGCTGATTTATGCTGTTTCAATAAATCTTCTTTTGGTGGTGGCAATTGCAAGTAGTACCCTTGTTCATTAAGACTAGCTTTCACTTTATCCAAATCGGCAAACGCCAATTTATCTTTCGTGGCAAGGTTCGTTAAAGTAACTAAAGTCGGAGTACCAAAAGTTAGCATCAAAGCCTCAGGAACGTTGGTAAAGTCATCGCGTGTTTTAACAAACAGGTAAGTTTGATCTTTTTTGGCACTTTTATATATGGCACATAGCATAATGGAGACCTATGGGGTTATTTGTATAAAATGAATAAGAGTCATTAATATATCACGCTGTACGGCTAATATGCGATACAATGACACAATAAATTACATACTTTAGGTAAACCAATGAAAGCTCCTTTATACGATGAAATTCTAGACATATGCCATAGTATTGCTAATGCATCAGCTAATAATGATGATGACGCCAGAAGTGATGCTTGCAAAAATCTGCAAAAACTTTGTGCTACCAACCAAGGCACTCCAAAAGATCACCCTTTACAATGGGAAGCATTAGCTGATTTTACCGAAGATGGTGATTTAGCGATGGATATCTATGAAATAGCTTTAAACAGTGCCAGTTCATTGAAGCTGCCAACCTTTACCGCTTCTATTTATCTCGCCATGGCGCAAAGACAACAAGAGTTTGAAGAGTCAGATAAAGCCATGGATTTTGCTAAAAAAGCAGAGCAAGCAAGTGAGACTATTGATAATGTCGAGCTAAAAGAAGAAATTAAAACTTTTATCGCTAGCCTTTAAATCCAAGTTCAGCATATTCTAGCAAGGCTTTACCAAATAACTCATTGCGCCAAAGTGTTAAAATATCTGGGCAATAGCCCGTATCTACACTCAACTTTTTTGCCTCATTTAAATCAAAATGCCAGCTTAAAAACTGGTTGATTTGTTTTTTTGAGGCTAAATTCTCCACAGATATATCGTGTTTTTCACTCACTGAAAGTATAAAAGTTTTCACTTTTTTAAATACCTGCTTGTAGCCTGGATACTCATCTAATCGCTGTATTTTTGTAGGGTAATCGTGACTATTAACTTGTGATGCTTTTTTTAATACTGACAACATCGCTTTACCTTTATGTCGAATATCAAGTACTTCAGCGCCGTCAAGTCGACTCATTGCAGCATAATTTTGTGGATTACTTTTAGCTACAGCCATTAAAGTATTTTCTTTAACAACAAAACCTAAAGGTAAATCCCGAGTTTTAGCTTGTTGATATCGCCACTGAACGAGATGTTGCAAACTATTTAATTGTTGTGCGTTTAAACGCCACGCCATTTTTATTTGACGGTAAAGCTGGCTATCATCAATCGGAGTGAATTTTCGCTCAATTAATAAAGATGTCTCTTGCTTGGCATACTCAACACGTTCAACCGCCTGTAGCTCCTTTAAAAGCTTTGGGTAAATTGCAAATAAATGCTCGACATCAGCACTTGCATAATTTAGTTGCTTTTGGCTTAAAGGCCTTTTGGTCCAATCGGTACGAGATTCTGATTTATCAAGTGCAATTCCTGTGAAGTGCTCTACCATTGCAGCATAACCCATTGATAAACCATGACCTAAAAATGACATCATAATTTGGCTATCAATTAAGTTCACAGGTTTACATTTAGCGCTAGTTAAAAACACTTCTAAATCTTCTGAGCACGCATGAAGTACTTTAATGATATTCTTGTTGGTGAGTAATTGCCAAAATGGTGATAAATCATCAATGGCAATGGGATCAATCAAGGCTAATTGTTTACCATCAAATACCTGTAGTAAACCCAATTTCGGATATAAAGTACGGGTACGTACAAATTCAGTATCAACAGCTAAAACACTCGCTTTACTGTATTGTTGACAGAGTAATTCTAAAGTTTCATCATTTTCAATTAGTTGATACTGCATAGTCCATTCTTTATTAATTACAAATCGATTAAAGTACTAAGGGCTCACCTTGGTGTTATTTTATTGTGAGCCACAAGCAATTATTTTCGTCTACGACGCGTTGCCTGTTGATGACGTTGTTGATGCTTTTTAACAGAACGACGAATTCGTCGACTCTTAGCATTATCCATCGCTTTTTCATCGACTTTAACTTTAGATTGCGTTTCAGGTTTTAGCTGAACTAACTTACGGTAATAATTTACTTCTTTTAAACCTAACTCAGTCCAACCACCTAGAGGTAATTGTCGCTGCATATCCATATCACCATATCGGACACGAATTAATCGACTAACTTGTACTTCTTGGCTTTCCCATAAACGACGAACCTCGCGATTACGTCCTTCAGAAAGCACCACATGGAACCAATGATTACGCCCTTCACCGCCACGGTAAGTTATTTTTTGAAAACGTGCTGGACCATCTTCTAATTTCACGCCGGTACGAAGGGTTTGTAACATGGCTTCATTAATTTCACCAAAAACACGAACCGCGTATTCACGTTCTACTTTTTGAGAGGGATGCATCAAGCGATTAGCAAGTTCACCATCGGTGGTAAATAAAAGCATTCCAGAGGTGTTTATATCTAATCTTCCCACGGCAACCCAACGACCACTATCTAGTGGTGGTAAGCGGTCGAATACTGTTGGTCTACCCTCAGGATCTTTACGGGTACACATTTCCCCTTCAGGCTTGTTGTACATTAAGACTCGGCAAATATCATCATCTTGTGCTGTTAGCTTTACTTGATGACCATCAATACGAATTTGCTCACTACCATCAATTCTGTCACCTAAAAATGCGGTTTTACCATTAACGCTAACACGACCTGAGCTGATCATCGTTTCTAATTCGCGACGTGATCCTTTACCTGCCCTAGCTAATACTTTCTGAAGTTTTTCAGAGTCTTTCACGGTCGATTTTTGAAAGTCTACTTTGACTGGCTTTTCAACTTCTTTTTTACCCTTTCCTTGACCTTTCCCCTGATTAGGCTTGCTCAAGCCTTTTTTAGTGGTACCTTTCTTACCTACGCCACGACTGCCGTATTTATTAGCAGTTTTACTTTCGCTAGCATCGCGTTTACTCGTTGTTTTTTTCTTGTCTTGTGACATCATTTTTACTCTGTTACGTCAGTAGCGACTCCCTTGAAGTATACTTCTGACTCATTTAGGCATTATTAAAAGTTTTTGAAAGCTACTATTGAAAAGGTGAAGGGTCTCCTTCCCCAACTCTAATCACTCCAATTTCATCATTAGAGAAATCAACTACTGTGGTAGGGTGCTCTCCTAAATGGCCACCATTAATGATTAAATCCACTTGGTGCTCTAATAAATCACGAATACTTTCAGGATCATATTCTGCCATACTTTCACCCGGCATGATCAAACTGGTAGACATTATAGGCTCTGCAAGTTCTGCCAACAAGGCTTGGCAAATATTATTATCAGGCACACGAATACCAATAGTTTTCTTTTTAGGATTAAGTAAGCGTTTAGGTACTTCTTTGCTACCTTTAAAAATAAACGTGTAAGCGCCTGGGGTGTTGGCTTTTAACAAACGGTAAGCACTGTTATCAACACGAGTGTACTCAGAGAGCTGCGATAAATCCTGACAGACAAGCGTGAAGTTATGCTCTTTACTAATGTCTCTAATTTGGCAAATGCGCTCTAATGCTTTTTTATCACCTAAATGGCAGCCTAAAGCATAACCAGAATCGGTTGGATAGACGATAACACCACCTTGATTAATAATAGATACTGCTTGTTTCATCAAGCGACCTTGCGGATTATCTGGGTGTACATAAAAAAACTGACTCATGATATTTTCCTATCAATAATAGCGTGCTCTACAACTTACGACCAAAGTGCCCATATAGGTTTGGCATTATCTGGCAACATCAAATTGCGCCCTAAATCTGACCATTTATTAGGCTGGTGAAAATCAGATCCTGTTGATGCGTACAAATCATATTCTAAACAATAGTTTAGCATTGTTTGTCTTTGTTGGGGATTCATTTGTGGTAAAACTACTTCTAACGCATCCCCTTGTACTTCTTTAAAATGAACAATTAAGCGCCTTAGCCATTTAGCCGATAAATCATAACGAATTGGATGTGCCATTACTGCAGTACCACCTGAGGCATGAATAGCTGCAATAGCGTCTTCAATAGAGCACCAATTGGGCTTCACATAGGCTCGTTGGACGTTACGACCTTTTTTACCTAAATATTGATCAAAAGCTTTTTGCATCGTACTTACATGACCTTGTTGATATAGTACTTTTGCAAAATGTGCTCTAGTAATTGAACCATCGCCAGCCAGTTCTTTAGCATCCGAATACGCATTTGGAAACCCACACTTAGCCAATTTCTCACCTATTGAAATAGCCCGTTGCTCTCTCGCGTTTTGCTGTTCCACAATTAACGTTTGTATTGACTCATGCTCAACATTAATATTTAAACCAACAATGTGAATTTCAAAGCCCTGCCACGCAGTTGAAACTTCGATACCTGAAATCAAAGTAATTGGAATATTTTTTTCCAATATATACTCTTGTGCTATATCAAAACCCGCGACAGTATCATGATCAGTAATAGCTAAAACGTCTATCTGATAGTTTACAGCCCTATCTATCAAGGTTTGCGGCGATAAACTACCATCAGAGCAATGAGTATGACTATGCAGGTCAATGCGGCCATGAGGAGGGCCATCATTTTTTTTAATAGCAAGAGGAAAATCAGTGGTTGACAGCAACGCCATAATAAGGTCTTCTATAGGGGATGTTTGCAAGCGACTATGTTGTAGTGCAAGTTTACTGATAAGAGCGAAACAATGATACTAACAAAGCAATTAAATTTAACACTAAGCCAACAACGTTGGTGGTGGCATAACTCTACTTAAGTGGGTTGTGATGATTGCGTGTATCTCGCTAAAAGCTTTACTAAAGCTAAGCGGATAAAATACAAATTTCAAAACCCGCTAAAATTAGCGGGTTTTCTGCATTTTAAGACCGTAAGATTTAACATAAAATACTCAGAGATAAATACAATGAACAAAACAAGAACATGGTTTCTTTGGTGGCTACAGCCTATCTACGCTGGATGACTTCACTTTTAAGATAATCAATAAAGAAGAAAATAATGACACAAATTAAACAAAATACCGCTAAAGTTATCACATTAACTGACAGCACAAACTACCAAAGCGATCCGTTAAGTGTTTATCAACTGCTTTGCCAGAATAAAAATAATAATCTATTACTCGAATCAGCAGAAATAGATCAAAAACATTTATTAAAAAGCTTATTGTTAACCGATGCAGCTTTAAAAATAGTCTGCAATGGTAATACTGTTACTTTTACTGCCTTGACCCTTAATGGCCAGGCTGCTTTGCAGTTTGTCACCAGTCAACTATCAGCACATGCGACACTTACGCTTTCTAAAGATAAACAAAGCTTAACAGCCATTTTTCCCGACACACCTACTGAACTTGATGAAAAGTCACGTCTAATGGCGGTAAACCCTTTTGAAAGCTTACGATTATTTAAACGAATCGAAAACAGCGACAAGCATCATTTCGCAATTTTTCTAGGCGGTGCTTTTGCATTTGATATGATCAGTATCAGTGAAGATTTACCTGCAGTTACTGATGGCGATAATACTTGTCCTGACTTTGTTTATTATTTAGCTGAAACACTTGTCGTTATAGACCATGAAGAAAAAAGTACAGAAGTTATCGCTAATAGCTTCTCCTGTTCGGATGCTGACGAAGAGACACAAAACAATGTTCAGCAACAATTAACGCAGCGCGTAGCTGAAATAAAACAATTATTATCCGGTGATGTTACAGCCGAGCAGGTTGCACACTTAAGTGCAATAAATAAGGACAATACATCAAACGCTCAAGAAGTTTCTGTAGATATCAGTGACCAAGAATTTTGTCAAAATGTTGAGCAGTTAAAAGAAAACATCCGCGCCGGTGATATTTTTCAAGTAGTGCCATCAAGAACGTTTTCATTGCCCTGCATTGATAGTATTGCTGCTTATCAAGCGTTAAAAATCAGTAACCCAAGTCCATATATGTTTTACCTTAAAGATAGCGACTTTTGCATGTTTGGTGCCTCCCCTGAGTCGGCAATCAAATACCAGCAGAATTCCTCTGAAGGTAAACGACAAGTTGAGATATACCCTATCGCTGGTACTCGTCCTCGAGGGTTTAATAAAGATGGTAGTATTTCTTTAGATTTAGACTCACGTATAGAGCTTGAATTACGACAAGACAAAAAAGAGTCCGCTGAGCATATTATGCTCGTTGATCTAGCTCGCAATGATATTGCTCGCGTATGTAAAGCAGGTACTCGCCATGTAGCAGACTTATTAAAAGTTGACCGTTACTCCCACGTTATGCATTTAGTCTCAAGAGTGTGTGGGACGCTATTAGAAGAATTAGATGCATTACATGCGTATCAGGCATGTATGAATATGGGGACGCTTTCTGGTGCGCCTAAAGTAAAAGCGACTTCACTTATCCGAGAAATTGAAGGAAAACGTCGTGGAAGTTATGGCGGAGCCGTTGGCTATCTAACCGGAGAGGGGGAAATGGATACCTGTATTGTTATTCGCTCGGCATTTGTTAAAGATAATATTGCTCAGGTACAAGCTGGTGCAGGTGTTGTCTATGACTCAATTCCTCAAGCTGAAGCCGATGAAACAAGACAAAAAGCGCAAGCGGTGATCAGTGCTGTGCTTAGCTCAAATAAAGGAGCAAGATAATGTCATCGATAAATGTTAGCCAAAATACAAAGTTATTTATGCTCGATAATCTTGACTCATTTACCTATAACCTAGTAGATGAATTTCAATGCTTAGGTTTTGAGCCTACAGTTTATAGAAATACATTAGATGCCGAATTTATTTTCAATCGAATGCTAGAACATGCAGAGCAAACTGACGAAAACATTATATTAGTATTATCTCCAGGTCCCGGTGAACCAAAGAATGCCGGTTGCTTAATGGCATTAATTAAACTGTGTGCTGGTAAAATTCCTATGCTAGGTATTTGTTTAGGTCATCAAGCCTTAATAGAGCATTATGGTGGCAAAGTCGGCCGTGCTGATGAAATAGTACATGGTAAAGCCTCAGCAATTAACCATTGCGGCGAAGGCGCTTTTATCAATATTCAAAACCCATTACCGGTTGCTCGTTATCACTCTCTCGTGGCGACAGAAGTCCCTAACTCGATAAAAGTGATTGCAGATTATAATACTATGCCGATGGCTATATGCCGAGAAGTCGATGCCGTATTAGCTTACCAATTTCACCCAGAATCAATTTTAACAACTTTTGGCGCAACATTATTAGCGCAAAGTTTTGACTATTTATTGGCTTTAAGCGAGCGCTTAAATACCAAAGTAAAAGGAGCATAATATGAGTAATACTAACCCTTTACCTCAGTTAGTAGATAACCAAGATATCTCGCAACAAGACACTGAACAGTTTTTCCAACAAGTACTAAGTGGTGATATTGAACCAGCTTTACTCGCCAGTGTATTAACGGCATTAAAAATTAAAGGTGAAACACCAGAGGAAATTGCCGGTGCCGCTGTTGCCATCAGAGAAGCCGCGACCAGTTTTCCGCAAACAAACTACGCCGTTGCTGACTGTGTTGGTACGGGTGGCGACGGTGCTAATACCATTAATATTTCGACAACGGCAGCGATATTAAGTGCGGCCTGTGGTTTAAAAATGGCAAAACATGGTAATCGTAGTGTTTCCAGTATGTCTGGCTCAGCTGATTTATTGGAAGCCTTTGGTGTAAATCTTAATATGTCACCTACAACGGCTAAGCATTGTTTAGATGAAGCCAATTTATGTTTCTTATTTGCTCCTGCTTATCACAGTGGTTTTAAGCATGCCGCCCCGGTAAGAAAAGCCATGGGGATTCGTACCTTGTTTAATATACTTGGTCCCTTGGTAAACCCTGCATCTCCACAAGTTATGCTATTAGGGGTGTACACACCTGAATTATTAAAGCCAATTGCACAGGCGCTATTGCTAACGGGCGTAACTCGCGCTTTTGTAGTACACGGCAGTGGCTTAGATGAAATAGCATTACACGGTGACACTCAGGCTATTGAAATAAAAGATGGACAATTGATTGAGCGAACACTTTCACCACAAGGTTTTGGCCTGAACAACTTCAGCCTAGAAGAGATTAAAGGTGGCACACCACAAGAAAATGCCGATATCATCAAGGCGATATTATCGGGTGAAGGACAAGAAGCTCATAATGCTGCTGTAGTGATTAACTGTGCAGCACTACTGTATTTACATGATAAGGCTAGTGATTTGAAAACAGCAGCACAGCAAGCAGCTGAAGTATTAAAAAGCGGTAAAGGCATAGATACCTTGTTGCAATTAGTCGCTTTATCAAATAAGGAAACTTGCTAACATGGCAAATATATTAGAAAAAATCGTCGCTGATAAGCGTATTGAGATAGACGCCCTTAAAGTTGCTAAACCACTTGCAAGTTTTATCGATGAACTAACCCCAACAACAAAAGACATGTACGCGGCACTTCGTCGTACAGAAGATAAGCCTGAAGCAGGTTTTATTTTAGAATGTAAAAAAGCTTCTCCGTCAAAAGGCTTGATTCGCCCTGACTTTGATGTGAAGTCCATTTGCCAAACCTATGATAAATATGCAGCTGCAATCTCTGTACTCACTGATGAAAAGTACTTTCAAGGTAACTTTGACTACTTAAAGTTAGTAACAGAAACCGTTAGCTGCCCAGTGCTTAATAAAGATTTTTTTGTTGATACTTACCAAGTACATTTAGCCCGACATTATGGCGCTGATGCTATTTTATTAATGCTGAGTGTCTTAAGTGATGATGAATATCTTGAGTTAGCCGCAGTAGCCCAGCAATACAATTTAGCTATTTTAACTGAAATATCCAATGAGCAAGAGCGAGATCGTGCGATTTCACTCAACGCCCAGATGATCGGTATTAACAACCGAGATTTACGAGACCTCAGTACAGATATCTCAAAAACGTTTGATTTTGCGCCTACTTTACCTGATGACAGAATTATCATTTCTGAGTCAGGTATCTACACGAACGCTCAAGTACGGGAATTGGCCCCCGCTGTCGATGGATTTTTAGTGGGTAGCTCGTTAATGGCGATGGATAATAATCGTTATAATGATATTGATTTAGCTTGTCGAAAACTTATTTTTGGTAATAATAAAGTGTGTGGTTTAACCGCACCTGAGTATGCCAAAGTTGCTGCAACATCAGGGGCTAGATTTGGTGGACTAATTTTCGCTAAAAAATCCCCCCGCTTTGTCACAGAAAAACAGGCACAAAACATTATAACGCCAACGTTAAATCAGCCTCATTTAGAATACGTAGGTGTATTTGTTAATCATGAGCTAAATGAAATCACCAAGTTAGTGAAAAGCTTAAACTTATTTGCTGTTCAGCTTCATGGTAATGAAGATGATGAATATATTAACACGCTCAAGCAAATGTTCGCTGATAATGACTGTGACGCATGTGAAATATGGCAAGCCAGTGCCGTTTTAGATCACGTGCCTGCGTTAAGCTCGCAAGCTAAATACCATGTATTAGATGGTAAGTCTCCAGGAAGTGGCCAAGCTTTTGATTGGCAATTGTTAGCCGAATGCGAGCAAGACTTATCAATGAGCTTATTAGCCGGAGGCCTCAATAATGACAACATTACTGACGCCTTAATACAATTAAACAATGTAGATTTATTTGGCTTAGATCTCAACTCAGGTGTCGAAACAAGTCCAGGCATCAAATCTAATGAAAAACTAAGCCAAGTTTTTGCAAAAATCAGGAATTATTAAGACAATGAAAAACACGACAAAAGAAACTTTACCTGCCTATTTCGGCGAATTTGGTGGCATGTTTGTTGGGGAATTATTAGTCCCAGCCTTAGAACAACTGGAACAAGCCTTTATTGAATCTCAATCTGATGAAGCTTTTTTAACTGAGTTTAATAACCTACTGACAAAATATGCAGGTCGTCCTACACCACTAACTTGCTGTAGAAATATAGTTAAAAACCCCTTAGCAAAAATTTATTTAAAACGAGAAGATTTATTGCATGGCGGCGCACATAAAACTAACCAAGTACTGGGTCAAGCGCTACTGGCAAAACGCATGGGTAAAACAGAAATCATTGCTGAAACGGGTGCTGGGCAACATGGTGTAGCCACAGCTATTGCCTGCTCTTTATTGGGATTAAAATGTAAAGTATATATGGGTGCTGTCGATTGTGAACGTCAACAGCCAAATGTATTTCGAATGAAACTAATGGGCGCAGAAGTTATTCCGGTAACCGCTGGCTCAGGTACTTTAAAAGATGCTGTTAATGAAGCATTACGTGACTGGTCAGCTAATTATGAAAATGCTCATTATTTACTAGGCACTGCTGCTGGACCTCACCCATTCCCAACCATAGTTCGCGAATTCCAAAAAATGATTGGTGAAGAAGCAAAAGTACAATTTCTTGAAGAAGAAGGCCGCTTACCAGACTATGTTATTGCTGCAGTTGGAGGTGGCTCAAATGCTATCGGCATGTTTAATGATTTTATTCAGCATGAAGAAGTAAAACTTATTGGTGTAGAAGCCGGTGGTAAGGGTATTGATACTAACCAACACGGCGCGACTTTAGTTGCAGGTAGTAAAGGCATGCTACACGGCAATTACACCTATATTATGCAAGATAAATACGGCCAAATTGAAGAGTCATATTCAATCTCTGCTGGCCTTGATTACCCTGCAGTTGGCCCTCAACATGCCTTTCTAAAAGAAACTGGTCGCGCACAGTATGTGCCAATTAATGATGATGAAGCCTTAAACGCTTTTCAAACACTTGCGCAAAGTGAAGGGATCATTCCTGCACTTGAATCGTCACACGCCTTAGCTCAAGCGTTAAAAATGGCCGAATCCGCAACAAAAGAAACTATTTACCTAGTAAACTTGTCAGGTCGAGGTGATAAAGATCTTGCCCACGTACATGCCGTTTTACACCCTAATGAACCAACAGGTGAAGCATCAAGCGTTAAGCACCGAGGAGAAGCATAATGACCCAGTTAATAGAAAAACAAGCAGGTTATCGTTATCAAGATGCTTTTTCAACATTAAAATCTACATCAGAAAAGGCTTTTATTCCTTTCGTAACGATAGGCGACCCTAATGCCGAACAGTCGTTAAAAGTGATAAAGACCTTGATTGATGCTGGCGCAGATGCGCTTGAATTAGGGATCCCATTCTCTGATCCTAGTGCGGATGGTATTACTATCCAAATGGCCGGTCTAAGAGCGTTAAACTCAGGTATCAACACCGATATTTGTATCGACATATTAGCTAAAGTGCGTGAGTATGCGCCAAATATCCCAATTGGCTTATTGCTTTACGGAAACCTAGTTTTTGCTCGAGGTATTGAGAATTTCTACCGTGATATGGCTGCAGTAGGTGTTGATTCGGTTCTGATTGCTGATTTACCTATTCGTGAAAGTAAGCCTTTTAGAGAAGCGGCTTTAAAGCATGGTGTAGCGCCTATTTTTATTGCTCCACCTAATGCCAGTGAAGAGAGTTTACGCGAAGTATCATCTTACAGCCTTGGTTATACTTATGTATTGAGTCGTGCTGGTGTAACGGGTGTTGATGCTGTTGCTAAATCAGCAGACGTAGATTCACAATCAAACCCTGCCGAGCAATTGATATCTACTTTGAATGAATATCAAGCTGCTCCACCTGTATTAGGTTTTGGTATTTCAGCGCCTCAACAAGTCAAGGATGCGTTAACTGCTGGTGCTAGCGGCGCAATAAGTGGCTCTGCTGTGGTTAAAATAATTGAAAATAATCTTGATGATCATACCGCCATGTTAACAGCCTTAACTGATTTTGTTACGACAATGAAAGCTGCAACTAAATAAACCAACCGTTCAAAATATTGCTAACTGCAGCTATTTAGTAGTTAGCAATTCTTCTTATTGTCATAAAACTATCATGTAAAAGTCTTAAAGTTACGCTCGTAATGTATTATGAGGTAACGTTATGAAAGCAATTGTTCAAGAAATTATAGAAAACAAGCGGATCACAACCGTATTCCAGCCCATTTTTGATATCGAACATGAAATTATTGTCGGTTATGAAGCACTAACTCGTGGTCCCAAAGACTCTAAGTTATTCTCACCTGAAAAACTTTTTGATAAAGCTGAAGAGCATAACTTACTCTCTGAATTAGAGTTACTTTGCCGCGAAAGTGCTATTAACCGATTTGTCGAATTAAAATTAACCGGCAAACTTTTTTTGAATATTTGCTTAAATGTTATGCTTACCAATGATCATCCTTATGGTGAAACTATAAAGTTGGTAGAAAAAGCAGGCTTATCTCCCCAGCAAGTCGTTATTGAAATCAGTGAGAAATCCCCTTTCCCTGAAAGTGACATATTACTCAAAGCATTGAACAAGTATCGCCAGTTTGGCTTTGACATCGCCATTGATGATTTAGGTGCTGGCTATTCAGGCCTTAAACAATGGAGTTATCTACGCCCAGATATTGTTAAAATCGACAGATACTTCATTGATCAATGTGATCAGGATGTCATGAAACGTGAGTTTTTAAAGATTCTATTTGAATTAGGTAGAATATCTAACGCCTATATTATTGCCGAAGGTATAGAAACTAAAGAGGAGTTTGAGCTATTACGTGAATTAGGCATGGTTTACAGCCAAGGTTACTTTTTAGCAAAACCAAACGAATTTCCAGCAAGAACTTATCCCGTATTAGACATCGACACTTATACTGATAAAGAATCTAGATTAGGGACTATAGCGTCATTAGTTACTTCAGCGATTACCGTTGAATATAACCAAAGTGTTAATGAGACTTATGATATTTTTACAAACACACCGCATTTACAAGCGATACCTGTTTTAAATAATAATAAGCCAGTGGGCATGATTTACAGAAATGAACTAATGGAATCATACTCTGATATTTACGGCAGAGCGTTGTTTGCTCGAAAACTAACAAAAGATATCATGTCTTCGAGTCCGATGATCATCGATCATTCTATGCAACTTGAGCAAGTAAGTGCCCTACTCACCGCAAGAGCAAATTATGAATTTACTCATCCTTCAATCATTATAGAAAAAGGTAAATATCTAGGTGTTGTTTCACCTCGAGATCTACTCAGGAGCATTACCGATTCGAAACTTGAACAAGCTCGTTATGCTAATCCGCTGACAGGCTTACCAGGCAATGTAGTAATTGAAAAAGAAATAGATTACATGCTGAGTAAGCAACGAGACTTTCAGTTAGCATATCTCGACTTAAATCATTTTAAGCCTTTTAATGACATCTATGGCTACGCTAAAGGGGATCTTTTACTTAAAGCATTAGCAAATTGCATAATGTTAAACACAAATAATAAATATTGTTTTGTAGGACATATCGGTGGTGACGATTTCATTATTATGTTTAAAAATAATAAAGTTGAAGCTATTTGTCAGAAAATATTAAAAGATTTTGCAGAGCAAAGTATGTCTTTTATTTGTGATGAACATCAGCAACAATCTGGCTATTTTGCTATGGATAGAAGTGGTAAAAAGATTTTTCACCCTTTGGTAAGTTTAGCAATAGGTGTAATACAGCCTGATTCTAAAAGTTATAGCTCTTACCACCAAATTGCTGACCTAGCCTCAAAAGCAAAATCGGAAGCTAAAAAATTATCAGGTAATAATTTATTTATTTGTCGAAGACGTAATATACAGCATTGTGAATTACCTGAAAATACAGATCCCTTAGGTAATAATGATCATGCGGCATAAAGTTTTAACATTCTAATAGTTAGGATAATTGTCGCTAAACTAAGACTACAAAAAAGAAGCATCAATAAATATTCAAACCACCTTGTGAGTAGTTTTTTTATTCGAGAAAATAAGAATATTTTTTTCTTATTCTTGATATCACTACTAACAAATGCATGTAGAATAAAATTTAACAAAGCCGTCCATGCGAGTAACAACAAGTTGAGCATCGTTATATAATGCTCAGATTCAGTATTATCGGCTTTAAGTATAATTAACCTATAAAGAATATTGATAATAAGCAATACAGATATTACATAAAGGGCTTTTCGATAGGGGTGCAATATTAAAGATGTTTTTTTCAACCAAGAAATCATTTTTAAACTAGAGAATATTTTAAGTTGTAAGGGGCTGGTTTATTCATTTAACCATTCAATTGCTTTTTGATGTTCTTCGAAAAACTCGACGTCACCTGATATGAACCAAGAGCCAATATTAGCGATAATTTCTTGCCAATGTTTATGGCCATAAATAGCGACTCTATCAAACTCACTACCATGTTTTACCCCTAATTTAAAATCGTCCCATGCCGCCCTTAATTCCCAGCCATGCATTTCAGTAACATCAAATATGGCTTTAATTCGAGCCGTAGGAACTTCTTTCATTGCGGCATCTATCATGGGTGTTATGACTTCATAATCTTCGTGCGTCAATTTACCTATCACTTTGAGAGATAAAAAAACATTAGAGTCGATCCGTTCGATACCGATAGTTAAACCATGCCGTGAAGTTGTCATCTTGAACCCTTTAATGAATATAAAAGTTGAACTCAATTAATATAAAGTGATAACCAATTATGAGTCAAGGCTCCCATAAAAAACAGGCATAAAAAAATGCAGCTCTAAGAGCTGCATTTTCATAACTAGCTTTGTGCATCCTGCACTCTATTCAGTGTTCTCATTAATCCGTTAAATACTATCCTTAGCTATTTCTTAAAAAGAAATCCTCTTGAGTAATCCCTACTCTTCGTCCTTAGTTTCATCCATAATTCATCCTTAAAAAGTTAATCCATTAACTTATCCCTTGCTGCCTCCTAGACATAATCTTCCTGATCTCAATGTTCCATCATCGAGTCACATCCTTGTTTATCTTCCTGTAGTGAAATCCTATCACTAAAACTAAATCCATTAGTTTTCCCTAAAAGAGCTACTTGCTCTGTGTCTTCCTGACATGTTTAATAATACACTGCCTTTTGATTTTTCGAAGCAAGTTACAAATCGTTTTTATTTGTAATCTAAGTGAAAAAAGAACAATAAAAATTATAAACACTATTTATCAGGTAGTTACATAATCAGAAGGCAATATTACCTTGAACGAAATTGAAATTTCTCACACGCACGTAAGACATGTCTTACAAATTTAACAGCATTTCGGAATGCAATACTTAACCAGCTAGTCATGCTGAAAGATTACCAATGACACTACAGCTGATATTCATACTACCTATCAATTTGAGGAGACCAGAACGAGAGGATAAACGATTTAAATTGATTTCTTTTCCTAATTTATGAATGAGTTGATTATTATCGTTATATCGTTCATTTCAGATTTAAAAACTTATTTAGACTCTTTCTTATTAGCGATTAAAACATAAGTTTTATTGGTGAAGTTATCAAACTGATCTATAAGCTTACTACCTGTTAGTGCAAGGAAATATAGCAAAAAGCCGACTTATTCGCTTATTATCATGAAAGGTCTTATATAAAGAAAAGTTTAGCAATGTTCTACTCTCACATGGGCTTGCTTTGTATAAGTCACACTACCATGGTGTGGTGCTGCTCTTACAATCATGGCTGATTTTTTACTCAAACCCAAAAAAGCAAAAAGCCCGTCACTTTCGTAACGTGCTTTCCTGTACCTCAGCACAAATTAT
>NZ_BAAJMC010000019.1:0-72711 GCF_057551365.1 Colwellia sp. KS18-150 | reverse complement strand
CATATGACCCAAAGTGAAACTCAAGATTTGATATCACCATTATTATTAAATGATGATTCAATTTATACCCAAGTAATCAAAGACATAGCTAGCGGAGTTTTTGTTGCTGGTGATAGGTTAATAACGACAAAATTATCTAAAAGGTATAACACTAGTGTTAATCCAATTCGAGAAACGTTGAAACAACTTCAAGGTGAAGGTTTTGTTACCGTAAGCCCCAATAGTGGTGCTCGAGTCACTAAATTTGAACATACTTCAATGCGTGATGTATTTGAAATATTGCAACTGCTTGATCCCTATTTAATGGAATGGTTTGTTCTTGAACACTCTAAAGAGCAAATACAAACTTTAAAGCAAATAATTGAGAAAATGGCATCCATTTCTGAAGGTGATCACGCTGCGTATCGAAATTTAGATACTCACTTTCACTGGGCTATGTATAGTCAGCACTATAATAAAAGTGCCGTTGAACTATGGCGTCAGAAAAGAATTGTTTTGCAAATAATGCATGTGAACCTCCCTATTAGTGAAGCCCGTGTTCAACAAAGCTTGATAGAACATAGAGAGATAGTTGCTGCTATTGAAGCACGTGATGTTGAATTATCTTTATCAATACTGAAAAAACATATTTCTAATAGTGGTAAATATTGGTCTAGGCACTCATAAAATTTAGCTGATTTTATCCAATATTATATTTAAACTTTTCTTTACCTCACTCTCAAAAGTAGGTAAATAATGAATAACAAACGATATGAAAATGAATATTTAATCATAGATTGGGGAACCAGTAATTTTCGCGCTTTCTTGATGAGCAGTGACGGTAAGTTACTCAATAAAAAAGAAGCATCACTGGGATTACTCAATTTAGAAGAGTCAAATAGTAGCGAAGATAAATTCTCCCAAGCTTTAACAAACGCATTTAAAGAATGGCTACCATATTTTAAAAAACTGCCTGTTTATATGGCCGGCATGATTGGCTCAGCCAACGGTTGGTATACAGTTGATTATGTTGCCACTCCAACAGGTATATCCAAGTTAAGCGATAAATCTTTCCATTTCAATCTACCTTGGGGCTCTGCCGCTACTATTGTTCCTGGTGTCGTTCACAAAGATCACATTGAAAATAATACAGAAGTAATGCGTGGTGAAGAAGTTCAAGTATTTGGATTATTAAATAAATGTAATTCCAAAACCTTATCAGCTATTTTGCCGGGTACACACAGTAAACATATTGAAGTAATTGATGGAAAAATAAAAAAACTATCCTCATTCATGACAGGTGAGTTATTTTCCGTTATTAGTAACCACACTATATTAACTAAAGATTTATCAACGCAAGCATTTGATCTAAATAGTTTTAAGCTTGGCGTTATAGAAGGACAAACGCCCCAGTTAACCCAAGTATTATTTCGAGCAAGAACACATAAGCTATTCAATAAAATTAACGACGCGCATATTGAAAGCTATATCTCAGGATTATTAATAGGTAATGAACTACAAGCTGTAAATGCCTCTTCTATTTACCTAGTTGGTAGCTTAAATTTATGTGAAAAATACCTAATTGCCTGCAATGAACTTGGGATCACTGCGAGCTATGTTAACGGAGATGATTGTTTTCTTTCCGGCATGTCTACTATAGTAAAAACCATTAACCCTACATATCATGTTTAAGAGCATACTTGAATAAACTCATACCTATAGAAATAACACATTCATATAAAAATAAACCTTGTCTTTTGCATGAAAATTAGCGAACATTGTTAACAATCATCAAAAAAGGTAGATTATTATGAATGAATTATTAATATCAGATAAACAAGTGACAGACTTTCACCGTGATGGTTATGTCATCATTAAAGGGTTTTATAACGATAAAGAGATACAAAAGTTACAAGATATAGCTTTTAATGACGAAAGCTTATATCAACGAGCTTGGGATAAAAAAGATGCCAGTGGTACAGTAAGTAAAGTTTGTTTATGGCAAGAATTGGGTGATGACTTTTACTCTATGTTTTCTCGTGGCCGACGACTAGTTGACTCTGTAGAAAAAATACTCGGTGAGTCAGTTTTTCATACTACCAGCAAAATTATGATGAAAGAGCCATTGATTGGTGGTGCTTGGGAGTGGCATCAAGATTATGGTTATTGGGCAAATGATAATTTTCATCTTTACCCTAAACTAGTCAGCTGCATGATAGCAATTAATCAGGCAACGATAGAGAACGGTTGTTTAGAAGTGTTGAAAGGATCTCACCATATTGGCCGAATTAACCACACTAAGACGGGTGATCAAAAAGGGGCTGACATGACTTTTGTTGACGAAGCAATAAAACACCATGAATTAGTTAAGGTTGAACTAGAGCCCGGTGATACATTATTTTTTCATTGTAATTTATTGCATAAATCTAATCAGAATCGGTCTACTGAGCCTAGGTGGGTTATGATACCGGCCTATTGTGCAGAAAGTGCAAAACCTTTTAAAGAGAACTCTTTAATTTACCGTCCACTTAAAAAAGTTGAAGATAATGCTATTTTAACATGGGCTGAACAAGCTTAATTAATAAAGCATAATATGACCTATTCCTTGAAATATGTTTACAGTTCAAGGAATAGGTTACTACTATGATTTAATTAATTCTAACTTATAAGGATAGCTGTTTTCAGCCTGCCATTGCCCTACGTATAAGTTCCCTTCACTATCAGCAATAACGCCATGTGCATGTCTGAACAAGTTCCAGTTAGTGGTTAGCGGTTGCAGTTCACCATGAATATATTCAGCTTCTTCAGCTCCAAGCGTTGAAACAATTTTATTATTTTTATCAAAAATACATAAAAATCCTGAATCATCAACGTTAGTATTATCAATATCAGACCAACACACCGCTGAGACAAAATAATCCCCCATAAACACTGGACCATGTATCCAAGCGCCTGGGGTATTAATTGTTGAAAGGTACTTACCTTCCATAGTAAACACTTTTAAACACTGCTCTGCACGTGAGCTGACCATGAGAGTTTGCTGCTTAGGGTTTCGCTGATCAATAGCTATGCCATGTGCATTCACTAAATTATGTTCAGCATTGGTATTCTCATGGCCTCCCCAATGACGAATATACTGCCCCTGTTTATTGTATTGCAGGATATAATCAGATCCATAACCATCAGTTACATAAATATCACCATTATCAGCAACAGTAATATCTGTTGGGTTAAAAGGCATATCAGGGCTATAAACACCTATAGTTTGAGGATGCCCTAAAGTAAAAATGACATTACCATCAAGGGTTAGCTTAGTAATAAAACCTGCTTGAGGGATCACTCTATTAAAAGGTGAGTCCCACGCCTCAGTTGAAACACCATCCCATTGTCGGTTTAGTTTCCAGCCACTATCAACCAAATAGATATATTCTTTACCTCCTTCTTCGACAATATCAATTGCATGGAGGCCAGGATATTCAGTCCCCCATGTATCAATTAAAGTTCCATCGGTGTTGTAAACAATAACATTATTTTTAGGCTGATCTGTCACCATAAATACCCTTCCCTTGCTATCCATAGCAAAGTCATGGCAGTTCTCTACAGGGTATTTAGTTTTATCTAAAATCCCCCATTGAGTATTAACCTTATACTTAAAATCGCCTTGACCAACGTTCGTGCCATTGGGGTCTTGGTTTGATTTAGGAAGAACGCTCACGTAAAGCTCCTATATGTATTTTAAACTTAAAGTTAAACGATGAAAATTTCATATTTTCTAATTTTTAGTCCCTTTGTTAAATCGTCTAGTGTAGAGCTCACGGTTAGCTTTCTTAACAGCGTCAACCATGGGTTGATATGGTGTATCGGTAACGCTAACAAAGCCAACGTTATAGTTTTCACCATCATAAGCACGGCCAGTTAATGGCGAATCTATATATTGAAACCAATGAGCACCAACAAAGTATGGGTTATCCACCACAGTCCCTAAGTAGTTAGTATATTGTTGAGCCCTGTCTTGCTGTGTTTCTGCGTGTACTAAACCCGGATTAAGTAGCCCAGAGTCCATTGCCCCCATGTGAAATTCACCAATCACACTTGGCATATCGACTTCTTCAAGGAACTGCCAATAATTAGCATGTATCCCCTCTTTGTAAATGTTGTAGCTCATTACATCTACATTATCAGCAGCGGCAGCAATGACTTCTGGTGTCATACCCCAACTGGCAAATCTAGCCCCCATGTACATATGATTTGGTAAAACACGTTTAAGCTCTGCTCTAACAATACTAAAGTACTCATTGGCATATGCTTTTAGCATTACCGCATAATCTTCAATTTGCTTTGGAGTAAAATCAGCTAAATTAATGCCATTTTCAAAGTCTTGCCATGTAGCGATTTCAGATTTCCAACTAGCATTTAAAGCGCTAATGCTTTGATATTTATCTTTCATTAATTGGGTAAAATGCGCTTTTGTAGGACTATCTGTGTCAGCTCTTGTTAGAGTATTAATGACTACTGCATAACGTGCTTCATTACTGCCTTTTCTTCCCCAGCTTTTTTCATTATCAATAAAAACCCCAACACACCAAGGGTTGTTTTTAACCTCGCTAGCGATTTGCTCTAGTGTTACCCGAGCTCTTTCAGCAAATACTGGATCAAATGGATCTGGTAGTGGTGACCACAAATCATCACCGCTACTTACTGTTTTAAAGTCACCAATGATCCAGCCATTAGCAAAATACGGGACACGATTATCATGATAAAACATTGGGTCTATCCAATTACCAAACGAAGTAAAGCCCCAATTCATCATGCGCTTAACTGTAACGTCTTTCCAAGTTTCAATGTAATTATCGCCATATTTGCGCTCTAAATTAGCTTGGTAAAAACTATAGGTTTCGCCATGCTCTAATGCTCCTTGATGAACACTACGGCGATAACCATAATGTTTGGCTAAAGGTTCATCATAGCTAGGTAACCAAGTAAACATATTATGGCGAAGCTCTGATGCCACATATTTAGTTGCTAATGCCGATGCCGCTACTGGATTTAAACCTAATGAATCTTCAGGTGTTAAATCATCACTGGTTCTTTGCTTAATGGCTTTAGGATCAAAATCAATGCCGGTAATTGTTGATGTATTAGCCATACGTACATTGGCAATACCTGTTGAAAAAAACAAATAACCTTCAGGGTCAACTAAACTCCATGTCCCACCCACCTTTTCCGTTCGATAAAACCCCGTCGCTGCTAGTTTAGGGCCATTTTTCCAACCTCCAAATTTAGAACGATCTGCCATTAATTTTCCGTCAAGCTCAGTTAATTCTTTATCGCTAATGGCTTTAAGCTCTTTATCCGATGAAATTGAATAAGGCGATGATAAGTTATAGCGTTGACCATATTGATCTGATAAATGACTTAAATATGACAAATCAGTCTTGGGGGTTTGTATAACTCTTAAGTTATCAAAGATTAATGTTCTGTCTTCTAGCATACTACTAACGCTAAATTTGACTCGTGTAATGGCAGATGTATCAATATTTTTAAGACCCCAGCGCCAAATAAAGGGTTTTTCATCTGATTGCCATGACAATGGATTTGAGCGAATCCCTGACTCTATCGCTAAATCAAGGCCAGCTAACTCAATATGATAAGTGTTACTCGAGTTTTCAGGTATATTGACGCTTCGATTATGTACTTGACCACTTTCATCTGCAATTTGAACAAAAAGGTGAGTAGCGGTATCAGTATTATTAGCAATATCAACAGCGACGCGAAAATCCCCTATTTCATCCCATTTCCAAGGCTCACTAGAGGTAATTGTAAACGCAGGCTCATAATGTTCCTTTGCCAAAAACTTTACTTGAACGGCACTATTTCCTTCAGTAATACCTTGACCTTCAGTGGCGGAAAATACAGTGACATCGACATTATCAGAGATTAGATTAGATAAGTCTTTATCAGATTCGAAAGAGTTAATAAGTATGGGAGAAGAGGCTTGTTTACTAGCGCCGTTTTGTTCTTTATCCGCTTGCGTGCAAGATTGAGTTGCCATCAAACACATTACTGACATTAAAGCAGTAGTTAATTTATATTTCATTATTTGTTCTCAGTGTAATTGTTAATATCTTTTTACTTTAGCTGGCAATATTCAGTTGCTTTTCTGACTATTTTTTAGCTTAACTAACTTTTGTATATGTCCCATTGACGCTATGAGTAAGTAACACGCTTGAAGGTATCCTTTACGGTTAAATTCCCTTAACGCATTTCCATCAATTTGTTTAAGCTTTTCTTCATTAATGGTGTAAATGCCATCAAACCTTTTTTCTTCACCATGATTAAAATTCACCTTTAATTGAATTGGCTCAATTAAATCATGCTCTGAAAGTGCTTCAATAAACTCGTTTGTACGAATGATGCCATTCATTAGTAGTGACAGCATTTCATCAATTTTTTGCAAAAATGGTGTGCTATTACCTGAGTTATCAAAAAGTAACTCTCCTTGTTCCTCTTGTACTCGAGCATTATTCATATTGATGGTGATGACTGTATTTTCAGGTGTTGGCTGCTCTCCTGCTTTACTATTCACAGCTATTTGGAAAGGCTGCCTTTTAATATGCAGGGGGATATAATTGGCTAACCATTCATTCCCTTGTAAAAACAAATTCTCTTGTATTTGAAAACCTAATAACGCCTGTAAACCAAACTGACCTGTATCATTATCTTTGATTAAGCAAACAGGATATTCTAATGCTAATTTATTAAGCTCTTCTGCAATCACTGGCACTAAGTGTATATTTTCACCAAACTCGTCTCCGTGTCCTGTTTTGATCCTTATTTTTTTGTGTTTATTTTTGTCTAAAGCTATAAAGGCTGTCATAGTTTATTCTCTCTATTCTTTGCTATACACGTTGTAAACCGTATTGTTTAATTTTATTCAATAGTTCACGATTACTGAGCAAACTTGTCATCAGCTTTTGAGTTTCTACTGTATTTTTGTGAAAAAATTGTTGAGCTAGTTGACGACTTTCAGATGAAACACCTAGCGGGTTTTCTGCCGTTTTAAATCCCATGCCATATAGAACATATTGATAACTTGCCGCAGGAAATACTTCTAAAGATTGCTCGAAGTCACTATCATTTGGAAAGTGATACTTCCATAATTCAAGTTGCTCTTTTAATGTTTCTGAAATTGTTGCTGAATCGCGATGTTCTATCCAAAATTGGCTATCGGTTCGTTTACTTAACATATAATGGAGTTTTAAAAAGTCGATAATTCGCTGCCAGCGATAACTATGGGTTTTATTGTAGCGTTTAGACACTATATCCATTGCCCGCCGATTTGCGGGTAATTGATCGGCCACCATTTGCGCTGAAATTTCAATTAATAACAAAGCTGAAGCTTCTAAAGGCTCTAAAAATCCAGCAGATAAACCAATAGCAACACAATTATTTTTCCAAAACTCTTCTCTGTGCCCTGCTTTAATCGAAATATTCCTGAAGCTTAATTTTTCAGGAGCCGCTGTCGATGCTTTTAGATAATTAAGCAATTCTTGATGTGCTTGATCCTCACTGATATGAGAGCTTGAGTACACATGGCCAACACCTCGACGAGTTGATAAACCTATATCCCAAATCCAACCAGCTGATTGTGCAGTTGAAATGGTTTGCGATTGTATTGGACTATTTTCATGCTCATAAGGAACGTGCACCGCAATTGCTTGGTCAGTAAATAAAGTGTCCTTGCATGAGATAAACGGCACTTTTAGATGCTCACCTAAAAGCAAGGATTTAAAGCCGGTACAATCAATAAATAAATCGCCTGTAATATTTCCATGTTGCGCAGTTGCTACTGACGAAATATCGCCATTATCATGTGAGTTAACGTTTATTACATCGTCAACAATATGATTAACGTTAAGTTTATCAATACAGTGATTTTTCAAAAATTCAGAAAAACTCCCTGCATCTAGATGATAAGCATAATTGGCTACAGCAGCATATTCAGCCGTAATAATTTGTTTAGGTGCTAAACCATGTTCACATAAGATTTCTTGAGGACATACCGCTTGCGAGAATGAGGTGTTTTGCTGCAGGTTTTGCCAGTGGGGAGCTAAATCTATCTCATCGTGCCCTTGTGGTAAGACTAACGGGTGATAATAATAATCGTCTTTTTTTCCGGTAACCCATTCAGCAAATTTTGCCCCTTGTTTAAAAGATACCTGACATGATTTAATAAAATCAGTCTCGCGAATCCCCATGTTCTTTAGCGTATTACGCATAGTAGGCCAAGTCCCTTCACCTACTCCAACGCTTGGTATGTTTGCCGATTCAATTAATGAAATTTTGTAACCTGAATCAACATGCTTTTTAAGCTTTGCAGCGATTGTTCCGGCAGTAATCCAGCCTGCAGTGCCTCCTCCAACAATGACGATATGCTTTATTTCATTTGTCATAAGTTAACTACCTCATTGACTAAAAAGGGAGCAAGAAATTTGCTCCCTCTCAACTATAGATTCATATTGAATCTACTTAGAACTTAGCTCTTACTCCGATATTGTAGCGAGCACCATATTCTTCAAAATCAACAATTTGATTAGAAAAACGACTATGACGGCGTGTATCTTCTTCTGTGACATTAATGCCATCAACAAAGACGGATACAGATTCATTAATATCATAACTTGCTGAAATATCGATTTGTGAATATGACTCAGTAAAGGTAGGGCTTGTGGCGCCATTTAATAAGAATTCATCACGCCAGTTATAGGCAATTCTGAATGAAAACGCATCTTTTTCATAAAATGCGACTAAGTTAGCAGAGTCACTTAAACCAGTTATAGCAAACTGACTACCTAAATCGAACGGGTCATATTCATCATCGGTGTTTACCAAGGTATAGTTAGCAATACCACCAAATCCAGAATCACCAAACATGTGTTGAATATTTAGTTCCCAACCATCAACCGTAGTGCTGTCTTGGTTCACTGGTGTAGTTACTGTCCAGACAATAGCTGGATCTTGAGGCTGAGAAAGACAATCAGGGTTTGGATTAGCATTTGAGCCGTCAGGACATGAACCACGTGGATTTACGCTTGGGTTAGTTAACGGACCATTTGGACCTTCGATTACTCTATCTTCTTCACCAGTACCAATAAAGTTATCAACATCTTTACTAAAATAACCAACAGAAGCATAGCTGCCTTCGCCGTAATAATACTCTAGAGATAAATCATAGTTATCAGCAAGGTATGGTAATAAACCTGGGTTACCTTGTGACGCTAAAAATGGTCCAGTAGAGAAGTGATTATTCAATGACGTAGCTGGGAACATCGCATCAATATTACTTCTTGATAGTGTTTTACTATAAGAAAAACGAGTAATTAAATCATCAGAGACTTCTAAACTTAAGTTAACACTCGGTAAAGTATTAGTATAATCACCCGCTAATTCACTTGCGACTTCTTCACTATTAGGCGAAGTATACTCTGACATTTCAAGAGCGGTTATCCAGTTAAGTGCTTCTACTGGTTTTCCAACTGAATATGAAGTTACATCAGTATCTTCATAACGCACACCTAAGTTTGCATTAAAGGGCATACCAAAGATTTCTGTTGCTAAATCTACGGCTAAATAAACCGCAGTTGTGTCTTCTTCAACACCGTTTGTTTTCAATGTCGGATCATTAAGTAGCCCCTGAGTTTCTAGTAATTCGAAAAACTGTTTGGCACTGTACTCTATATGCTTTTCAAAACCGATATCACCCGAAACTATGTTCATATCAAGACCTGAAAGGTCCATAGCACTCACATTCCAGTTAGCTTCTGTTCTTAATGTTGTATCAACATCATAAACAGTATTTTGAGCGCCAAAATGAATGGCTTCGACTATGCTGTCACCATCACTTTCCCATGTACCAGCTAGTGATACTTGTTGAATATTGTTTTCAATTTCATATCCGCGTCTTTGATAAATATCACCAACAATGTTGCTCGCTGCATACGGATCACCACCTGGTAGCGCTGAAGCGTCATAAGCAACCATTGGCATGTCTGATGAGAAATCAGCACTAATACTTACCATTTGACCTGGGTTTTTCATATTGGCAATACTTTCTGCTGGAAGAGTCCCAGGGTTAGCATGCGAAGTAGAATCATGAGCATCAAAAGTAAAGGTTAAAGAGTCTGTTGCCATCCACTCAATATTGATACCAAGAGAATCATTTTCTGTTTCATAATCATATTCCCATGCCCAGAAATTTAATTCATCGTTGTCACGGGCTGGATTGATAATAGTACCGTTGGCATCAGCTGTACCGGTTTCAATATTATCAAACCAATAGCTACTACGACTCATAGAGCTGCTACGATCTAAACGAGATAAAGTATAGTCAACAGAGGCAATAATAGAGTCTATGGGTGCCCATTGTAGGGCGATTTGTGCATTAGTACGTGTACGTTCACTGTCCGCATATTCTAAATCAACCGTATTTACACCCCATGTTGTTTGATCAGGGTTTAATGAAGTGTCGATATTACTTTTATCAATTCCACTTTCTATTTGCGCCGGAAAACCAGTATTCCAACCCGCTTGAGTACCTATACGCTTGTTATGACTTTCACGTTCAGCGTACGAAGCTGAAACTAACACACCGACAGTGTTATCTAAGAAGGTATTACTTACCATACCCGAGAATTCAGGGGTAACATTATCAACTGTGGTATCTAAAACACCTTTTACACTTCCTAAAGCTTTAAAACCATCATAATCAAACGGCTTAGCTGTTTGGATATTAATGTTGGCACCAATACCACCTGAGTTTAAATCGGCACGGCCGGTTTTAAAAACTTCAACGGCTGATACTGACTCAGAGCCAATTTCATTAAAGTTAAAGCTACGATCAATTCCCTCAGATTGTAACGCAGAAGAGTTAGGCATTTGTCTGCCATTCAGCGTCACAAGATTAAAGTTTGGTCCAAAACCACGCACGGTAACTTGGTTGCCTTCATTGTTACTTCGATCAATAGACACACCCGTTATACGCTGTAAAGATTCCGCTAAGTTAGTGTCTGGAAATTTACCAATATCTTCAGCTGAAATAGCATCAACGACACCTTTGCCATCTCGCTTTATTGCTGCAGATTTACTTAATGAGCTGAATATACCTGTGACTTGAATCACTTCTATGTTGGCATCATTAGTATTTGTTTCTTCTGCATGACCTTGTGTTGCGACTAACATCGCGAGTAAGACAGAATTTAGTTTAAAGCCTTTATGTTTCATATTATCCCCTTTGCTACTGCAATAATTGTATTTCTCTATTGATATGCAACAGTCTGTTAATTTCTAATTAAAATATCGACAATGCACCATCAAGACTAAACAATTAATTGTTAACAATCAACCATTATTATGTTTTAGAATCTCATTATTGTGTGTAATAATAATTTATCCGTAAAAAAGGAGAGTAATCAATTGCCTAAAGTAAATAACAATATACTGTTATAAACTTTAGCTTATGGGGAATGAGTTACTAAAGCGTTGACTAAGCTAGAATTGCCCTACACGCTTTAATTGATTCGCTTGTATATCAGTTAACTCGACACTAGTGCCATCTCGCCATCTAACGGTAAGCTTTTTAACTATGTTATCTTCACCTAAGCCAAAATGAGCTATATTCAAAACACTTTGGGAGTGTGAAGCACTACTTGAACCAACTATTTTATATTGCTTTGAAGAAGCTGTTTCAATACGAATTGTAGCACCAAGCGGATCGATACCGTTTTTTGAGTAACCAACACGTGTTAGTAAATAATGATTGTTACCTACCGTGGTGTTTTCATATAAATGCCAAAGTCCGTTATCGTCATCTCCACTGAGTAGGTCTATTTTTCCATCTAAATTGTGGTCAAATGCGGTCCCCATATCACCATGAGAATCACGTCCAAGCTCTGTGGTTGCATCTGTCATTAACTGAGCACTAAACTGACCCTGACCATTATTTATCAAAGCAACATCCCCAATACGTTGTTTTAATTCACCAAAGCGATAAATAAAGAAATCGGTATGACTGTCGTTGTTGAAGTCTCCCGGCGTTACGCCCCAATTATTAAATTGACTTTGTTGAGGTAAGGTAGCTGAGATATCTGTAAATTTATCGCCATCATTACGTAATAATACGTCAGGTATATTGGGGTTTTCAGGAGTCCAATCAGGTGTATAACCATTAACGCCTTTAATAGATGCACGTACGTCCCAAGCGACATTATCATTTAATAGCCACTCTAAACGCCACTTCCCCTGACCTAAATAACCTAGATACCAACCGGTGCCATCTAACTCGTTGGGAAAACCAAGTGCTTGATTTTGATTAATAGACGTTGCAGTGGTAGGGGTTGTGATAAGTACTTTATTTGCTCCGAGATACACAGGCATATTCTTTAGACGCTTAGCTCTTGGAAAGTGATAAAAATCAGTTAATTCAATACTGTCCTTGGCATGTAATGTTATACCGTCATGGCTCTTATTCCCTTCATCACGTAAATCAAGTCGCCCCTGTGCTTTATCGAAAGAGATACTATTATTGGCGAGCGTATAATGCAGCTTGCCTCGTGCTAGGTAAAAATCATTGTCACCATCATTATCAATGTCAGCTTGCGCAATTGACACGGTTCCCTGATAACCATTAGCCTCTTTGGGTAACATAGCATCGGTAACATCAGTAAAGGTAAAGTTATTATTTCCTTGCAATACAGTGACATGAGAGTAAGTGTTAAACGCGATAATGTCCGGTATATGATCGTTATTAAAGTCTGTTATTAACAATCTTTCAGCATCAACGTCTTCAAACATGGCATTGGCTCGATACGTAAAGCTACCATCACCATTATTTTCAAACAAAATATTTCTCGGTGCCTGTTCGTTAACCATTTTTTCAGCATTTATTTGTAGAAAATCTAAATCACCATCACTGTCTAAATCTATCCAACGTACTGAGCGTCCACGTGCGCCCATGCCTGAAAGCCCAGACTCAACCGTGACATCAACAAATTGGCCATTATCATTTCTTAATAATCTTTGTGGTTGTGGCTTTGAGCCATTGCCACCACCAAGTGCAATAAGCACGTCATTATCACCATCTAAATCAAAGTCGCCTGAAGCAATACCATGTAAATCGACACGATGATAAATATCTGCTTGGCGAGTATAAGTTTCGTCACCATTAGCCATAAATAAACGAATCGGCGTAGTATCGTGATTCGTTAATAAAAAATCATAATGACCATCATTATTGAGATCTGACACAGAAGGTCCGCCATACTTCCAAGCGCGTTCAGACACTAATCCTGCACTTTCAGAGACATCTTTAAAGGACAGCTCTGCGGGCAAATCAAGTTCGGGGCTTGATGACTGACAAGCTGCTAAAGTAGCCACTGCAGAAATGATAGCAATTGATGTAAAGGTATTAAAAGTTTTCAAATCATTAACTCCGAAGGATTAAGTGTTTAATTCAACTTCACCTTGGCTAAAAATATAACCAGGTGATGTATTTTTTATTGTATGTTTAAAACTAACGTCTGCGGCTCAAACCCTTTAGCCCGTGCAATAACGGTGACACGATTGGCGGTAATATTTGACTGAATAATGGCAAGCGTTCTCCCTTTTGCGGTAGTAATGCTCTTTGATTGAAAGTCTTGAATATTATCTGGCGCGCCTGAGTCAACACCTAACCACCTTGCGTCACCCTGAACTTCAAAAGTCACCTTAGCGTCTTGAGTTTTAACAATTCTGCCTTTAGCGTCATGAAGTTGCACCACAAGGTGCGCCAAATCATAGCCATCCGCTTTCAACACAGTTTTATCAGCTGTTAAGGTAAAACCAACCGCTGTACCTGAGGTTTCAAATTTAGCGGTAATTTCTTGGCCAATAAAACCTGCTTTTGCGGTTAAAATACCCGCCTCATGTGGCACAACCCAACGAAAGATACGATCCGGTGCTTCAGACATACTGCGATAACCTAGTGACTCACCATTTAAAGATAATTCAACAATAGAATGATTAGAGGTCACTTCAACAAGTACCGGCTCGCCTTTTTCATAGTTCCAATGCATGTTGGAGTTTCTCCAACGATAACTACTATCATCCTTTGCCTTAGCTAAACCTGATAATTCCTCAAGCTCAAACCCAGAATCCTTCAATGGCAAAGTGCCTAATGAAATATGAGGTTCATTTACCCAGACACTTTTAAAATAGTTCCACCCCTGCACTTTAAAGCCGGCAAGGTCTAACATGTCACCCCAGCCGCTTTTATGGGGCCACTTTTCGTGTCGCTCCCCCATATAGTCAATTCCAGTCCACATAAATTGACTAAATACCCCCGGAAATTGAAGTACTTGTTTCCAATCATTCCATGTACCGGGGTTTTCATTAATGGTAATTTGTTTATCTGGAAAATGTGTTTGACCCCAAGGGATAACACTATTTCGGTAGCTATAACCTGCAATATCTACAGCATCGGCATAGCCGCTAACATGACTAACTTGCGGAATGATCAAATTGGCGGTTGTTGGTCTTGTAGTATCTAGCTCTTTTACCCAGTCATTGAGTTTTTTAGCTGTGTCACTAAGAATATATTCGCCCTTTTCTGAGGCCTCATAACGATTTTTCAGTTCTTCAGGTGAATATTTGGGCCCCTTACTCCAAAAATCTGGATCCATTTTTGTAGCATCGTCAGGATCATTCCAAAATCCAGTGATATAGCGATAATGTACATAGGTCCATTCAATTTCGTTACCTATGCTCCACTGAAATACACTAGGATGGTTTCTATCACGCAACATGGTTCGGGTTAGGTCGCTTTTATTCCATTGTTGAAAATGCTCAGCATAACCACGGGTTAGGTTATCATCATGACGTTCATGCATATTTAAACGTTTGTCTTTAGGGTAATCAAATTCATCAAAGAATTCGTTTTGAACTAAAATCCCCATTTCATCACATAAATCTAGAAACTCTTGAGAGAAAGGATTATGTGTGGTTCGAATAGCATTTAATCCGGCATCTTTAAGCGCTTGAAAACGGCGACGCCAGACTTCTTTCGGTACAGCTGCACCAACTAAACCACCGTCATGATGTAGTGAAACACCTTTTACCAAGGTTGCTTTACCATTTAAAAAGAAACCTTTTTTGGCGATAAACTCCAGACTACGAATACCAAAAGGCGTTTCATAAGTATCCAGCACCTGTCCCTTTTGAGAAATGGTGGTTATCGCTCGGTACATGTTTGGTGTTTCGGTATCCCAAAGTTTTGGGTTACTCACCGTAAACGATTGAGATAAAGATTTTTTTCCTTTGGCGTTAATGCGTGTTTTAGTGGTATCGGTTGAAACAACCTGCCCTTTATTATCAATAAGCTGGGTAGAAACTAATACACTGCGACGTTTGTTATTAGTATTTTCAAGTTTTATTTCAATATCAACCGTCGCTTCGTTTTCACTTACTTCTGGAGTGGTTACAAAGGTGCCCCAAATTGGCACGTGTACTTTATTCACCGTTATTAATTTAACATTACGATATATCCCACTGCCGGTATACCAGCGACTATCTCCATGACGGGAATGGTCAACATGTACTGTAATAATATTGTCTGAGCCATCAGTTTTAAGATTGCTGGTTAATTTAAAATAGACAGGAGAGTAACCATACGGGTTTTCACCTAGTTTTTCTCCATTCAACCAGAAAGTAGCGTTGTTATATACGCCATCAAACAAGATGTAACTGTCATTTTCACTAGGGTTGGCAGGCGTTTTAAAATGTTTTTGATAAATTGCAATTCCGCCTGGCAAATATCCCGTTGCACCTTCTAATGACTCATCAAAAGAAGCTTCAACACTCCAGTCATGTGGCAAACGAATATCACGCCAATTTGAGTCTTCCATGGGTAGCTTAGTTGGTAGAACATCATTATCAACTAAAGTAAATTTCCAATGAAAGTTAAAATCAACTGCTCGATTCTCATTTATTGCTTGGGTGCTAAAGCAAAATAAAATGTTAACTAAGGCTATTCCAATTTTTTTTCTTATGTTCACAAGTAAACTCCAACAATGACTCAGTGCACTATTAGCAATGAAGAGATGAGTTACCCAATTTGGGTAGCTCATCTCTTTACGATAATAATGGTCTCAATCGACAATTTTTAATGGCTTTCCCTTACACTATGCAAACGAAAACTAACTAAACCTAACATTACTATTAACCAGGTTAACGGTACTGAACCACCAGAAGACTCGCTTTCTTCAGGGGTAGATTCTTCTGGTGTAGATTCTTCTGGTGTAGATTCTTCTGGTGTAGATTCTTCTGGTGTAGATTCTTCTGGCGTAGATTCCTCTGGTGTAGATTCCTCTGGGGTAGATTCCTCTGGTGTAGATTCTTCTGGTGTAGATTCCTCTGGGGTAGATTCCTCTGGGTTGATTAATTGAGTGAAACTAAAATCATCGCCATTCCACTGCCATTCACTCGAGCCTGTGCTTTGTACTCGAACAACTTTAGTACCTGGCGTGTCAACATATAATGTTTGCTGTTCAACTATAGTTTCATAGGTGTCCCAGCTACCCGTACCAGAAAAACTTGTACTCGTTTCAGCTTTACCATCCACGTATAGAGAAATACCTAAGCCCTGCTCACTTTCAGAAGCAATAACATACTCAATGCGGTAATAGCCCGCTTGTGGAAAATCAACCGAATACTCCCCCCAATCACCTGAGGTATTATAATTAATGTTGTCATCTGATTTATTAAAGCCTAATTCAGTATCACTTTCGACCTCAGCACCGCCTTTATTGGTGTCAATGAAGTTACCGAACTCTACTTTAATGGTACCCCCGTCTGTCCAAGTTGAAGTATCCACAACACTTGCTTCATCAACAGGTTTATAAAAACGGACCCAATCTACTAAAAAAGTGTTTTTATTTGGATCAGCTAGCTCTTCGTCGGTTGCTTTAATGCCTTCAGCTTCACGCCAATCTTGCTGCTCAACATCAAGAATAACTTGCATAGGCTTACTTAAACCTGTGCCTTCGGTATAACCTAAAGGGTCAATAATGTCTTCACCACTGACTGTGCGAACTAACTCACCATCGATATAATATTCTAAATTCCACGGGTCAATCCAATAGACACCAATACGGTGATATTGGTTTCGCCAAGTACCTGTTTCATGCTCAACCCAAGAGCCGGAATCTTTTGGTTGATAATCTTGAAAAGGCTCACGTATAAATACATGGTGGCTTAAGTGCATTCGTCCATCAAACCACTCCTGACCATCTCTATCACTACCATAGCTTTCGATCACATCTATTTCTTGAGTTGAATCTGAACTGAGCAACCAAAAAGCATTGGCGAGTGTTAAATTTGTTATTTTCACGCTTGCTTCAATATATAGCGGATATATAACGCTTTCTTTTGAATGAATAGCACCGGTATAAACATTTTCAGTGCCTTCCTTACGGCTAGTCGTAAGATTAAGCATTCCGTTTGATACTGAAGCATGATCACCGCTAAATATAGTCATTCCGGGACCTGTCCAAGCATTGATAAACCCTTCATCCCAACGAGTATAAAACTCATCACTTTTATCATTAGCAGTAGCTTCGTAGTTAAAATCATCTGACAAAGACTGCAGTAACCATACATTACCTTCACCCGCGTCAGCCGGTACCGCAATGTTGTCCCAATCTTCTGCCGTTGTAGCAAAAGATACCCCTAGAAACACTAATACATTAATTATTTTTTTCACTTGAACACCTTAAACCTTTAAACATTTTTAAAATTACAGCTGTATATAAATTGATGTCCTTTCAGTTTGATAATCGCCAGTTGATCAATTTTTTCTTTTTATTGATACAAGGATCAGCTTTCACAGTATAGTGTTTTATTTTTTTATTATTGTCAACAATTAACAGTATACTATAATAACAAGAAGTGAAATGAAGTGCCTGAACAGGCATAAAAAAGCCGATAGTGAGCACACTATCGGCTAAATACTCAAACAACATGAAAGAGTATTGTTGGGAGATGTTAAAGAAAAACCGTTATTTTTCCATCATATATACCGTTTTCTTTTCTAAATATTGCTCTAAACCGAATTTGCCGTCTTCACCACCAAAACCGCTTTGTTTCCAGCCATTATGATAACCTTGATGTTGCTCACCCATGCCACGGTTAACATAAACCTCACCAACTTCTAACTCGTTAATAGCTTTATTGATATCAAAAAAGTTCTCTGTAAAAATATATGCACTTAAACCATAAATACTATCATTACAGTACTCAATGGCTTGGTCCATATCTTTCACTTTAACAATAGGTAATACCGGACCAAACGTTTCTTCGTGTACCGCAATGTTGTCTTGTGCAACATCAACTAATAATGTTGGCTCGTACCAGCAGCCGCCAGAAAAGCCTTCAACATCAGCCACTTTACCACCAGCAGCAAGACTTGCTCCTTGCTTAATGCTCTCTTGTACTATGTGGTCAATGTTTTCAATTTCACGTTGATTACACTTAGGACCCATTTGAGTTTCCGGGTTCATTGGATCGCCAACTTTCAGCGCTTTAACCGCAGGAATAAATTTGTCCATAAACTTGTCGTAAACGCTTTCTTGAATGTACAAGCGCTCTACACACGTACACACTTGGCCACAGTTAGCAAAACGTCCCCATAGCGCACCTTCAACCGCTTTATCTAGATCAGCATCTTCCATCACCACCATAGGTGCTTTACCGCCAAGCTCTAACATAACAGGCGTCATAAATTCAGCTGAGGTTTTATAAATTTGTTTACCGGCAACTGTTGAGCCTGTCATGGTAATCATTTTAGTGATCGGGCTTTCACATAAGACTTGACCTACAACAGATCCCGAGCCATTAATCACGTTTAAAACGCCCGCTGGAATACCTGCTTCATTAGCAATCCGACCTAATTCAGTCGTAGCTAATGGGGTTTCTTGTGTGGGTTTAAGTACAATTGAATTACCGGTAATTAACGCAGGGCCAATTTTTCGACCGGCAAGTGCTAACGGGAAATTCCATGCTGTAATACCGACGACAACACCACGTGGCACCTTATGAATATAGATTTTTTCACCTTCATTATCAGAAGGCAGAATGTCACCTTCAATGGTTAAGGCATTATCACAAGCGTAGTCGATAAAGGTAGCTGTAACATCAACTTCCATTTCAGCAACTGACAATAATTTACCTTGCTCGGCAACAATCATTGGCGCTAAAACACTTTTGTTTTCACGAATTTTATTAGCAAAATCACGTAAAATATTTTGACGAGTACGAGCGGTTAGTTTTGCCCATGACTTTTGAGCAGTATCAGCCACTTCAAGCGCTTGCTGAGCGTCTTGTGCACAACCTTTTGGAATATTACCAATCACTTCACCTGTTGAAGGGCTTAGTATTTCGATAATCTCTTCTTTCGCTGAAGCAATATATTTGCCGCCAATAAAATTAACATTATTTTTAAAGTTCATGCTGTTATCTCCCCATCCAGCCGCCATCTACCAATAAGATAGCGCCATTAACATAACTTGCTGCTTCAGAAGCTAAGAATACTGCCGGACCTTTAAAGTCTTCAGGGTTACCCCAACGACCTTGTGGAATGCGTCCTAAAATGGCAGCGTTACGCTCTGCGTCATTTCGTAGTGCTTCGGTATTATCTGTATCAATATAACCTGGAGCAATTGCGTTTACATTAACGCCCTTGCCTGCCCACTCGTTAGATAATGCCATCACTAATTGGCCAATAGCCCCTTTACTTGCGGCATAGCCAGGTACGGTAATACCACCTTGGAAAGTTAATAATGATGCTGTGAAAATTATTTTACCTGAGCCTCGTTCAACCATATCTTTACCAATTTCACGGCTTAGAATAAATTGTGAATTCAAGTTTACATCAATAACTTTATCCCATAATTCGTCAGCATGTTCAGCCGCAGGTGCTCGTAATATTGTACCTGCGTTATTCACTAAGATATCAATCTTAGGGTAGTCTGCTTTGACATGTTTGATAAAAGCATACAATGATTCGCGATCAGAGAAGTCACATTGATAGGCTTTAAAATTACGGCCTAACGCTTTTACTTCTTGCTCTACTGCCGAGCCTTCAAGCTCTAACGTGGCAGATACGGCAATAATATCAGCACCTGCTTCAGCTAAACCTAATGCAATACCTTTACCTATTCCACGCTTACCACCGGTTACTAAGGCTACTTTGCCTTGTAAACTAAATTTTTCTAACATGTTATTCATTCAATATAGCCTTAATTATTCTGCGTTACATTCAACAAGTGCTTTCATACCTTGAGGGTTATTATCCATACTAGCAAAAGCGTTACTAATATCTGCCAAAGGATTAACAGAGCTGATAAAAGGTTTAAGATCAATTTGACCTGTTGAGATTAACTCTATCGCCCAATCAAAATCAGCCGCTTCATAAACTCGCGCGCCTAATAATTCTAATTCTTTCCAGAAGAATTGGAATAAATCAATTGGTGGTTGCGTTGAGTGAATGGCAACCATGACTATACGACCACGACGGCCAGCCACTTGAGTCATAGCTTCAATCGCAGGTAATACACCCGATACTTCAAAAACGACATCGGCACCTTTTGTTCCCGTCCATTCATCTACGTAAGCTGCTAAATCAGTATCAATCGGGTTAACTGATTTAACTCCTAATTCATCAGCAAAGGCACGACGGCTTTCATTCGGCTCAGATACAAGTACTTCGGCGCCAACACTTTTAGCGACAGCAGCCACTAATTGACCAATAGGGCCACCACCTAGAATGACGGCTTTTTCACCTGCTTTCAAACGTGAACGACGCACATCATGACAAGCAACTGATAATGGCTCTACTAATGCGCCTTGTTTTAAATCAACAGCCGCAGGTAGTTTATGGAGTGTACGTGCTTTAACTGTCCAGCTAGATTGAAATGCGCCAGGAGTGTCAATGCCCATAAATTTTAAATGTTGGCAAATGTGGGTATTACCTGATAGACAAGTTGGGCACTCGCCACACCAATCTAATGGGCGCACAACGACTTTTTCGCCGATTGTAAAACCTTCAACACCTTCACCTAATTCGGCAACGGTACCTGAAATTTCGTGACCAATAGTTGCCGGTGGATTAACACGTTGATCCATCACACCATGGTAAATATGCATATCTGTTCCACAGATGCCGACATAACCTACATCAAGACGAACTTCCCCTGCTTGTGGAGTGACAGTTTGCCCTGCGACTAAGTTAAATGATTTATTTCCGATATATTGTGCTGCTTGCATTTTAATGCCTTATGAATGCTGAATTAAATAGGGAGATAGTCGTGCATCGTCAAACACCACACCTGTTCCAGCTATGCTTGGTGCTACCGCTTTGCCATCAACTAGCTGAAGTGGTGTTGTGGTGTATTCATCAATTGGGAATGAATGGACTTCTAAGAAGCCTGCATTAGGCTGAGATGCCATCAGTGATACGTGCAATTCGTGCATGCCATGACTACACACAGGTAAATTATGTGCATAGGCGAGTTTTGCCACTTGCAACCAGCCCGTAATGCCACCAATGTTTGATGCATCCGGCTGTAAGAAGCCTAATTTCGCTTGTTGAATAGCATAAGTGAACTCATGAATAGTATGCAGGTTCTCACCCATTGCTGTCGGGATATTGATTGCATCCGCAATACGAGCATAACCTTGATAATCATCTGGTATGGTTGGCTCTTCGAACCATTTGATATTATAAGGCTCGACAGCACGTGCAAAGCGAACCGCCTCTTCGACAGTCATGGAGTAATTAGCATCAACCATAAAAATGCGATCTGGGCCGATTAATTCTCGAACTGCAGCAACACGAGCTACATCTTCGCGGAAATCTTCTTTACCTACTTTAATCTTAACAGCGTTAAAACCTCTATCTAGGTATCCTTGAATATTACTTAGTAGCTTTTCTTGAGTAAAATTAAGATCTATACCACCTGCATAACAGCGTGTGGCATGACTTGAACCGCCAGCAACTTTCCATAACGGTTGATTTAATCGCTTACATTTAATATCCCAAAGAGCAATATCAACGGCAGAGATAGCAAAACTGAGTAAACCGCCTCGTCCTACATAATGATATTCCCACTGCAACCAGTCCCAAATAGCATAAATATCAGCTGAATCTTTACCAATTAGGTTAGGTCTCATTTCATCATTTAATAATGAATATATTGCTCGGCCACCTTTTCCACCGGTATAAGTGTAGCCAACGCCTTCATAGCCGTCACTACAGCTAATTTTGCATACAATAAGTTCAAAATGGGTGTGATCACCATGTTTTGCATCAGATAGCACCTCAGCTAATGGTATCTGATAATACTCGACTTCTACGGCAGTGATCATGCTTGTTTTGCCATTCATTGAATCCGTCTCTCTCGGCTGGTTAATTGTTAACAATTTACACATTATAGAGGTTTATGTAAAGCATTATTGTTAACAATGTTCAATTTAATGGTTAACAATATTAAGTTGAGAACAGATCTTATATTAGTGTGGTTTTATTGAAGTGATAAAAAGGGGCTTTTTGATACCCCGATGAGATATTTGTAATTTTTAGAGGCAACTGATGGGTATTAGTTCTCTATTTCACTAGCGGTCAATATCATAGGCTCAAAAATATGAGCTGAAGATTTCAACAGCCTTTCTATTTTCTGTATATCGTTGAAGGTAAGATTTATATCTTCAACGGTAGAATACATTTCCTACGCTAACTTACTTTTAAAGTATTATTTTGCTCACGCTTCCACTTAATCAATTTTTCTAAATGCATAGCTGAACTTAACATCAAGTGACACACTTGTAATATGCCTCCTTGATGACACACTTTCAGTTTATTTCCTGTTAACTCACTTATGGCTTTTTGATTAAAAGTATATAATCCATTTAAATTAATAGTACCTTGTTCAACTAGGTCAACATTGAGTGATATAGGCTCTAGTAGCCCTAATTCATTAGCCGTTTGTAAAATCTGGCGGCTTTGTTTTGTGCCTGCCATAAGCCGGGAAAATGTTTGCTGAATACGCTTGATATAATTCGTTGGCTCTCCTGAATCAGTAAATAAACGCTCTCCTTCATTTGCCTGAAATAAAGGACTTGAAACATCTAGCGCCAATTTACCGCCAGCTGTAAACTCTCCTTCAGGTAAGTGGATTCTAAAAGGACGTCTTAAAACATCTAAAGGTAAGTAAGTCGCTTGCCATGACTCACCGTTTAAGAACAGATTTTCACCTTTTTCAAAGCCAAAAATAGCACTTAATTGGAAGGCACCTGTTTCAGGATCTTTAGTAATAAAAATAGGATATTCATGAGACAAACTACTCATCTCTGACACCATCACTATGCTCATGTTGATGTAATTTTCTTGGTAATCATATTTTTTAGTATTAATTCTTAAATCACGATGTTTAACCGAATCGACTAGCTCGATTTTATTTTCGGACATATTATTCTCCTTTACTGAATGTTTAAATTTTACCAAAACCGTATTGCTTTACTTTATTTATTAATTCTCGGTTTGTCGGTAAAGCTTTAATTAATTGGGAAGTTTTATCTTGGTTTATTTGTATCTGCTCTTGCGAAAATTTAACTATTTGGGGATCTAAACTAAATAGTTGCTCTGTTCTAAACTTGCTGCCATATAAGACAAACTGATAGCTTGCCGATTGGAATACTTCTCCTAAACGATTAAAGTCTAGTTGTGTAGGCACTGTATGTTGCCAAAGCTGCATTTGTGTTTGTAAACGTTTAGGTATACTTTGCTGTTTTCTATTATCTTGCCAAAAAGGCGTGTCGCGATTACTGACGATATAGTGCAATTTTAAAAACTCTATTACCCGTTGCCAGCGGTATATAAAGGTGTCATTAAACCTTTGCTCAATGATAGGTAGAGCACAATACGTTTGTGGTAACTGCTCCGCTATCATTGTGGCTGATAGCTCTATCATCACTAAAGCAGCGGCTTCTAACGGCTCTAAAAAACCTGCTGATAAGCCAATGGCAAGACAGTTTTTATGAAAAAACTTTTCTCTATGCCCCGCCTGAAAGTTAATCTCTTTAATATTAAGCTCATCAGTACTGGCACCACTTTGCTTAATGTAAGCCTTTAAATCCTGTTCGGCTGATTCACGAGACTGATACTTACTAGCATAAACATAACCGACACCACGTCTTGTGGGTAAACCTATATCCCAAATCCAACCAGCTGTTTGTGCGGTAGATTGCGTATAAGAGGCAATAGGTGCATTATCATTAGCATAATGTACTTGCACCGCTAATGCCGTATCAGCAAAAAGAACATCATCGACTTTTTTAAAAGGTACCTCTAAGGCTTTGCCGATAAGTAGCGCACTAAAGCCGCTACAATCGATAAAAAAATCCGCTGAAATGTTATCGCCACTTTGCAAGATAATACTGTCAATGGCACCATCAGGTGATAAGACAGCTTTTTCAACATCGGCAATGATATGATTAACGCCTAGTTTATTGACACAATGCTGTTGTAAAAATGCAGAAAATTTTCCTGCATCTAAGTGATAACCATAATTTGCATAACCGGCATATTCAGGCGTAGAAATGGTTTTAGGAGCTAAGTTTTGATGACAAAGTTCTTCTTGGCTAGTAAATAGTTTTGCCAATGATTCATCAGCTTGACGATTTAGCCAGAAAGCAGCAATATCGCCAGTTAATGAGCCATTAGGCACATCAAACGGATGAAAATAAAAATTATCTTGCTTATCACTGTCCCAATTAACAAATTTAGAGCCTTGTTTAAAAGAGACATTACACTCACGAATAAAATCAGTTTCTGACACACCTATACTGCGCAGAGTTTGTGGCATGGTTGGCCAAGTTCCCTCACCTACCCCTACCGTTGGTATTTTGTCAGACTCAATCAAGGTAATGGTTAACTCACCTTGTTGAATACGGTTTTGATGACGAGCTGCTACTATACCAGCCGTTAACCAACCCGCAGTGCCGCCACCAACAATGACTATTTTTTTAATGATTTTTTTCATGATTATCTTTCATTTAGCTATTGGGTTAATTTACTTATTGTTAACGAAAAAAAGCCTTCTGAACAACATTCAGAAGGCTTTATATTCAAAAGTTAAAAAATAATACTTTCACTCCTTCTAAGGGATCTCAACTATGCGAACATTATCAATACGATAGTTAAACCCTTGTCCCCATACATTAGTACCGACATGAAGTTGCTGAGCACGTGTTGACCAGTCACTCACTTCTGAATCACGAGGCAAGTCCAATACTGCAGTAAAGGTTTGTTTTACATCGTTTAAGAAGTACACCCCTTTAAATGCGTGACCGATTACGGTGACATCATTATTTGCTGGATCAACGACTGAGACACGTAGCGGATGATTGCCTGTGAACTCACCGTCAACTTCCACATCAATCGTTACTAAATAACGTTTGCCATCTTCAATGGTGCCATCAGCTAAATCTAAAATATTTCTTACATCGCCCATTTTTCCAGAGTGTAGACTCATAGCGCCGCTAATAGCCTCTACGTCAGATACCGAAGCACCTGCCCCCAGAGTCCAATTATTTGCGCCAGAATCAAAAGTAGAGTCAGCTTCTGAGATTAGATTATTCGCTTGTTCAAAAGAGTGCTTGTATAGCCTAAAGTCATCGACATCTATCGCTTGAGCTGTGACAACATCAACACTCATTCCCTCAACTGCAGTAAAAGACAAAGCTGAAGTACGATTACCACCGCCATGCTCATACCAATTATTACTAGTGATTTTTGAGCCAGGCATTTCTACAAGGTTTCCTTCACCATCATCTTCTAGCAATGTTCCAGTGATAGTTGCTGTCGAACCACCATCCCAACCGCCTGCATGTTTAGATCTTGCCTCTAATACATAGGTTGCACCAAGTTCTAGATCATCAAGATCAGTAGACAGGGTATCAACGCCACTAAAAGCAGCTAATTGACTACCTTCAAAATCAAGGCCTAATGCTGAAGATGTTACTGCAGAAACTATCCCAACACCTGCAGTAGTCCAGTCAGTTAAGCCGTCTTCAAAACCACCATTAACCATCACATTTTCAGCGCCATCATTAGTGATGGTGATTTCAATGCTTGCTTCAACGCTATGCTCTGGATTGCCATCATTTACCATATAAGTATAAGTAAATGTCTTAGTCTCGCCATCAGCAACATGACTTGCAAAAACAACGGGATCAAAGATCAAGTCATTATCCATGGATAAAGAGAACTCAAATTCGGGAGCATCACCAGAAGCGGTAATAGTATCAAGCTCAACGATGACATCTTCACCATTTGGCTCTAGTATTGCTGGCTCTGCAGTTAAATCTGTCACTGTGCGTAAACCACTCGTATTCGCTGATACCATTTGAGGTCCTGCAATAATGGGTGGTAATGGCTCTTGTGTAACACCGCGAATCTCAATATGAGCTGTTCTATCTAAACTGTGATTGTGATCTTCAACTTTATAAGTAAAGGTTAAAACCTCTTTTGTACCTAAAGCAATTTGATCTGAGATAGCAGGAATATCAACATTAACAAAATTATCTGTAATGGTTGCAGCGCCGCTAAGGTTATCAGGATCTGCTGTGACATCGGTGACAGTTAACTCTTCGCCGTCTGGGTCAACAACACCGCTGAGTAAATCCACAACAGAAATTGGGTCAAATTTAGTAAAGACTTCTGTTAACGGATCTTCAAACTCAGGTGCAAAATCTTCTCCTTCAATATGAATAGTCATAGTACGTGGTACAGAGTGTACGCCATCGCTAATATCAAACGATAAAACAACAGTATGAGTATCACCTGTATCTAAGTCAGGCGCTAAATCAAGTGGACGAACCGTAACATTTGGACCTGAAGGCTCAACACCTCGCATATCATCCGGTAAGGTACCATTTCTGATGGTTAACACATCACCATCCATATCTTTGGCTGTTCCTTCCGTTCCTAGTCGACCATCAAGGCCACCTAAAGCAGAGAGAAAAGAAACGCTATCTTTTTCATGAAAAGTAACTTCAATGTTTCCGCCATGTTCAGGGGCATATAAGTTTTCTTTTTCTGGTGGTGTATAGCTTTCACTTCCACAACCGGTTAGTGCTACAACAATTGCTGAAGCTATTATAGTTTTAGTTTTTTGTAATGTTTTCATAATTAAACACCATTCAATTATTTAGTGAAGACATGGGCATCAACCCATGCCGTTCTCAATTTATTATTAGAAATTAACGCGAACACCTAAGCGGTATGAACTACCCACTTTATAGTTAGTATAAGTACGTGATGTTGGAGCATCGCCCGTTAACGGGTTACCTTCTTCAAGGGCTACAAACTCATAACCAACTTCGTTATCAGCAAAAACACGGCTGACTTCTAACTCTCTGTTCGTGTAATAGGTTCTATAAGCCGCATCAGTTAAATTTGTGGCTTGGAAAATTACCATTACGTTATCGTTAACTTTATAAGAAGCTGAGAAATCAAGGGTGTCGCGCCCTTCATTCCAAATTGAACCTTGGTTCCACGTGCGGCCGCTTTGACCAGTGTTATAATCAGTACCTACAAGTGAGTCACTAGAGCCACGGTAGCTTAAGCGAACTTGATGGCCATCTTGTTCCCAAAACGCCGTAAAGTTATAGGTATGCATTGGAGTGTCTGCAACAGGCATCGAAGCAAGCTCTTTACCTGTGACAGAAGAAACATCAGGATCATACTCACTGTCTTGATAAGTGTAGTTAGCTGACACGCCTAAACCACTTAAAAAGTATCCTGGTAAGAAATTATAGCTTTGCGTATAACCTAGCTCTACCCCACCAATAGTCGCGCCTTTACCATTAACAATTTTACTAACGCTGTACTGACCACATAAATCACGTAAATCATTACTTAATCGTGTTGGATCTGAGCCCCACCAGCCATAATCAGCTGTGGCACGTTGTGGCATACAACCACTTAAGCCATGATCATCACCATCGGCATCGCTGTCATCAGCCAGCATTATGATGTCTTCTGCGGCAACTTCACCTTCAACAGAGCGTAAATCAGTAATATAAGTTGCTGCTGTATCGTTAGTAGTAAAGTTCTTCATATCTTTATAGAACAGGGCAATACTTAATAAAGAGGCTTCATTAAAGTACCACTCAGCAGAGATATCAAAGTTATTTGATTCAAGTGGCTCAAGTTGCGTGTTATACATGCTGACACGACCCACTTGTGGGTTGCCATTACCCCAGTACCCATTTTCATATACTGAGAATCCTGGGCGTATTAAATCAATTTCTGGACGAGTCATGGTTTTAGAGGTAGCAAAACGTCCCACTACTTCATCAGAAAAGGCATAGTTTAAGTTTAAGCTAGGTAAAACATTTTCATAACTGTGTTTACTAGTCGACTTAAACGATTTTAATGATTTATCTTGCGGATCTGTGAAACTATATCCGGTAAAGTTTCTTGATTCAGCTGGTGAGCCGTCCCATTGCACAGCACCATTCCAACCGTAAACATCATTAGTAGAAACATCGGCATGCTGCCATAAAGAGTCCCAACCTGGAGACCATGCATCATCACCACGATCAACACCTGCTAAGGTATCTGAAGCCCAAGCAGCATAATCTGGATTATGACAAGCGCCTTGATCTGCTTGCGGTGTCCACCCTGAAGGATCTTGACCAGAGCTTGTATCCCAACCTAAACCATCAACACGGCCGTAACGTTTCTCATAACCTTGTTCCATATTACTTGTATATTGACAAGCAGGAAGTGAGGTATCGCGTAAGTCTCGTAGTTGAACACGGTCAAATTCACGATATAAGTTATCGGTAAAGGTCCAGAAATTTGCTCCTGAATAACCGGTAGTTTCTACGTCAGTTTTCACATAACGTACACCGATATCACCAGTTAGCTTGCCGTCAAAATATTCAAAGTTAAATTTAAGGTACGCGGCAGACGTATCAAAGTCTGCACCACGGGTTTGAGTATTATCAACAGTTCGAACAATATCTTCACCGCCAAACACTAAATCAGAAGCGGCAAATACATCAACCGGTGTCCAGCCAGTGGTATTAAAATCACGACCATAACCTAGCGAACTCATGAAATTATCGTACGCTAAACCTTCACCGGCAATCATAGAGCCACGAATACCTGTTAATGTGCCACCAGGTACTGTAACTATATTTCCATTTTCATCTTCAAGTACTTCTGTTGCTGCTGAAGAGCTATATGTGTAGGTTTGATCATCTACAAATTTTTCACGTTGCGTGTACTTTGCACCAAATTCAATACCTGTTATACCGGCAAAATCCATTTCATATTCAAAATCAACTTGCGCATTGCTCATTTTATCTTCAACTTCAACATCCTTATTTGAAATATAACCTAGATGAAATGATTCGATATCACGAGGGTTGAAGTTAGTTGTAGAAGAGTTATCTTCATTAGCCGGATGAAAAACACCGTCTTCATCAGTCCAATCATAAATATTATCGCCAAAGTCAACATACCCTTGACCACTAACAATCTTACACATACCACTAGTACAGTCGTAACCTACAGGCTCTACATTTTCTAAAGCTTCTTGGCTTAAACGAGCAGGAACTTGCACAAAGTTTTGCATGTTAGTATTAGCATTTGGCAAGCTTTCTGAGGTACTGCTTGAATGACCAATAGCAACTTTCATTTGTAATGAATCAGTAATAGCTTGGTCAAGTTGCAAACTTAAACTGAAGTTTTCACGATCGTCACCACCTTCGACACGTGATAAGTCTCCCGTACCATAACGGTTTATGTATTTGGTTAAGGTTTGCGTGGTGCTATCTATGGTATACCAGTCAGCTTGTGGGTCAGTAAATGGGTCAATAGTACTATTATTTAATGAGCTTTGACCTTCGATAAAGTTAGCGACATTACCATGGCGACTTTTTATGCCATCTACAGAGCGTGTTTTTTCTTGTGTAGAGTAAGTACCATCAAACATTAATTCAGTAGAGTCTGATGGTATCCATTGTAAGCCTAATGTACCACCAGTACGATCGCTGGTATTTTGAAATAATTCATAGTTAGTAGTGTTATGTCTAATCGCTTTAACACCTGAAATTATTTCACCGTTTTCATCTCTTGCAGAAAATATTTCAGGTGTAGCTTCAAAATTTCCAACACGGTATTGGTCGCGACGGATTGTGTTAGTCTCAGTATAAATTGATAAGGCGACACCAAATGTTTCATCAAGGAATTTTTCTGAAAGCGCCGCTGAAACTTTATAATCAGCTTCTTCAGCAAAATCATTGTAACGACCCTGTACTGTCGCTGAACGTACGTCTTTATCTTGGTATAAAGGACGAACCGTAGTTAAGTTAACACTAGCACCTAATGAACCTTCATCATGGTTTGCACTTGGTGTTTTCACAACTTCTAGCTTTGATAATATATCAGCAGAAAATGAGCTTAAATCAACTGATTGACTAAAATCCGTTGAGGTCATTTGTTGACCGTTTATTGTGATTTTATTTTGATTTGACGATGCACCGCGCACAGTAATTTGTGAACCTTCGCCATCTTGGCTAACTACGGTAACACCGGTAACACGACCTAAAGCGTCGGCGATATTTTGGTCGGTACTCTTACCGACATCTTCAGCGTTAATGGTATCAACCACGTTAGTGGCGAAACGTTTATCGTTAATTGATTTTTTCAAGCTGCCGCGTAAACCGGTTACTTCAATAACTTCAATATTTTCATCTTTTGCTGTTGAAGCAACTTCGACACTAGCTTCTTGAGCAGAAGTGTTTGCCTCTTCCACTTCCTGTGCATTGACATTAAGACCGGTTGCTGCAAGCAATGCTATGCATACAGGACTTAACTTGAACATTCTATTCGGACTTATCATTTTTCATCCCCTAGGGTTTCTTTTCCACGCTATTAGTTCATCTATTTTTTTAATTTTTGTTGAGCTTTCTTATAAATGACACAGACCAAATTTACTACGGTTGATTCATTTATATCTCCACTTTATTCTTATAAAGACACCCTTGTCAATGATTTTTTGTTAACAATATTCAATTTACAATAACTACGAATATACTCGTAAACCCTACTCCCTAGTATCTATGCGTGATATTCAATAACTTATGATTTTCAAAATATTTTATTAATTTACTAAAATTGTAATAGTTTCTATACACGATGGTGTACAACACTGCATTGAAATCATTATTCAAACATACTGTAAGTCTAGCCAATAAAAAAGGTGGCATCAGCCACCTTATAATATAGTTAATTTTAAGTGTTTAATTATCAGTTAATCTGTTTTGATACATAGACGAAGTCACTTCTTTCACTGCATTTACTAACTCAGGATAAGGAATATCGGTTACCGTAACAAAGCCAATATTAGCATTTTCACCATCAAATGCTCTGCCAGTAATAGGCTCATCAACATATTGAAACCAATGTGCACCCACAAGGTACGGTTTATCCAATACACTTTCCATATATCGCTTATATTTATTAGCGCGATCTTTTTGACCACTAGCATGAACAATTCCGGGATTGTACATACCTGAATCAGGAGAGCTACCTATATGAAACTCACCAATCACTACGGGTAAATCAACTTCTTCTAGAAACTTCCAATAGTGCTCTTGTACACCTTCTTCATAAATATTAAAGCTCAATACATCTGAATATTTAATAGATGCTTTAATGATTTCATTTGGCATACCCCAGTTTGCCATACGTGCTCCCATATAAAGATGGTTTGGTAATACTTTCTCTAAGGTATTGTGAACAACAATAAAATATTGCTCTCCGAGCATTTCTAACATTGTTGATAAATCGGCTACCAGTGCCTCGTTATGATCACTAAATGTAATGCCTGATGAGACTTCATCCCAATCAGTAAAGTTTGTCGCCCATGTAGAGTTAAGTGAAGCTATATCTATATATTTTTCATTAAGAAACGCTGTAAATGCGTGTTTAGCTGGGCTTTCTTTTGCGTCTTTTGATAGTGCATCTAAAATTAAGCCATACCTTGCATGAACCGAGCCTTGCCTTTCTCCCCAACTCTTTTCATTATCAATAAAAATACCAGCACACCAAGGTGATGCATTAACTTTCTTGGCAACCTCATCAATCGTCGCTTTAGCACGCTCAGCAAAAACAGGATCAAAAGGATCAGGCATTAATCCCCAATGATTCTTTTTACCTGACAACGTTTTAAAGTCACCAATAATCCAGCCGTTGGCAAAATAAGGTACTTGTTTTGCCTGATAAAACCCTGAGTCAACCCAGTTACCAAATGACGTAAATCCCCAGTCTTTCATGCGTTCAATTGTTACTTGATGCCATTTATTTACCTTTGAACTTAAAAGCTCTTCACCATATTTTCGCTCTAAGTTGGCTTGATAGAAACTATAAGTTTCACCATGTGGAATTGAGCCTTTATGGGTTGAACGTCGGTAACTATAATGTTTTGCTAAAGGTTCATCGTAAGATGGCAACCATTCAAACATATCATTTCTTAACACTGAACTAACAAAGCGTGTTTTTTTTATTTCTGCTGGAATAGTAACACTGCCCATAGAGTCTTCAGGAATTAGCTCATCCGCATTTCTAACACGAATTGAATCATCAGCAAAGTCAACACCGGTTAAGGTAGATAAGTTTGCCATACGAACATTAGCAGGCCCATGCGAGAAGAATACATAACCCTTCGGATCAACCATCCACCACTTGCCATTGATCTTTTCAGTACGAAAATAACCTGTTGCTTCGAGTTTAGGACCTTGAGTGTAGCCTCCATATTCAGATCGATTAGCCATACCTGAGCTTTGTGCAAGTTCTTTTAACTCTTTATTGGCAAGGTTGCGTAACTCCTTTTCTGAAGAAACTTTAAGAGGTGTTTCTATTTTCGCGTTCTGCCCAAACTTATCGAGTATATTAACTTGCCATGTAGGATCTACAGCCGGATTTTGACGAAGTCGAATATCGCTAATTTCAATCGCTTTATCTTCTAACAGACCTATGGTAAAAAAACTCAATGAACTAATTACATCAAAATTATCTTTATCTGAACGCCAAGAACGCCATACCATTAATACATCATCTGTACTCCAAGGTAGAGCATCTCCCCAAAACCCAGCTTTAGTATCAGCTTGTTGACCGGTTAATGGGAAATATATTGTGCCTTCAAAATTGGCTGGAATACTGACAGAGCGTCTTTGAGATGCCCCAACAGTATTTTCAAGGGAAAGATAAAAGTGAATTGATTTATCTTGTATATTTTTAACATCAAATGCGAAGTTGTAATTAGATAAAGTTGATAAATCCCATGGAGAATCTGGCATGACTTTAACTGTTGAGATGTTTTTATCCGCTAAAAATTGAATACTTAACTTTGATTTACCATTACTTTCATCAACAGCAATTTTGCTTGATATGGCTTGAAGCCAATTTTTTTGTAGCGCTGCTTTTAAAGGCAATAAGTGTTTTAAAACAATCTCTTCTTTGAAAGCATCATTTTGATTAATTTCTTTTTTAGCATGGTTATTATCATTATTGCTGTTACAGGCTACGAGACCTATAGCAACACATAAAGACATTACAAGCCATTTAAGTTTATTGCTGTTCATATTCTACCTTCTAACCTTGATTAAATATTTTTAACCAAGATTATATTGTTAACAATTAATTATCAACAACCAGTAGTGTTTTTATATGACTTTATATTCTATTTAACGATACAAAGGTTATTATTCCAATGAAATCCCCCCTTAAAGAACAGCTAACCATAGCTCAACAAGAAGTTTTAATGCTCTTTTAGAGAGCATTAAACTTACTGCTACATCACCTGTTTCTATTAACTACAATTAAAAATCTTGCTGCAAATAAAAAGTTATTAACTAATGATATTTTCACCATTATTCTCTTGTTGATGAATTGTGATTGGCCAGCCAGTAAATTGATTACTAACTTTACTATCCGTGACATCTACCATGAATTTATACGCTGCCAATGTGTATGTTTTAGCGTGAGTGTCAAAGGTGATAAAGCCAAAACCACTAGCTTTTTCATGTGCTTCAACATAACGGTTTTTGGCTGTGCTAAATATTGGATTTCCTACAGCGTAAACATAGTTTTTATTACCAAAACTATCTAAATACTCGCCAGTATTTTCTAAGCCGTGTGTAGGTCGATTCTTAAAAGGTAAATTAATGCTATCTGGTCGCCACCAGCGCTGCCAACCTACGGCAATAGCGGGTGTGCAAAACGCCCAGTTACTATCACGTGCTTCATCAAGACCATACTGAGAAACACTGGCTAGGTGGGTATCACCACAGATATGTAAAGCTTTAGAGTCACGTATAGCTGCAACGGCTCTGTTTCTACCACTTGCCGGCCACCCATTACTGTCAAAATCATATTTAAGATAGAAGTCGGGCTTCCATTGATGTGTGGCAATGCCAGCAAATACTGTCTGGCTTAATAAAGCTTTCAGTTTATGCCCTCGCCAATCATTACTCCATTTAGTTAAAAAATCTTCTTGGCGTTTGCCTAATAATTCAAGATCTTCACGATCATAAGCGGGGTTAATAAACTCAGGAGTCTCGTCTTGGCCTGAAGTGCCAACAATAATTTCTAAACGCTCAGGACCACTTTTCCATTGTCTGTCAGCAACAATAGCAAAACCAACATCACCATAAACCATCTCTCCATAATAAACACTTAAACCTCGCAGTGAAGGGCTTGGGTTAGCAGGCGCCATATGATGGGCGGTATGAGTACGGTGCACGGCATTTAACATGCGAACAGGCTCAATATAACCACCAGTTTTATCAACATGGTTATTTTCAAGGGCAGCTTGTGGCATCGCTGCGCCCCCTTCACCCCATAAGTTACCTTGTAATACGTCGTGATCATCAGGTAAACACACGGTAGGTTGGTTACGCATTGCTTCTTTAAATGCCCAGCCAAACTGATAAAATTTACGCAAGTAATTAAGAATAGCCAAACTTGCTGGTGCGCGGATAATGCCAAAACCACCATGTGATTCATACAATTGATCACCAGAGAAAAACACTAAATCAGGTTTCATTTTAACGACGTTATTGGCTACAGGTGCATAAGGAAAGGCATAATCGTTTTGACAGGTTAATGCCGCCATGCGCAAGTCGCGTCCAACAGGATTTGCTTGAATGGTACCGCTATAAACATCAGGCTTCTCGCTGCCATCACGTTGCTTTTCAAGATAAACAACTCTATATGGCGTTGCTGATTTTTCATTCCAATTTGGCACACTAAAGGTGGCAACCCAAGCATCAGTATCCAAGGTCTCAGTCGCAATGGTTATCCATTTATGATTTTCTTGTATTTGCAGAGCAATCGTTTGATTATCTTCACTTCCCATAGGGCCTGTTAAAGCGCTTAAGTTCATGACAAAGCCATCACTACTGCGAGAATCACTTAAGGTGTACATGGTCCATAAAATAGGGCCAAACTTTTGTTGCTCATTTACTGAAAAAGCTTTGCCTTGTAAAATCCAATCACTAAAAACATAACGACAGCCTAACTTATCTTCGGATACGTTAGCATCTTCAACAGATTGAATAGCAAAATTACTCACTATAGCGACATTACCACGTAATTCATCAACAGAGGTTAAATCATCAAGCTGGGCAATAACCTGCCCTGTTGTTAAGGTTGCCGTTAGTGATAGTGCCATAGCACCCGATTGCGGACTTGCCTTTAATTGTAGTTTTACGTCATTTGTACTTATATCCGTCGATAACGCCAATGACTTATTTCCTAGTATCAGTTCATTGCCTTTAACTCCGCAATCATAACCCTTTTGTTCAAAACAGTTACTACGATAATCATTAATATCACTTCGTGCTCCTAAGCGAATTCCGGCACCGCCATCATTGTCTTTATGCTCTAATCGACACAATATTACTGATATATCAAATCCGTATTCCAGATGAGTTAATTGATGAGTTAATGAATGTACACTTCGATTACCTCCTCGACTTATACATTCTGCCTTACCATCAGCAATGCGCCAGTCTTCCATTGGATTAGCCCAATACTCACCACCAAGCCAAGTTCTATCATGAGTGTTTTTCCAATTATCGCTTGTTGGCTTTACTTCTCTATTAACCGTTGATGCTTTATCAGAGTTAATACTATTTGTACAACCAGTGACACCTGCAGCAACAGCTCCTGCTGCAACGAATTTCAGTGCTGAACGACGAGAAATATTTTTATCCATGATTGACCTTGAAACAATTAAAATGCAATATAGTTAAATGTTAACAAAATATCAATTAATATATCAAGCAGTATTATGACTCGTGAATTATTTGTCTACAAAATATAACTCATCTTATCAACCATCATTAAACCATTAATTAATAAGAAAATTTACTGAAAGTAACATAACAAATAAAAATAATAAGGTAACTTTAATGACTTTAGACACTCTGGACTCAACTGTATTTATAGCTTATGTAATAGGGTTACTATGCATAGCCTTATGGATTTCTCGAAATGATCACCGAGGAGATAGAAATACCGAAGATTATTTTCTTGCTAGTAAATCCCTACCTTGGTGGGCAATAGGTGCTTCATTAATTGCAGCAAACATTTCAGCTGAACAAATAATAGGCATGTCGGGTTCAGGTTATGCTATTGGATTAGCCATTGCATCTTACGAGTGGATGGCAGCAATCACCTTAATTTTGGTAGGTAAATATTTACTACCAATCTTTTTAGAAAATAAGATTTTCACCATGCCACAATATCTAGAGCAGCGTTTTGATGGTCGAGTTAAAACCATACTAGCGCTATTTTGGTTAGCTGTTTTCATTTTTGTTAATTTAACTTCTGTATTATGGTTAGGTGGCTTAGCTATTCAAACCGTTGCAGGAGTAGATTGGATGTTCGGTATGATATTTCTTGCCGTATTTTCCGTTGCCTATTCTTTATATGGCGGATTAAAAGCGGTTGCCTTTACTGATATTATTCAAGTGGTATTGCTGGTTTTTGGCGGCTTGTTCTTAAGCTACCTTGCTCTAATACAAATTTCTGAAAGTGAAGGTTTAATTGCAGGCTTTACTATTTTGACAGAAAAAGCGCCTGAACATTTTGACATGATATTAAGTTCAGATAATCCAAATTACATGAGCTTACCGGGTATATCTGTATTGATAGGAGGCTTATGGGTTATGAATGTTGGTTACTGGGGATTTAATCAATATATTATTCAAAGAGCTTTAGCGGCAAAAAACATCCAAGAAGCACAAAAAGGTATTGCATTTGCTGCATATTTAAAACTACTTATGCCATTTATAGTAGTTTTACCCGGTATTGCCGCCATCATATTATTTCCTAATTTAGAAACGCCAGATCAAGCATATCCCTCTATGATGGGGTTAATGCCTACAGGAATAAAAGGTCTGGTATTTGCGGCATTAGTTGCAGCAATTGTTTCTTCTCTGGCTTCAATGACAAATAGTATTTCAACAATCTTTACTATGGATATCTATCAACATATCAAACCAAATAAGAGCCAACGACATTATGTACACATTGGTAGAATAACTACACTTATTGCACTTTCTTTAGCTTTAATTACCGCGGAGCCATTATTAGGGAAATTTGATCAAGCTTTTCAATATATTCAAGAATTCACCGGATTATTTTCTCCTGGTATTACCGCAATATTCATTATGGGTATGTTTTGGAAGAGAACGACTTCTTCTGGTGCACTAGCGGCAGCAATTAGTTCAGCGCTATTTTCTGTTACCTTCAAACTTCTTTTGCCAGAGCTTCCGTTTATGGATCGCATTGGCATTGTATTTATTCTTTGTATTATTATTTCAATCGTTGTCTCTATCAATGATAAGCCAAGTGAGCATGACAGCTCTGTTCATTTTGACACTATTAATTTCTCCACAACAAAATCATTCAACCTGGCAGCATTAGGCTGTGTCATCATATTAGTAATGATTTATAGCACTTGGTGGTAGGCTCTTTGGCAAAAAAGGGTCTGCATTTAATTCTTGCAGATCCTTTTTGCCATTGTTTCAATAAAACTATAATACCTTCTCTCTATCAATAACTGCCGTTATAGTGGGATATTCTCCTTCGTCTGTGCTAAAGTCAGAACAGACAAGCGATCTAGTGCAAACGGTTAGGAACTGCATGAAATCTATACCGATATTAAAATTTAATTAAAGCTTTATGTATGACGTGCATACTTAATCCCCCACGTTCAGTTAACTCTAAGCTTTTGAGTTGGGGATTATTTAAAATTTTGTATTACTTATCGACATAGTGCTTACACAAACGATATAAAGCGCTAATTATTAATAAAGTATAAAAAGAATTATTAGCGAAAAAAAACAAAGCCACTACATTGTTTTATATGGATAAAATGAAATCTAACACATCATCACAAAATACAGAAAACCAAGCGAGCATCCTCTGGCACGATTATGAAACTTGGGGTATTTCACCTAAATTTGATAAGCCTTCTCAATTTGCCGGTATTAGGACGGATCTGGATTTAAACATTATTGGTGAGCCAGAAATGTTTTATTGTCAGCCACCTGCTGATTACCTTCCTCATCCTGAAGCTTGTTTAGTAACAGGTATTACGCCTCAAAAAGCACATGGTGAAGGGTTAAGTGAAGCAGAATTTGCTAGCAGGATTCATGATCTTTTTAGCGCACCTAATACCTGTGTTGCTGGTTATAACAATATTCGTTTTGATGACGAAGTAACTCGTTACCTTTTCTATCGAAACTTTTATGATCCCTATGCTAGAGAGTGGCAAAATGGTAACAGCCGCTGGGATATTATTGATATGGTGCGTGCCTGTTACGCTCTGCGCCCTGAAGGCATCAATTGGCCCACCACTGAACGTGATGGTGAAGACGTCGTTAGCTTTCGCCTTGAGCTATTAACGCAAGCTAATGGTATCGCCCACGAAGCGGCTCATGATGCTATGAGTGATGTATATGCCACCATTGCAATGGCCAAACTCATTAAAGAGAAGCAGCCGAAGCTGTATGAGTTTATCTTTAATTTAAAAAACAAAAAACAAGTGGCAGAATTACTCAATGTCGCTGATATGACGCCGGTTGTACACACGTCATCAAAAGTATCATCACAGCATGGTTGTACAAGCTGGTTTGCACCGGTAAGTTATCACCCTGTAAATAAAAATGCTGTTATTTGTGTTGATTTAGCTAGAGATATTGAGCCTCTTTTATCCTTAACAAGTGAAGAAATCAAAAACCGATTATATACACGGTATGATGATTTAGCGCCTGATGAAAAACCTATTCCGGTAAAGCTCATTCATATTAATAAATGTCCTGTTGTCGCGCCTGCTAAAACATTGTTACCTGAAAATGCCCAGCGCTTAGCTATTCCTCGTGAACTTTGTTTAGAAAACCTTGATAAGTTAAAGCAACATGCAGAGCTCAGAGATAAGCTTAGTGATGTTTTTGCGCCCGAATCGTTTGATAATGATGGTATAGATGCTGAGCAAGCACTATATGGTGGTAGTTTCTTTAGTCATGCTGATAAAGCACAAATGGAAATATTACGAGGTTTGTCACCCGAACAATTAGCGAGCCACCCGTTTAGTTTTCAAGATGAACGTTTAGCCGTATTATTGTTTCGGTACAGGGCTCGTAACTATCCTTATACTTTATCTACAGAGGAGCAACAACGTTGGCAGCAATACTGCCAGAATAAATTGCAATACGGCGGTAAAGGTATTTTAAGCTTAGATGAATTTATGATTAAAATTGAAAATTTAGCTCATGAGCATGAAGATAACCAAGGAAAAATGTCGGTTTTAAAAGCCTTATACGAATATGTGCAAGGCTGATTAATTAAATTTATGACGTTTAGCAATATCTACACCTATGCTTATGCGAGTAATAAATTAAAGACAGATAACATAGCAATAATAAATTTTATTTCCTACACTTAATACATAACGTTCATAGTGAAGAGTGAACCATTATGGCTATTGAATACAGGAATAAGCTTAGTACTCGATTGTTCGCTCCATTAGTGATCATTTTCCTACTTATTTTTATAATACTTAGCCTATACGTCCCTAGTATCACCAAAGAAAATGCTATTGATACGGCTATTAAGTCCGCAGAATCAACGGTAAAACAATATAAAACTATTCGTGGCTATTACACAAAAAACATCATAAAAAAAATATTACCAATTGACAATATCAGCCCCGATTACATCCATAAAGATAACCCTAGTAAAATCCCATTACCCGCAACCTTCATTCATGAAATTAGTGAAGAATTCACAAAAAATGGCATTTTGACATTAAAACTTTATAGCCAATACCCATTTCCTAATCGCAATACAAGAAGATTAGACAAGTTTGGCCAACAAGCTTGGACAGCTCTAAACAATGACCCTAAAGAAAGCTACGCCCAAGTTGAAACTATAAACAACAAGCAAATTGTCCGCGTTGCACTTGCCGATACATTGAGTCAGCAAGGCTGTGTTGACTGCCATAACACACATCCGAACACGCCCAAAAATGATTGGAAATTATACGATGTCCGCGGTGTATTAGAAGTGCAAATACCGATAGAGGAGCAGCTAAATATCGCAAGTAATTTAAATATAACCATCGCCATAATTATGCTACTCACGTTAAGCGGAACTATTAGCATATTATTTTTCATGTTCAGGCGTTTGATATCTGAGCGATTAAGACATGTACACTTAGCCTTAGAAGAAATAGCCCAAGGAGAAGGAAATTTAACCCAACGTTTAGATGAGACGCCTAAGGATGAAATAGGCAATATTGCCAATGCTTTCAACAATTTTATCGGTAATTTAGATTTAGCATTGAACAATATATTTAAACAAGGAAATCAGCTTAGTGAAGCAACACAATCTATGGAGAGTATTACTCATAAAACTCAACAAGATTCATTAAACCAGCAGCAGCTTGCAGATCAAGTATCTAACTCGATGAGTGATATGAAATCATCTACACGAGAAATGGCAGAAATAGCAGCAAGCACCGCTGAAAACTCTAAACATGCTCACCAACAATCAACAGAGAGCCAATCCATAATATCTCAAAGCATGCACTCGATTAAACAGCTAGCTGCAATGATGGAGAAAACTTCTGAAGCGGTTAGTCAACTTGAAGCAGATAGCCAAAATATCGGAGGGGTACTCGATGTAATAAGGGGTATTGCTGATCAAACTAACTTGCTGGCACTAAATGCCGCCATTGAGGCAGCTAGAGCTGGTGAACAAGGCAGAGGATTTGCTGTTGTAGCCGATGAAGTTCGTACTCTAGCAAGTAGAACTCAACAGTCCACTGAAGAAATAAACACAATGATTATGCAATTGCAAAATGGTGCGAAATCGGCTGTTGAAACGATAAACCAAGGTAAAGAAAGTATTGAAACCAGTAATAATAAAGCGATTGAAACTAATGAAATGATTAATAATATGAGCTGTATTATCAACGAAATACAATCACAAAACTTACAAATATCAGTAGCAGCAGAGCAACAAGCAACAATGGGAGATGAGGTAAATCATAATATAGAGGCGATAAAAGAAGTTTCTTCATGTACTAACCAGAGTAGCCAAAATATTTTAACTATGGCAGAAGAAATAAATCACACTGTTAATATAATCAATAAACAGCTACAAAAATTCAGTCAATAAACTTTAAAGGCGAATAAAATTACAATATTCACCTTTAAAGAGTGAATGTTTATTCAGGGGTTGTTGATCTTTCGCGGTTAAATTTTGTTCGAGATAAAAGCGTTTTAATCGCGGCGAGTAGTTTTAGCCTAGTCATTCTAAGCAAATACTACTCAACAATGAATAAAGCGCTTTTAGCCGAATCCTTCGACCCCGTTTGTTGGACATTTTTAAGGCGTTATCGCCTTTTTATGTAGAACAAGCACATGACAAAAGCTCTGCCTTGTATAAATACTCAACAATTCGCTGCAAAAACAATCTCGAAAGTTCAACATCCCCTAGTGTTTTTAAATCGTGAAATTAAACTTGACGTATCCCAACGGTTACCGCCATTTTCTTGTATTTCTTGATAAAAGCCATCCACCATTTTTGTCATCGGTAAAGCCACATCATTTTTCTTTGCTTCTTCAAAGGCGATACTTAAATCTTTACGCATCCAATCAACCGCAAAGCCAAAATCATATTCGCCAGCAAACATTGTTTTAAAGCGATTTTCCATCTGCCAAGAGCCTGCTGCTCCTTTTGAAATGGTTTCAACCAGTGCTTGTGGGTCAAGTCCTGCTTTTTCTGCAAAGCTAAAACCTTCAGCTAAACCTTGAACAACTCCCGCGATACAAATTTGATTTACCATTTTAGCAAGCTGACCACTACCAACACATCCCATGAGCTGGCTAAAGCGAGCATAGGCAGCCATCACAACTTGAGCTTGTTCAAAAATGGCTTTGTCGCCACCAACCATCACAGTTAAAACGCCATTTTCTGCGCCTGCTTGCCCACCGGATACAGGAGCATCAAGAAAGTGCTTACCTTGCTCAGTCGCTAACGCAGCGATCTCGCGAGCAACTTCTGCAGAGGCTGTAGTATGATCAACTAAAATACTGCCCTCTGACATTCCTGCAAGTATGCCCTGCTCTCCCAAACAAACCTGACGAACATCGTCATCATTACCCACACAAGAGAAAATAATGTCACAATGTTGTGCCGCTTGTGCAGGTGTTTCAGCAAAACTGCCCGAAAATTCTTTTTGCCATTGCTGCGCTTTTGCTTGTGTACGGTTATAAACACAAACATCATGGCCAGCTTTTTGTAAGTGACCAGCCATAGGGTAGCCCATTACGCCTAAACCAATAAATGCTACTTTCATTAATCGAGTCCTTTTTAAACAATGTTAATTTTATAAATAATGTTATTTCATCGGTACTAATGCATCAGACGAGAATTCAATACCTTGCCATGAAGTTCTGATAAAGTTTCTAATATTGCCGTGATCATTACCGTTAGGGTTTTCCAATACATCTTCACGGTAATATCGGCCAAAGCAAGCAAGAGTTTGCTCTGCACTAAGTGAATTAAGTTTAGCAAAATAAAATATTTTGCATGAGCCCTCATTCGAGCCCGATTCATTCACTAAATCGCCATTACGAAAGCTTGTTGGTTGATAGTGGTAGTTTTGGTTAATTACCTGCATTACCGTTTCAAACTCTACACTATTATTTTGCTGTGTTAATTGCGCAATTAAACTCTCTACAGACAAGTTATTATCTTCAGTCATATTACTTATTCACCCTCTTTTAATTTAGCTTTAGCCGCTTCAACTTTAGAAAAGTCTAACCCTAACTCTGCAACCGCTTCTTTTATTAAATCAGGTTGAGTCATCACAAGTCCCATAATAGCTTGTAGTTTTTCAGGAGGAATACCTAGTTGCTGGATAATACCCATTGCCATTAACGGGTTTTCAGTTAAAGCTTGAAAAAGCTCACCAATTTGGTCATCACTGATATTTAGCTCTTTTAATAGTTGAATAATAGGGTTCATTTTTTATATCTCTTTAATTTTATCTTTGGAAAAATACGGAAGTTAAATTGCTCATTGAAGTTTACCTTATTTTTGCTATTAACATAAAAACATTATAAGATGTACAAAATTAAATTGTGCACAACTTAAAATACTAAAGGTAATGTTATGTCAGACTCTATTTATCAATTCTCAGCAAAAAATACTGCCGGTGAAGAAGTTGAATTATCAACTTATGAAAACAAAGTATTATTAATCGTAAATACAGCAAGTGATTGCGGGTTTACACCACAATATCAAGGGTTACAGGATCTTTATCAAAAGCATCAAGAACAGGGCTTTGAAGTACTAGCATTTCCATGTAATCAATTTAAACAGCAAGAGAAAGGTAGCAACGAAGAAATTAAAGCCTTTTGTGATCTTCGTTTCAATATAAAATTTCCACTATTTAGTAAAATTGATGTTAATGGTGATAATGCTCACCCCATGTATAACTTTTTGAAAAGCCAAGCGCCCGGTATTCTTGGCTCAAAAGGCGTTAAATGGAACTTTACTAAATTTTTAGTTAATAAAGAAGGTAAGGTGATCAAGCGTTACGCACCAACAACCAAGCCAGAAGCTATTGAAGCCGACATCGAAAAACTTTTATAAATTGTGAATCATAAACAATGAATAATGAAGAAAGCTTAAAGTTAGAAAATCAACTTTGTTTCAGGCTATATAGCCTAACAAAGTTGATGAATCGACAATATAGCCCAGTATTAAAAAAACTTGGGCTAACATATTCACAATATATTGTGATGCTGGTTTTATGGGAAAATAATAATACTGAGTCAGCAGTGTCTGTTAAGCATTTAGGCGAAAAACTTGATCTAGACTCTGGTACTTTATCGCCGTTATTAAAACGCTTAGAAAAACAGGAGCTAATCAAACGCGAGAGAAATAGTAACGATGAGCGCAGTGTCGAAGTAAAGCTAACGACTCAAGGGTGTAAACTCAAATCACAAGCTAAAAACATACCCGCACAAATGTTTTCAATAACAGGTATGTCAATAAATGAACTTCACTCCTTAAATAACCAATTAGATAATTTACTTCACACCATGAGTAATTGATTAATTATCTAATTGGTCTACTTCTTTAAGCAAATAACTCATTATGTAATTTTTCAACTACATTATTAGCATCTTGCTCTGCCACTAAAAAGCATAAGTTATTGGCACTAGCACCATGGCAAATCATTCGAATATTCGTATCGTTTATGGTTTGGAAAATACTCTGTCCTATCCCTTTGGCAGAATCTAAGCCATTACCAATAACAGCAACCAATGATAATCCATGTTCAACACTAACCTCACACAGTTGCTCTAGCTCTTGCACTACTGTTGAAGTTAATAAAGCTTGCGTTGAACCACTTGGGTTATCAAACGTTAATGCAACGCTAATCTCACTGGTGGTGATCAAATCAATACTCAATTCGTGCTTAGCCAGAATCGAAAATACTTTAGCTAAAAAGCCACTCGCATGTAACATTGCGGGACTTTTAACGGTTACCAATGTTTGTTCTCTTCTTAGCGCTATTGAACGGTATGTTGGGTTTGATTCAACAGACTGCTTAATTTGCGTTCCGCCTTTTTCAGGCTCTTTACTAGAGCCAACAAAGACAGGAATATTTTGACGCATAGCAGGGATTAGCGTAGCTGGATGTAATATTTTAGCGCCAAATGTTGCCATTTCAGCCGCTTCACCAAAGCTTATTTCTTTAATTGCACGTGCTTGCTCAGTAATACGAGGGTCTGTGGTAAATATACCAACAACATCAGTCCAGATTGCTAAGTTGTTGGCACCAACCGCTTCAGCCAATAAAGCTGCGCTATAATCAGAGCCCCCTCGGCCTAATGTGGTTGTTTCACCTAAAGCATCTTGACCAATAAAACCTTGGGTCACTAACACTTGCTGAGATAGTTTTGGCGTGAGTAAATCATTACATGCATAAAGTAGCTGTTCAATATCAACAACGGCTTTGCCGTATAAGCTATTCGTTTTCATCACCTGCTGCACATTAAAGTACGCGCCATTAACACCAATAGATTGCAATATGTACGCAAAAATTCTCGAACTAAATTGTTCACCATAAGAAAGGATCGCATCTGACTGCTTTACGCTGTACTGTTTCGACTGAGACAATGAAATATTCGCTAAACCACCTATTAAGTTTTCTATTTCACTGTTTAAGGTTTGTTCGACATGCTCATCTAAATACTGAGTAATATTCAATTGAATTGCTCGAATATTATCAATAATTTCAGCTTGCTCGGCCACTGAAATATTAGCTTGGCTTAAACGCACTAAGTAATTTGTGACTCCAGCACTTGCTGACACGACAACCAAACGGTTACTAGGATCATTTTTGATGATGTAAGCACAGCGAAGCATCGCTTGATAATCAGCTACACTAGTACCACCAAATTTGGCGACTGTGATCACTGCTCTTTGATTAGAAGCTTGTTGAGTAAATTCATTGTTTAACATGGTTTATTCTTCCTAACACGATGATTTAACAAAAAAAATAAAATCATTCGAAAATTAATACAGGAAGAGCATGACTGAAGAGTTTGGTAGGCTTTTGAAATTACAGTGTAATTTCAGGCATGTTAACTTTTTCAGCCAGAAGCTCTCCACCTTAGTCTTTATAGACTCTACTATCAGGTGACAGTCCTAAGGATTCAGCCTTAGTAACCGAGCATTAATAACCACTTATATTAATGCTCTCGGCAATAAACTCCCTCAACAACGCTTTCGGAATGTGGTTCCTTATACCCAATGGTATAGCGTTATTTACCTAGTTATTGCTCCTCTTCTGGTGTTGCTCAAATTTATTAAATTTGAGCAACTACTCTATTAAACCTTAAATCAGAAACAAATGCAATAGACTTTTAGATGGCTAATCATAATTTATTTTTGTTAATCAGGTTTGAAAACTTTGCTATAGTTATTTTCAACAACTTAGTAACCTGATTGAATTCAATGGATTTATTTCTTCTAAAAAAAATAATCTCGGTATTTATTATGCCAATTAATATCATACTGCTGCTATTAATTTTATCTATTGTAAGTTTTAGAAAGCGCCCTAACACTAGTTTTAAATGTGTAATATCTGCAACCTTGTTACTTATTCTGTCTTCAATGCCAATTGTTTCCGACACTTTTATGGTGAGTATAGAAAACAACTATGAGGCATTTACTCGCTCTGACAAACCAGTTGATTATATTGTAGTGCTAGGTAATTGGCATGAGTCTAATCCGGCGATCCCTGCGACAAGCCAATTAAGCACTAGCTCGCTGCAAAGGCTAGTAGAAGTGTTAAGGGTTTATAAAATTCATCCTGAAGCAAGGATAATTACTTCTGGGCATCATCACTCTGATGCCATGTCTAATGCCGGTAAAATGAAACAAGCGCTTGTCGATTTGGGGGTAGATGAGCAGAAAATTATCACTGAAAATTTCCCTAAAGATACGGAAGAAGAAGCCGTTTTAATAAGCCCAAGAGTACAAGGAGCCAACGTTGTACTCGTCACTAACGCAGATCATATGCCAAGGGCAATTAAATATTTTCAAGCACAAGGAGTAAACCCTATCGCGGCACCAACAGGCTTTTGGGTGAAAAATATCGATAGCAATAAAAACTGGGGGTACTATGTACCTAGCAGTAAAAAACTACGTCAAACCACCATAGCTTGGTATGAAAGCATCGGCCGTTTAGTACAATGGTTTAAAGAGGTATTTAGTTAACCTGAACTTGGTTTAAAAGATATTTAACTAATTGAAATTAATCTTCACAGTGGTTCAGGTTGCTTAAACAGGGTTATCAATATCAATAAAACAAACTTCAACACCTAGTTCGCTTTCAATATGCTCCCCTAATGCTTTTGCGCCATACCTTTCTGTTGCATGATGGCCTGCTGCAAAAAAATGAATGTCCATTTCATGAGCAATATGTGTGGTTTTTTCTGAAACTTCACCGGAAATAAATGCATCAATGCCCTGCTCTGCTGCTAACTCAATGTAGTCTTGACCACCACCAGTACACCAAGCAACAGTCTTTATCGCTTTATTCGACGGTGGTGCAATATGTAAACATTGACGATTTAATTTACTATCGATTAATTGTGCAAGCTCATTACCTGTTTGCTGTACTGGAAGCTTCCCCTGAATAGCAACACTTAGCGGGTTAAATAACTCTAAAGGACCAACAACATCAATGTTAAGCAGCTTAGCTAATTGCGCGTTATTGCCTAACTCCGGATGAATATCCAGTGGCAGATGGTAGGCAAACAAATTAATATCATTATCTAATAAAGCTTTAATGCGCTTATATTTCATACCACGTATGACATAAGACTCATTCTTCCAAAAGTAACCATGATGAACAAGAATAGCATCTGCATTTTCTTCTATCGCACAATCAATTAGTGCTTGTGAGGCAGTAACTCCTGTGACTATTTTCTTTATAGTCTCTCGCCCTTGAATTTGTAAACCATTAGGGGCGTAATCTTTTATTTGTTCAGGCTTTAATATTTTTTTTAAATATGTTTCAAGTTCAATGCGTTGCATAATGCTACTTCTTAATATGTTTACAGATTATTTCGGTTTAGATGATAAATGACTTTTATTACTTGAATGAACATTCATCGTGGGTACTTTGACAGGATTGAACTTAGCTCGTATCTGCCATTTTGGTTTAATTGGCGTTAATGGTAACACTCTTTTTTTAGCAATAATGATATAAACAGATCCTAAACTCGTTAAATAGTTTTCGGCAAATTTTCGCCAGTATTTCACGACTTTATGGTCACTCATTTTGCCTGATAATGAGCTATAGATACAACGCTCGTCACTAATAATTTCATATCCCATCAAATGTAGCCAATCTTTGACCCGCATTGGTGAAAAAAAATGTTCATTCCAAGGTGCTTGTTTTTTCCGATAAGGAATAGCTCTATTTAGCCCAGCGAGTGAAAGAGGATTGAAACCAGTGATGATCAAATAACCGTTAGGAATAATGACGCGGTTCGCTTCTCGAATGACATGATGAGGGTCAAGAGAAAACTCTAATGCATGGCTAAGTAGGCAAACATCAACACTGTGCTCGAGCAAAGGTAAATCATCTAGCTCTCCAACAATACACGAGCCTTGTTGCTGTTCACATTCTTGTGTTTGAGCATCTTGCGTACAATTTTTAGTTAAACAACAGCTTACTTGATGTTTAATTGGGCTATCATTGGTATTGACAAAATGACTCAATGCACCAACCTTCAACAGGTGGTACCCAAAAAATTTTTGCCACCAAGGTTGAAGTTTTTCCTCTATCGCTGACAAAATAGTATTTCCGTTGGGAAGTTCTTGCCAAGATTTAGGATAGTGAGGTTGTCGAAATGCTAAAGCGGGTTTCATAAATCCTTGTCAATTCTAGATGTATTTATAGATAATCTCAGTATAATTAACTCTATATGTTAAGCAAGCGACTACTGAGTTAAGTGATGAGTTTACCTACAATAATTACCCCAATAAAAGCTTTTACGGATAACTATATTTGGGCTATTCATAATAGCGACTACCTTGCGTTAGTAGACCCCGGTGACGCCCGTGTTTGTATCGAATTTATAGAGTTGCATCAACTTTGTTTAACTGAACTATTAATTACTCATCACCATGCTGATCATACTGGTGGCATTAACAGTTTAGTGTCTTATTGCCAACAAAAAGGCTGGCCTATAAAAGTATATGGCCCCGCTAATGAGTCGATTCCACATTGTCAAAATAAACTCATCGAAAACGATATGATCAATTTGCCTTTACTCAATATGACTTTTAACATTATTGATTTACCAGGCCACACAGCCGGTCACATTGCTTATTATTCAGCTGAAGAAAAAATGCCTATTTTATTTTGTGGCGATACATTATTTTCTGCAGGTTGCGGTCGAATTTTTGAAGGTAGTCCATCACAAATGCTTACCTCATTAACCAAGCTCGCCAACTTACCTGAGCATACACAAGTATATTGTACTCATGAGTACACCCAAGCCAATATAAAATTTGCCTTAACTGTCGATCCTCAAAACCAAGACTTACTCACTTATAGTAATGAAGTTAATGAGTTACGAAAAAACAATATCAGTACAATACCCACAACAATTAAAGTAGAAAAACAGATAAACCCTTTTTTACGCAGTAATATGCCGGCCATTCAACACAGTGCAAAAATGTATGATGCTAATACTAAAGCGACAAATATTGACGTTTTCACTACCATTAGACGCTGGAAAGACCAATTTTAACATGTTAACCTTGGTTATCGCGCGTTACGCGTGGTATTTTTCTGTTATAAATTATCATTGGTAGTTCATGAAATATATTTTATTCCCCGCAATAATGTTACTTAGCGCTTGTCAAAGTACTTCCACTTCACAAAGCAACAATTCTTCAGGTAGTGAAAATAATCTTAACCCTGAAATGATTGCCAGTACGAATGAGATCAACCAAGCTTTACTCGCCGATGAAAATGTCGATGTTACACATCCAGTTGGTGACGTTAATTTTTCTTTGAAAGACAAAGCCTTGCCCAATGATAACGATGTATGGCAGCGAATCAGAGGTCAAATGACTTTTGATGTACCTGAAAATAATCGTGTTGTGATGCAACGAAATTGGTATGCCAAACACCCGAGTTATTTAAACCGTGTTGCTAAACGCGCTGAGCCTTTTCTTTTTTATATTGTTGAAGAGTTAGAAAAAAACAATATGCCGATTGAACTTGCACTGCTGCCAGTTGTTGAGAGTGCATTCGACCCTTTTGCGTATTCACATGGCAGAGCATCTGGTATGTGGCAATTTGTACCCGGTACTGGCACACGCTTTGGTATGAAACAAAATTGGTGGTATGACGGACGTCGCGATGTAATTGCATCCACTGAAGGTGCTATTCAATACATGAAGTATTTGCACAAATTCTTTGACGGAGATTGGTTACTTGCCCTAGCAGCCTACAATTCTGGTGAAGGTCGTGTGCAACGCGCCGTTAGGAAAAATAAAAAACAAGGTAAAAACACCGACTTTTGGTCATTAGATTTACCAAAGGAAACACGAGCATATGTCCCTAAACTACTTGCGTTAGCAGATATTATAAACCGTCCTGAACATTTCAATTTAGCATTATATGAAATTGCTAATGAAGCGGTGATCACTCAGGTTGATATCAAATCTCAAATTGATTTAGCAAAAGCGGCAAGTTTAGCCGAGTTGTCATTAACAGAGCTACAACGATTAAACCCAGGTTACAACCGTTGGTCGACTGATCCTGATGGCCCACACCGCCTAGTTTTACCGCTTCACAAAGTGGCACACTTTGAAGAAGGTTTAGTAAAGCTCAATAAAGCAGATCGATTAGCATGGCAGCGTTATAAAATTAAAAATGGCGATAACTTGGGTTATATAGCTAACAAGTTTCATACTAGTGTCGACTTGATCCGCCAAGTTAATAACATTCAAGGTAATCAGATTCGTGCCGGTAAACATTTATTAATTCCGGTCGCAGCGAAGTCACTTGATAGTTACATTCTCTCGCAAGACCAACGCATTGCGAAAAAACAAGCAAGGCCGCAAAAAGGAAGTAAATTAACCCATACGGTAGTATCAGGTGATAATCTTTGGGACCTTGGTCAACGTTATAAAGTTAACAGTAAAAGTATTGCTAAATGGAATGGCTTTGCACCAAGAGATACTTTGAAGTTAGGACAAAAACTAGTGATTTGGCAAAAATCATCAACAACAAGTCAACTGGCACAAACTAACTCTGGCATTGAACAAGCCATCATGCGCAACATTACTTACAAAGTACGCCGCGGTGATTCTTTTGCTCGAATTGCTGATAAATTTAATGTTCGTATTAGCGACATAGAACGTTGGAATAGTTTAAACCGAGATAAGTATTTACAACCTGGACAACGTTTAAAGCTATCGGTTGATGTAACAAATAATATTTAATCTAAACGCATGGAGATTATTCAACACATCTACATTGAATATCTCCTAAGAGCATTCGCTAAATACGTTTACTGTCAAAATCGATAAAAATAGTTTGCTCAACCACTTTACCATTTTGCGTAAGGTGAATAGTTAACCACAATCGCCACGTCATAATTTCTTCGTGACAGCTGGCTAATAAGGTTTCCGCTTGTAGAGTATTTTCTTTTTCTGTCATTTCAAAAAACACCGGTACTTTTCCCATAAACATCGTCTTACCTTCAAGATAACTTTGTATTGCAGATATTTGATGGCTATTCTCATGGTCTGTAAATTCTACTTGTATGTTAAAAGGTAACTCGGTGTGTAACATCCCTTGCTCTTCTGCGCCTAAAAAGCCGACAGTAAATTGCCCAAATTCGGTCTGAAAATCGCATTGACTTTGAGTTTTCAAACAAGAAAAATCACCATATCCTTTATGCTGAGCAATTTGTTTATCTACTGGTTTACACGATAATACACTGAAAAAACAAAGAAGGATGATAACCGATTTACGCATGTCTAACTTTACCTAATGATGAAAATTATTTAAAAGCTAATATACTTGAGAGCTAATTCACTTAAAAACTAGCAAACAATTTTTTGTTCGCTATCGCTATATAATCACACGAAAATATAATGAATTGAATAGCCAGTAGCGGAAGTGCCTTGAGTATTTCTAATGACTCACATAAACTAATTAGCCTTTTTGTATACAACATTTTAACAAATTAATCATGACAGTGCCTAGTAAATCAAGGATATATTCTCCGGCTAACGATACCGTTGCCGTAGAAATGGATGACGACAACAGGCATGTAGACTGTGATGATTGTTCAATGACATCTGTTTGTCAGACAGTAGATACCCCAACACAGTCTCTTAATGTAGCTGAAAACTATTTACAGAAAAAAATATCTACTAACAATAACTGTGCACTATTTCAGCAATCTACTCCACTCACTGATATTTACGCTGTGAGCTCTGGTGCATTCAAATTATGCCAAAAAGCCGCAAGTGGCGAAGAAAATATTATTGGAATACGTTTCCCTGGTGAATTGATTGGTGAAGATGCTCTTTATTTAAAAACTTATAATTATTCTGCAATCGCAGTGAGCAACAGCTCAGTTTGTAAAGTCTCTGTTGAACAAATGACTTCCTGCGGTGAACTCATTCCCAAGGTTCAACAAAACCTTATCGACCTGTTAACGAGGCAAAGTTACATTCGACAATGTAATGTTCAAGCTTATATCGGAAAAAAATCTGCTGATAGCTTATTAGCATCATTTCTTTTAAATATTCTCGAAAGAAGCGCTAATTATACACAGAGCCGAGATACGATAGACTTACCGTTTAGTCGTAGTGATATCGCTAACTTTTTGGGGCTAAGAAGAGAAACGTTAAGTCGTGTTTTTTCTAAGTTTCAAAAAGAACAACTAATTCAACTAGAAGCAAAAAAAATTCAACTTCTTGAAATAAAACAACTTACTAAACTGGCTGATTTCTAAAAACTAGTCTACCTTTCAAACTAGCTAAAGCTGAATTGTAATACCTTGTTATTGAAATTTTAAATAACAGTGAATTTACATATTTCCATACAATTTATACGGGCAATGATGTTTTAACTTGATCTAAATCAAATATAAACAATCAAGCCAGTTGATTTATATCATGAGCAAAGGGTAAAATTGCTTTATATATGGCGCCTTTAGCTCGTTTTTGTGACATATATCATTGCTGTATAGCAAACAAACAGAAATAGTATGAATACCGCTCGATTTTTACGTCTTGTTACTAAATCAAGTAGGTAGTAGCTATTCTTATTAATAATAACACTGCGGAATCCATCACATGACTCAAAGCAATACGTCAGCAGTAGACTACAACTTCGATGTTGTTCGTCAATTTACTGTAATGACGGTAATCTGGGGGATCGTTGGTACACTGGTAGGTGTACTTATCGCGGCTCAATTAATTTGGCCAGCGTTAAATTTCGATACACCTTGGTTAACCTATTCTCGTCTTCGCCCACTACATACTAATGCGGTAATTTTCGCTTTTGGTACAAGTGCCTTATTTGCCACTTCATACTACGTTGTACAGCGAACCTGTCAGACTCGATTATTCGGCGGGAAGTTAGCGGCCTTCACTTTTTGGGGTTGGCAAGCTGTTATTGTTGCTGCTGCTATTTCCTTACCTTTAGGTTATACCACATCAAAAGAGTATGCTGAGTTAGAGTGGCCAATCGATATCTTAATCACTATTGTCTGGGTTTCGTATGCTATCGTGTTTTTTGGCACATTAGTTAAGCGTAAAACATCACACATTTACGTAGCTAACTGGTTCTTTGGTGGTTTTATTATCACTGTCGCGGTATTACACCTTGGTAACTCAATGGCTATTCCTGTTTCAGCCATGAAGTCTTACTCAATATACTCAGGTGCAATTGATGCCATGATGCAGTGGTGGTATGGACATAACGCCGTTGGTTTCTTATTAACTGCTGGTTTCTTAGGTATGATGTATTACTTCGTTCCTAAACAAGCAGAACGTCCTGTTTACTCTTACCGTTTATCTATTGTTCATTTTTGGGCATTAGTTTCGTTATATATTTGGGCTGGCCCTCATCACTTACATTACACAGCGCTTCCTGATTGGGCTCAATCTGTAGGTATGGTTATGTCTGTTGTATTATTCCTTCCATCTTGGGGTGGTATGATTAACGGTATCATGACTCTTTCTGGCGCTTGGCATAAGCTTCGCCATGATCCTATTTTACGTTTCTTAATTGTGTCACTTTCTTTCTACGGTATGTCTACCTTTGAAGGTCCTATGATGGCGATTAAATCAGTTAATGCTTTATCTCACTACACTGACTGGACTGTTGGACATGTTCATTCAGGTGCATTAGGTTGGGTTGCCATGGTTTCTATTGGTGCTTTATACCACCTAATTCCCGTGTTATTTAATCAAGGCCGTATGTATAGCATTCGCTTAATTAACATTCACTTTTGGATGCACACTGTCGGTATCGTTCTTTATATTGTTGCGATGTGGATTTCGGGTGTTATGCAAGGGTTGATGTGGCGTGCAGTAAATACTGACGGTACGCTAACCTACAGCTTTGTTGAGAGCTTAACTGCTTCTTACCCATTCTACTTTATCCGTTTCTTAGGCGGTGTTCTTGTTGTTGCTGGTTTCGTATTAATGGCTTACAACATGTTTAAAACAATCGGCGCTAAAGACGGAAGTCTTAAAGCTGTTGAAGCAGATTAAGGAGAACGAACATGCAAAATAAACATGAAAAAGTTGAAAAGAATGTTGGCTTGTTCTTTCTATTTACTATATTCGCAATAAGTATCGGTGGTTTGGTAGAAATAACGCCCTTATTCTTCCAAAAAGAAACTACAACACCTGTTGATAATTTAAAACCTTATACTGCCTTACAAATGGAAGGTCGTGATATCTATATTCGTGAAGGATGTAGTAACTGTCATAGCCAAATGATTCGTCCATTTAGAGCTGAAACAGAACGTTATGGCCATTACAGCGTTGCTGGTGAACATGTATGGGAACATCCATTTTTATGGGGTTCGAAACGTACAGGTCCAGATTTAGCACGTGTTGGTGGTCGTTACAGTGATGATTGGCATATCGCTCATCTAACTGACCCTCGCTCAGTAGTTCCTGAATCAAATATGCCTGCATATAACTGGTTAAACAAAAACACCCTTGATGGTGAAAATACAGGCGAAAAGCTTAAAACGTTTAATTGGTTAACTCGCAATCGCTCTCATAAAGATGAAAACGGCAATGCTATTCCGCTTTATACACAAGCAGAAATAGATGGCGCTAAAGAAGCGGTACAGGGTAAAACTGAAATGAGTGCCTTGGTTGCTTACTTGCAATCACTTGGCCATGCATTGAAGTAGCACCTTATGGATTACGGAACATTAAGAGGGTTTTTTGCCCTCCTTATATTGGCTTTATTTATTGTGATAGTAATTTGGTCTTATTCGAAAAAACGCAAAGCATCTTTTGATGAAATTGCTAATTCGATTTTAGATGATGAGCAAACACAAAAAAGCGAAAGCCATCTTGAAACAGATAGCAAACAGGAGACTAATAATAATGTCTAGCTTCTGGAATATATGGGTTTGGGTTCTTACCCTTGGCTCTTTAGTAGGTTGTTTTCTTTTACTACGTTGGTGCTTAAAGAACTTTGCAGGTGTGGAAGAAGGTGAGTCTATGGGACACACCTTCGATGGTATCGAAGAATTAAATAATCCTTTACCTAATTGGTGGAGTACGTTTTTCTTGTTAACCATTATTTGGGCGTTTGGTTACATCGCCATGTATGGTTTAGGCAACTGGACTGGTTTACTGGGTTGGAAAAGCTCGAACCAAGGTATTTTAAACATTGCTGAATCAAAAGCGAAAACAGCAGAGTACCTAGCAAGCGACTCTGGCGTTTTAGTACAATACGATCGTGAAGTAGCTCAAGCTGATGCTAAGTATGGACCGATTTTTGCGGCCTATGCTGCTCGCTCTATTGAAGATTTAGCCACTGACTCAGAAGCTTTAAAGGTTGGTCAGCGTCTATTCATTCAAAACTGTGCTCAATGTCATGGCTCTGATGCTCGTGGTACCACAGGTTTCCCTAACTTAGCCGATAATGATTGGTTATATGGCGGCAGCCCAGAAAAAATCAAAGAAACCATAATGCATGGTCGTATAGCAACAGGTATGATTGCTTGGGAAAGTGCATTAGGCGGCGAGCAAGGCGTTAAAGAAGTTGCAGCCTACGTGATTAGTTTAAGTGGTCGTTCAGTCAATGCTGACCTTGCTAAAGCAGGTAAAGCTAAATTTGGTATCTGTGCAGGTTGTCATGGACCAGAAGGTCAAGGTAGCTTAGCACTTGGTTTACCAATGGGCGCACCTAACTTGTCAGATAACACTTGGTTATATGGTGGCTCTCAGCGTGCTATTGAAGAATCTATTAGATATGGCCGTGCTGGTGTTATGCCTCCTTGGGCTGATATTTTAGGTGAAGAAAAAGTACATGTGATCAGTGCTTACGTTTACTCACTTTCGCAAGATTAGCAGTTAATTTATCATTCAAACATGAGCTAAGCCTCATCGAGAATAAATAAATTCAAAGGCCATGTAACACATTGTTATCTGGCCTTTTTTATTACCTCTGTGTTACTAACAAAACTAGCTCCCAGTACAGAAAAAAGCTATAATAGCGGCCAATTTCGTATAACCTAAAGTAGTTTCCATATTATGAAGTCATCTTGGTATCGTGAGCCTTGGGCTTGGTTAGTTTTTATTCTTCCTTTTACCGCAGTTGTTGCGGGAATTGCCACCTATATTATTGCTAATACCGATCCGGACACTTTGGTGGTGGGAGATTATTATAAAACGGGTAAAGCAATTAACTTAGAGGTTTCTAAAGTTAAAAATGCTCAAAAATTAGGAATGCGTTTCGACTTAAAATATACTGATGATGAGCTAATCATAAAACCTTCTGGTATTGAAAAAGTTTTCCCACTCTTGAATGTAAACTTTTACCACCCTACCCTAGAAGAAAATGACTTTTATCTGGCATTAACACCAGATGGAAACGGTCACTTTAGACAAACTTTTGATAACAACATTTCTGGTAAATGGAAGATAACTATCACACCTTTTGACAATAGCTGGAAAATTCAAGAAACCATTGCTTTACCTCAAAGTGAATTCATAGCAATCATTCCAGATCCAACCAAAGCACGTTAATGCTTTGCCATTAATGTTAGCTTAGTTAAATATTTCTATGACGATAGTAACAAGAAATTGTTTTCATTGTGATGAATTAATCCCCACTGGAATCAATTTAAATGTAAACATAAACAACAACCTACAGCCCATGTGCTGTATTGGTTGTCAAGCTGTTGCTCAAACCATTGTAGATAACAATTTAACGCAATATTATGCTGTAAGAACTGAGCCTGCTCATAAAGGCGCAGAGCTTGTGCCTGAGCAGTTGCAAAAAAATCAACTGCTCGATGAAGCCGTATTACAAGATGAATTTATTTATCAAGATAAAGAAATAAAGGAAGCCATTTTAAGTATTGAAGGCATAAACTGTGCTGCTTGTGCTTGGTTGATTGAAATGCAACTGAGCAAAAAGATAGGTATTGAAGCCATTAATGTTAATGCAACAACACAAAGAGCGACTATAAAATGGCAGGATAATAAATTAGCCTTAAGTGAAATCCTCAATGCTATAGATAGAATTGGTTATCAAGCCTTACCCTTTAAAGCCAATGAAGTAGAAAAGCGTAATAAAAGAATAAGTAAAACCTTTATTAAAAGACTCGGTATCAGCGGTATTTTAATGATGCAAATCATGATGATTGCCGTAGGTTTATATTTTGGTGCCTTCGCGGATATGTCTGATCACAACAAGGTATATTTGCGTTGGGTGAGTTTTATTTTAGCTATTCCGATTGTTACTTATGGTGCTTTGTCTTTTTATAAAGGCGCAATTAGTGCCCTAAAAGTAAAAAGGCTATCCATGGATGTGCCTGTCACCATTGCGATAATACTAGCATTTAGTGCAAGTGCATGGGCGACAATATCTCAGCAAGGTGAAGTTTATTTTGAGTCTGTTTCGATGTTTACTTTCCTATTACTTATTGGAAAGTTTTTAGAATTCAGGGCTCGCTCTCACGCAGCACAAGTTTCTGCCAATTTATTAAAACTTATGCCAATGACAGCAACAAGAATTGGTCACGGTCAATCACTCCTTTTAGAATCCATAACTAAAGAAGAGTTAGTAGCAGCCAAGTTACTGATTGTTGAGGATATTGTTTTAATTAAGCCTGGAGAAACAGTACCTGCAGACGGCGTTATCATTGATGGTCATTCACATATAAACGAAGCGATGCTTTCTGGTGAGCAATTACCTGTCAGTAAAAACCTTAATGACAAAGTGTTTGCCGGTACAATAAATGGCGATAGCAATATAACAGTCAGAGTAAAACAAAAAAATAGCCAATCTTTTTTAAGCCAACTAATTCGTTTAAGTGAACAGTCTCAAGCTCATAAGCCAAAGCTTGCTCGACTATCAGATAAAATCGCACAATATTTTGTCGCCATTATATTAATGACCGCGATAGGTACAGCACTTTATTGGCAACAACATTTACCTGAAGAAGCTTTTTGGATCACTTTATCTGTGCTCGTTGCTACTTGTCCTTGTGCCCTTTCTTTAGCTACTCCTACCGCATTAACTTGTGCGACTACACGCTTAAACCGTGATGGTATCATGATAAAATCAGCACATGTTATGGAAACTATGCCACAGATTAATTGTTTCGCTTTTGATAAAACCGGTACATTAACCACTGGTGAGTTTGTCATTGAACAGGTAAGCATTGCCAATGAAAATAGATTCAACAAGCAGGAAGTATTAGCGATTGCTGCCGCATTAGAATCTCACTCTGAACATCCTTTAGCTAAGCCTTTTAGTCCTTACCGTGATTACTCACTGCAAACAAGCCAAGTAAGAGTTGAATCAGGCAAAGGGGTGAGTGGCGTTATTAATAATCAAGAGTACAGTATAGGTAAACCAAGCTGGCAATTAGATGAGTTTGATGAAGACATCCAATCTGCAAGTTGTGTTTTACTTTGTGAGGGTGTGCTTATCGCTGCTTTTTTCTTAGTAGATCAAGTGAGAAATGATGCATCATCACTAATCAAATCATTAAATATCAATAATCAAACTCTGATGCTTTCAGGTGATAGCCAAATTGCTTGTAATAAAATTGCAAAGCAGTTAACAATAACTCAATGTTATGGCGACCTTTCAGCCAGTGATAAAATGAATAAGCTGTTGGAAATGCAAGCGCATGAACCAGTAAAAGTTGCTATGGTAGGTGACGGTGTTAATGACTCCCCTGTGTTTGGTGCGGCACATGTTTCCATGGCAATGGGATGCGGTACTGATATTGCCAAAAGCGGTGCCGATGTCATTTTATTAAATGATAAACTTTCCAGTATTAGCACCTTAAATAAGGTAGCAATAAAAACACGTCGTATCGTGTTTCAAAATTACTTATGGGCTTTTGGTTATAATGCCATTGTATTACCATTAGCCGTTGCTGGATTTATAACCCCTTACATGGCGGTTATAGGAATGTCTGCAAGCTCGATTTTAGTGATCACCAACTCACTACGTTTACTAAAAAAGTAGTCACTCAACAAAAGAGTAAAAGATGAGCATAATATACATATTAATCCCTATCGCTGTATTACTTACTGTCCTTGGTATCTATTTGTTCTTTTGGGCAGTAAAAACAGAGCAATTTGATGATCTCGAAAAGCAAGGCATGAGCATTCTTTTCGATGAAAATGAAAACCAAGAATCTATCGAAGTTAATCAGAACACTCAATCAGAAGTTGATGCAAAAGAAATAAAAACTACTCAAGCTCCTGAACAAGACAATAAATGAATATTGATATTCTCTCGGCATTTATCATAGGTTTACTTGGCTCTGGTCATTGTATTGCCATGTGTGGTGGTATAACTACCATGTTAACATCTGCACTTCCTCAGCCTAAGCATGCTAATAATCAACAGATCCCTGTTAATGGCCAAGAGCAGACTCATAATCAAGTAAACAAATTAAGCTTAATTTTTGCTTATAATATTGGCCGTATTGCTTCATACAGTATTATTGGCGCTATCGTTGGCTTTACTGGCTCAATTGCTGCAAAAAATATCGGTATGCCACTGGCAAGCTTACGTATCATTTCAGCCATTTTTCTTATTTTATTAGGGTTATATTTAGGGCAATGGTTAATGTGGATAAATCGCATTGAAGCTTTAGGAAAGGGATTATGGAAGTACATTTCTCCTTTGGCTAAAAATGTTATTCCTGTCAGTACTCCGAGTAAAGCATTCTCTTTAGGCGCTATCTGGGGCTGGCTACCTTGTGGCCTAGTTTATTCAACCCTAACTTGGGCATTAGCGAGCGGTAGTTTGGTAACAGGGGCAAGCATTATGTTTTTTTTCGGCTTAGGAACCTTGCCAGCGCTATTAACACTCTCTTTTAGTTTCGGTAGTGTTAAGCATTTATTAGCCAATGCTAAGTTACGAAAAACAATGGCATTAATATTAATTACCTTTGGTATTTATAGTTTACTTCTTGCATCTAGACAGGTGTTCTAATACCATAGATTTGTCCTAAGAAGCTATGTAAATAATCGAGTAATGTATGTCGAACAATAGTTGCCCAAGCGCACAACATATCAAATGTCAAAACTGTAGTATTAGTGAGCTTTGTTTGCCTTTTACGCTAAACGATCAAGAGCTTAATACTCTCGACAATATTATTGATCGTAAACGCCCTATCCACAAAGGCGATAAAATATTTACCGATGGCCAAGATATGCACGCACTATATGCTATTCGCTCAGGAACATTTAAAACCTATACTGTTAACGAGCAAGGTGAAGAGCAAATCACTGGCTTTCATCTAGCGGGGGACTTATTAGGATTTGACGCAATAGCTGATGCTGAGCATAAAAGTTTTGCTCAAGCACTTGAGACATCAATGGTGTGTGAAATTCCTTATAATAATTTAGACAAACTGTCTAACACTATGCCAAAACTTAAGAAGCAAGTTTTACGCTTAATGAGTAATGAAATTCGCACTGATCAAGAAATGCTCACCCTGTTAAACCGAAAAAATGCCGAGCAACGTGTAGCAACATTTTTGGTTACATTAAGCGATCGTTATCATGACCGTGGTTTATCCGCCAGTGAATTTAGACTAACAATGACTCGAAGCGATATAGGTAACTATATTGGTTTAACGGTTGAAACAATCAGTCGGTTGTTAAATCGTTTTCATAAAAATGGCTTAATCAATGTTGATGGTAAATTAATTTCTATTTTAGATATTGATGCATTAATTGATTGCGCTGAGTCTTAATCCGCTACAAAGTTTAAGGGTTATTGTCGCGATAAAATCATTTATCGTGACCCGTAAACTTCCAAATAAATTGATTTAAAACAAGCATTAATTTCATACATTTGCTATAAATTAACTATGTTCTTTTAATGGTTATATTGTTAATTTATAAAAGTGAGATTAATCATGCAAACATATCAAAAAATCCTCGCCGTTATCGATCCGACAACGGAAGATCAAAAAGCACTAAAAAGAGCAATAGAATTAGCCGCTAGTATTAAAGCCAAAACTGATACCAATGTAGAAGTTTGTGCTTTTTTAACTATTTTTGATTTTTCTTATGAAATGACCACTATTTTATCAAGCGAAGAACGTGACGTTATGTGTCAGTCAGTAATCAAAGATAAAAAATCATGGCTAGAAAATATTGTTAATAGTTTAAAAGGTGATATGGACATAAATTGTCAAGTGGTTTGGCATAACCGCCCTTTCGAAGCTATCGTAGAGCAAGTCATAGAACATGATTATGATATTGTCATCAAAGGAACACACTTACATGACAAATTAAAGTCTGTGATTTTTACCCCAACAGATTGGCATATTTTACGAAAATGCCCTTGCCCAGTGTTATTAGTTAAAGATCACGCTTGGCCTGAAAATGGTAATATAATTGCAGCACTAAATGTTGGTAGTGATGAATCTGAACACCGCTCACTTAATATTAAAATTACTGAGGAAGCCAAACAGTTAGCTTCAATTGTTCAAGGCAATGTTCATTTAGTAAATTCATTTCCAGGTACCCCGGTAAATATCGCCATTGAAATACCTGAGTTTAATTCCACAGAATACAATGACACCATGTTAAAGCATCATCAACAAGCGATGATCACTCATGCTAATAAATTTGATATTAGTGTTCTTAATACTCATGTTGAAGAAGGCTTACCTGAGACAGTTATAGAGCAAGTCGCAGAAAAAGTGGATGCAGAGTTGGTCATTCTTGGTACTGTCGGTAGAACAGGTATTTCAGCCGCTCTAATAGGAAATACAGCAGAGCATGTAATTGACCAACTTAATTGTGACGTTCTCGCTCTAAAACCCGATGGCTATGTATCACCATTACAGTAAATCAACATATTGAAATAGTTATTAGCTAATTTTTAAGATAACAAGGCGAGAAGAGTGCAATGTAATCATTGTGCTTTGACGGTTTTTAACGGAGTTAGGTTAAAGTAAGCCATAAACCATTAGGCTCTACTGAAAAATCGTCACTCTTTTTCAAGCGAAACAGAGTGATAAACTTAAAGTTCAACAGACCCTAGTTTGTTACCTCTGCCTTATAGCTTTAAAGCGCTAAAAAACCTATAATGCGCGGCGAAATTAAACCGTTTTAACTAAAGCTGCCTTTTATGAACACCTCAAAGCCCTTAACTGCGATACAACAGACTCAATTACCAAAACTTGAAAAACGCATCAGACGTCATGTCGGCCAAGCTATTGCTGAATACAATATGATTGAGGAAGGCGATAAAGTCATGGTTTGTTTATCAGGAGGCAAAGACAGTTATGCGCTCTTAAGTATTTTAATGTTACTTAAAGAGTCTGCGCCAATTAACTTTGAGATAATCGCAGTAAATTTAGATCAAAAACAGCCCGGTTTTCCAGAGCATGTACTACCGCAGTACCTTGATGGTTTAGGTATCGAGTATCATATTATTGAAGAAGATACTTATGCGATTGTAAAAGATAAAATTCCTGAAGGAAAAACCACCTGTAGCTTGTGCTCAAGGCTAAGACGCGCTGTTCTTTATAAAACAGCAAAAAACTTAGGCGCTACAAAAATAGCACTTGGGCACCATCGAGACGACATGATTGAAACACTGATGTTAAACATGTTTTATGGTGGAAAGATGAAGGCTATGCCTGCTAAATTAGTTTCCGATAATGGTGAGCATGTCGTGATCAGACCGCTTGCTTTTTGTAAAGAAGCCGAATTAATTCAATATGCCGAATTAAAACAGTTTCCTATCATTCCTTGTAACCTTTGTGGCTCACAACCTAATTTACAACGTCAAAACATTAAGCGCATGTTACAAGACTGGCATGAACAGCACCCTGGTAGAATAGAGTCAATGTTTACAGCTATGCGAAATGTTGTCCCATCACATTTATGTGATAGCCAGTTATTTGATTTTAAAACTATTGATAGTGATTCAGGTATAATTGATGGCGGTGATACCGCATTTGATACTCCTGAATATCCCCAAGCTGACAATATAAGCTCACATAGCAATGAGCTTAATGTTATTCAGGTTAAGTAGTTATTTACTCTCCAGCAATAACATCTTTACTTAGATTAGAGTCTTGAAAGTATTGCTGATTTTGTCTTAGCATGTGCGTAAGATCAGTAACATAATCTGCGCCTCGCTCTGAATAGGCAAGTAGCCCTGTAGCTAATAGCTCAGGGTTTAATGGCTGATGATTAGAGCGTAGTTCAAAGCGTATACTTCTAAAGACACGGTAAGCATTATGTGAATTGATATTATAGAAATATCTCGCTACCGCTTCATCTACACTTTGAAACGCAGCTACTTCATGTTTGGCCCCAGTATTTCTGCCACCAGGTACCATCCCGCAACCTTGGCGATAACACCAAATACCAAAGAAATTGAGTCCTATTCGAGAAAATCTTGATGTGCCCCATGCCGACTCATTAGCCGCTTGTACTAATACTAGCGGCGTAGGTACAACGTCGATGCGAACAAGTAAGTCATTAACCTGCTGCAGAACCGACGATTTCTCATTAACACGATACTTCTTCACTAAACTAGCTAACGTTTTTAACTCACTCTCTGATAGCGATAAGCCTAAAGATATTTTCTCTAGCCAAAATTCTAACCGTGCTCGCTGCGTTACTAACTTAGTATTTTCTTTTTCTATTGAAGGACGAATGAAGTCAAAGAATTGCTTCTTTTTACTCTTTACATCTTTTATTGCAGCAAAGTCAGGCAAGTCAACTGAGTGTAAAGGTTTCTCTATAACTTGCTTAACAATTTCTTTATCCGCTTCAACTTTACTGCTTATTTGCTCTTTTTCAGGCTTTGGAATAGCTACAGGCTTTAAAAAAGTAAAAGGGGCTAGTATGAATACCGCTAAAGCCACTAATAAGATGCTGCTAATAAATGTTGTTTTACTCATTGTATTCCTTCATTTTCTTTAAATGCATATTAAGCTGAAAAAGTATCATCTGAATCTGAGTCCACCTTAGACACTGATGAATTAGTCGTTTGACTAAGCTCTTCTTCACTCTTATCAGTAGCTAAACTAATTCCAAAAATTTCACGGTATAAAATACCTTTTACATTATAATATAAAGGTGCTAAGTAATTGATACCAAAAAGAAAAATGATAAACCCAACTGGCGCTAGTGTTGACTCTAACAATAATGCTAAAGGAAAAAATAACATGATCAGTGACAGGAATAAAATGAAATAGACAATAAACAAAGGAAACAATTTAAAACGAAGGGATTTAACAGAAATGATAATAGCCTTCATGGGCGTCATTTTTTTCTCAATCACTAAAGGGATAGTTAACGATAAAGTAATTGCTAAGAAAATACCCGGTAATATCAATAACTGAAAACCTAAACTAATTAATACCGAAGTAAATAAGGCACATAACACAACCCAACTGGCTCGTTGTAAAAACGCGAAAATCATTTTCGGTTGAGTAGGCATACCGACGGAGTGCAACACTCCCATCATTTCAACCTCTGCAATAAAAGGCCATACCGCGATGGTAACTACAACATTTAACAGCATACTCGCTTGAGGATCTTCAAGCACAGCCTCAATACCACCGAGATAGTCACTAACAATAAATGATACCGACATACCAAGTATGATTGAAAACAATAACCCTATATTTATCGCTAAGCGCGACTTCATAGTTAATTGCCAAGCTTCATTCAAAATAGCTTTAACATCAATTTGATAATCACCTTGTAGTGCACGTTCAACACTACCACCAACTTGTACAATAGAAATTTTTTCAGGCAAAGTAAAAACCCTTATAAAACAGAAAAAGAAACGTAAAACAAAAGGGGCTGCCTTGTATAAATGCCCAACAAATCGCTACAAAAACAACCTTAAAAGTTCAACAGACCCTAAGGCAATATTATACCTGAATATAAAAAATAATGTGTATCATGCTAAAAAGGGGTTAACTTAAATCACTTAGCACTAACTGTAGTGCCAATAGCAATAATACAGCGCCCATCACTCTATCTAATAGATAACCTTTTATTTGTAAATAATATCTCACTCTTCGGTGTGTTAATAAGTAGGATAAACTCACAAACCAAATACCTGTGGCAATTGTCATGTACAAACCATAAGTTAATTTAATCTCAAATGGCGTTGAAGGTTCGATAACAACAGAAAATAAACTCACGAAAAACAAAGTAGCTTTTACATTAAGACCATTGATTAAAAACCCGGTAAAAAATGCTTTTTTAGCGGAAGGCACAGCACTTTCTTTATTGACGTCTTGAATTTGCTCTTCAGTGCGCGGTACATCAGGTTTTTTAGCACGCAAGCCATGCCAAGCAATGTAACAAAAATAACCTGCAGCAATATACTTTAATGCTGTCAGCAAACGTTCATCACTGGCAATCAGTAAACCTATGCCAACCAGTGAATAGGTAACATGTAATAAAATACCACTGGCGATCCCTAAACTGGTTAAAATTGCGGTACGACGATCATAGCGGATACTTTGCTTCAATATTATTGCAAAGTCGGGACCTGGGCTTGCTACAGCCAATAAATGAACGGCAGCAATAATAAAGAATTGTTCAAGGTAAGACATATAAGATATAAGATTAAACAAAAAGCCATTCTACCTGAGGCTATTTATTAAAAGCTAGCTTTTCTTATAATCATAAATTTTAAAACTTAAAGCTTCGATTACGCGTTAAAATATTTTGATAAAAATGCCATAACTCATCAAAACAGCAAAACGTATACTCTTCACCACGATAAATAGTTTTCATTTCAGACCCTTTTGAATAGTTAATAACCTGAGGGTACTGTACAAAAAAAACACTACAATGATTGTAACTCAGCTGTAATTTAACGTGCAAAATGGTTGTCATGAATTGTTTTTAAAACATTTATAAAGAAATTACTGCCCTTTTCATGTGCTAGGGAGATATTATTTTCAGGGATCATTTCCGGCTTATTATAAACGGATAGCACTCGCGCCATACTGGCTTCACGAATGATATGTAACAAAGGTAATGGTGAACGATTCGTAAAGTTGCTCACCTCATCATAATCTTCGCCCTCAAAACAGTATTCAGGGTGCATACTTGCCAGTTGAAATACGCCTTCAAAACCAGAGTCAATCAACAGTTCATTCGCATAATCAAGTAAGTCTAGGTAACGATCAAAACTACGAAAACCATCTTCAAATATTATTAATGTCGTTTCAACCTCTGGATGCGCCTGTAAATAACGACATTGCTCAACAAATTCAATTAAGGCTGGCTTAACTTGGCTTTGTGATGATTGATAATAACAAATGCTATTATTGACAAATTCCTTCTTAGCAAACGGACAAAAGTTAAGCCCGATGATCACTGTTTCTATCCAGTCTTTAATCGCTAATACGCTGCCACTTTCTTCGTTATTTTCTCGTTCTCTCATAAAATCATTTACTGTGCTGACTGCTGTAATTGCCACATTTTACTATATTTCCCTTGCTTAGCTAACAATTGTTGATGATTCCCCTGCTCTACAATTTCGCCTTCACTCATTACAATAATATTATCGCTATCAACTATGGTTGATAGTCGATGAGCAATCACTAGACTGGTCCTATTTTTCGCCACTTCATTAATGGCTGTCAAAATAGCTTGCTCAGATTGACTATCTAATGACGACGTGGCCTCATCAAACACCAATATTTGCGGATTTTTCAGTATAGTTCGAGCAATAGCTACACGCTGTTTCTCTCCCCCAGAAAGCTTTAATCCCCGCTCCCCCACCATGGTTTCTACTCCATCGGGTAAACTATTTACAAATTTAGTCAGATGGGCCATTTCTATAGCATTCATTACTTGTTCATAACTTGCCTCAGGTAAGCCATAATTAACATTTGCAAACAAACTATCATTAAATAATACGGTATCTTGCGGTACTATCCCTATGTGGCTTCGTAATGAATGTTGAGTCACGTGATTGATATTTTGGCCATTGATGCTGATAAATCCTGAATTGACTTCATAAAACCTGAATAACAATTTTACTAAAGTTGATTTTCCTGAGCCACTCTCACCAACTACTGCGACTTTTTCACCGCTGTTAACCGTAAAAGAGACGTTTTTGATTATGTCTCGTTTAGGGTTATATGCAAAAGAGATATTTTCAAAAGAAATGGGAGATTGGGCTATATCTAAATTACTCGCATTTTCTTTGTCATTAACCTTCGGGGCTTTATCTAGCAAGCCAAAAAGGTTTTCAATATTGGCAAGAGATCCTTTAATTTCGCGGTAAACAAAACCTAAAAAATTCAATGGCATAAAAAGTTGCATCATAAAGGCGTTAATCAGCACAAGATCCCCTAAAGTCATATTACCTTCGCTAACACTAACGGCTGCTAGAGCTAACATTGCTGTCATTGCCATGGCAATAATAAATGCCTGGCCACCATTTAACGCAAATAACGATAAACGATTTTTAATTTTAGCCTGCTCCCAATGAGATAACTGTTCATCGTATGCCTTCGACTCGTAGTCTTCATTGGTAAAGTACTTAACCGTTTCATAATTTAACAGACTATCAATAGCACGTGTATTACTCGAAGAGTCGGCTTTATTAGCTTCTCTTACATAACGGGTGCGTAACTCAGTAGCATAAACAGAATAGGCAATATAAGTTAAAATTGAACCTAAAGTGATTAAGGCAAACCAGATGCCATAATTAATAAAAAGAATGGTGACCACCATCACAATTTCAAGCAAGGTAGGCACTATATTGAACACCATGAAACGCATTAAAAAACTAATGCCTGTGGTACCGCGATCTATATCACGAGACAAACCACCTGTCTGTCGATTTAAATGAAAATCTAAATCAAGTTGATGGAGGTGACGAAATACTTTTAAACCAATACGGCGAATGGCTCGCTCAGTCACACGACCAAACAGGGTATCGCGTATCTCAGCAAAAAGTACAATAGATAATCGTACTGCCCCATAAGCTAGGACCAAACCAAATGGCACGACCAAAGCCTGCATATTTTCTGGAGCTTTTGTATCTAAAGTATCAACGATATCTTTTAAAATAAAAGGTAAATAAACGCTAGCAACTTTAGTTAATATTAAACAACACATGGCAAAAACTATGCGTGTTTTAAATTCAAATAAATAAGGTAATATTAATTTAAAGGCTTGCCAATTAAGGGTAGAAACTTCGTTATCAGGGTAACTTGAGGGACGCATAATCTAACGACAGCTTATATTCTATGAAGAGGATGAACATCATAGAATATAAAGCTAATTATCAAAAGGGAAATTAATCTTCAACAACGTCGATTAATACATTACCTTGAGCGCCAGATGGCGGCTTAATACCTAAAACTGCAGATAAAGTTACCGCAATATCAGTGGTACTAACACGCTGATAGTTTACTTCATCATCAAGATTGAAACCCGCAAAGATTAATGGCACAAAAGTATCATATCCCCAAGGAGAGCCATGGGTTGCTGCAACCGTTAAACCTTCCATATCGGCGACAAAGCGATGTGCATCAAGTACTACATAAATATCGCCTGAGCGGTTTGGGTTATGATTATTAGTTACTAGAGTATGCAGGTAATCTTTTGGAATACTACCTGACTCTATATCAGTGCTGGTAACAGCAATAGCAACGCCATCCATTTTATCTACTTCAAAAGCAACCGCTTTTTGAACTTGGGCTAGGTTTAATTTTCGTCTTTCAATCAACTCTCTATCTAAATAGATATAAGGATGAAAGTAAGATTTAATTAACTGTTCATCAAAACCAAACTTACGTTTCAAAATCGTCATGCTTGCCGACTTATCCCATTCCTTTGGCTTAACCACTTTAGTCTCCATTCCTAAACTCGATAAATAAGCAGGTACTTCTGCTGCGCCATGATCCGCAGATAACACAATAAGCGTATTGTCTAAACCAACTTTTTTATCGATAAACTTTAATAAATTCGCAATAGTTCTATCAAGCCTAAGCATATTATCTTCAGCTTCTAAACTTGAAGGTCCAAATATATGACTGACATAATCTGTTGAAGAAAAACTTACCGATAAATAGTCGGTAATATTATCTTTACCAAGCTGCTCGTTATTGACCACAGCTTTGGCAAAATCTAGTGTTAATTCATCTCCTGCGGGGCTCAAGGTCAAAAAGGTATTAAAGTAGCCGTTAGAACTATCACCGTATTGATGTGGGAAAGTACGCCCAAAACCTGGTAATGCGGTTTCCCAAGCTTGGTCGTCTTGCTCAGCAAACTCATACTTATTCAGTGGCTGTGAAAGTTGCCATGTTTGTTGATGATATTGTTGCGCTAATTTTTTACTATTCCACTTTGTGACCCAGTCAGGGTATTTATCATAATAATATTGGCTAGTGACAAACTCACCTGACTTTTTAGAGAACCAAAAAGCTTTCCCCATATGGCCAGCAAGGGAAACGGCTCCCCTATCCTTAACAGAAACACCAAATATTTTAGCCTTGCCATTACTTGCAATTGAAAGCTCGTCACTAAATGTTGAAACAAGAATATTTCGAGGTGAGCGTCCTGATGATTTAGCAGTACGTTGTGTGGGATCAATTTCTGTTTTTTGGTTAACATCAGCATTCGCTGACAATAGCGGATGCTCCGCATCTTCAATGTTATACACTAAGCGATTTAGTTTATTGTCATACCAAACATTACCAATCATACCGTGTACTGCCGGCAAAGCGCCTGTAGCAAGCGTTGCATGACCAACTATCGTTTCGGTATTCGCGTGATTATGGTGAGCATCCTTATAAACCACACCTTCATTTAATAAATATTTAAAGCCGCCTTTTCCCATTTTATCCAAATACCGATACGGCATATCGCCACGTAATTGGTCAACAGTAATTTGTAAAACCAATTTAGGTTTAGACGCCTGTGCAATAAATGAAAAACTACTGAGAATAGTTAACGATGAAATGATTATTATTTTATAAAACAATAACCTATTTTTTATATTTGAATACGGCATGAACACTTCCTTGATTATGAATAGCAAAATATCTTATTCTGAAAAGTTAACGCAAATGACTTGCATTTACAATTGAATCATCTCATATTAACCAAGATTTAACCTTTAAATTTTAATGACATTTCTTTATATGTAAAAGGATCAACAATGAAAATGGTAAATAAGTTTAAAAAAATAACCCTAGGAATAGGTTTATTAGCGATAGCCAGTAGTGCTGTTGCAACAACCGATAAATCAAAACCTAATGTTTTAGCGATTTGGGGTGACGATATTGGCTATTATAACATCAGTGCCTATAACCAAGGTATGATGGGCTATGAAACGCCAAATATTGACCGTATTGCTGATGAGGGTGCTTTATTTACTCATCATTATGCCCAACAAAGTTGTACTGCGGGCCGTGCATCATTTATTTTAGGACAAGAGCCTTTTAGAACAGGACTACTAACCATAGGCATGCCAGGTTCAACACATGGTATTCCCGATTGGACACCAACTATTGCTGACCTTTTAAAAGAAAAAGGTTATATGACTGCTCAATTTGGTAAAAACCATTTAGGAGATCAAGACGAGCATCTACCTACTAACCATGGTTTTGATGAGTTTTTTGGTAACCTATACCATTTAAATGCCGAAGAAGAGCCAGAAACCTACTACTACCCTAAAGACAAAGAGTTCCATAAAAAATATGGCCCTCGTGGTGTAATCCATTCATATGCCGATGGTCAAATTGAAAATACGGGTTCAATGACGCGTAAGCGCATGGAAAACGCTGATGAAGAGTTTTTAGCGGGTACATTAAAGTTTATTGATAAAGCTCATAAAGCCAAAAAACCTTTCTTTATCTGGCATAGCTCAACCCGTATGCATGTATGGACTCGATTACAAGAAAAATATCGTGGCAAATCAGGCGTAGGCCTAACAGCTGACGGTATGTTAGAGCATGACGATCATGTCGGTATTCTATTAGATAAGTTAGATGATTTGAAAATTGCCGATAATACTATTGTTATTTATTCAACCGATAATGGCGCTGAAAAATTCTCATGGCCTGACGGTGGTACTTCACCATTTCTTGGTGAAAAAGGGACAACAAATGAAGGGGGTATGCGAGTACCTCAGTTAGTAAGATGGCCTGGTACTATTAAAGCCGGCTCTCGCTTTAACAACATGATGTCTCATGAAGATTGGATGCCAACACTTCTTGCCGCAGCTGGTGAGCCAAACGTTGTCAACAAACTGAAAAAAGGCCATAAAGCAAACGGTAAAAAATGGAAAATCCATGCCGATGGTCATAACTTTAAACCTTTCTTCGAAGGTAAAGAAAAAGCATCACCACGTACCAGTAAATTATACTTTAATGCTGCTGGTGATTTAAACGCTGTGCGTTGGAACGAGTGGAAAATTGCTTTCGCTGTTGAAGAAGGTGGCATCAATACCGCTTATCGCAAAACCCCTGCTTGGCCGGTAATTACTAACCTACACGCTGACCCATTTGAAACCGCTTCAAAAGAGTCTGCTATGTACCTTCGTTGGTATGCCGATAACATGTGGTTATTTGTACCTGTTCAGCAACAAGTAACCAAATTCATGAATACTATCGATAAGTTTCCATTCCAAGAAGGTAGTAGTTTAAGTGCCAGTGATATTGGTTATAAAAGTATAAGAACTCAGAAAGCCTTACAACAATTACATCAATTAAGCCCTAACCGTTAAT
>NZ_BAAJMC010000018.1:0-81464 GCF_057551365.1 Colwellia sp. KS18-150 | reverse complement strand
TTTTCAATTGACCAACTCCCATCACTAACGATGGCGGTTTGTATTGACGAGTTCATGCCATCGCTAATCAATATAGAAACAATTTGCCCATCCTCTACATTATCAACGCTACCTGAAACCGTTAATCTTGCTGATTCAAAACTATTAATTATATTGTCGCTTCCAGCATCAATTTCAATTGTTATTCCTGCAATCGTATTTTTTAATACATGAACCATGTCGGTTGCAGCATTTCCTGCTAAATCAACCACACTGGCAGTAAAAACTAATGTTGTATCAACAAGTTCAGACAAGTTAACATTGTTAATGTGCCATGCAAGACCGTCGACTATAGAGTAAAAAGTAAGTACCGTTAGACCATCCGTAACAGTTACAATGATCTCTTGCCCTTCTTCAACATTATTCACCAATCCTGAGATATCAACTTGCGGTACTTCAAAAACATTTAATACCGCATCAACTTTATTTTCAGTGGTGTTTACAAAAAGAGTAATCGCATCACTGCTATCGATATTGGTTGTATCAACATCAGTAGTAATGTTGCCTGCTATATCTGCTACTCTAGCATTAGCGGTTAATATTCCATCCTGATAACCTTGTATGTCGTGGCTTACAGACCAGGTTAAATCACTTTGCACAACAGCTGTTAAGGTATCGGTATCGCCAGAATTATTAGATAACAAAACGGTGACAATTTGACCGGACTCTACATTAGCTACCGTGCCATAAATCAATACTGGAGCAACTTCATCGACGGTTAAAAATTCATCATCCCCAGAATCTATTGTGACATCAATTTCTGCTCGGGTATCTTTTAAAGAGCCTATAGTAGCAGTCGCCACATTACAGTGCTGATCCATCACCGTCGCTGCATAGGTTAATTCACCATCAGCTAATGAAGTAACATCGGCTGGGTTAATTTGCCATTTACTATTGTTAACTAACGTTGTGAATTCAACCGTATCCCCAAAACCATCCGTCACTGTTACCTTAACCGTTTGCCCTTCATCAACGTCCTCAACTGTCCCTGAAATGACTAATAGTGGAGCTTCGAAACTATTAACGGTATCATCGCTGCCAGTATCAATCGCAATGGTTATCTTTGCTAAGGTATCTTTAATAAACGTGGTGGTATCAATCGCCACATTTCCGGAGTTGTCTTGAGTTTGCGCAACCACAGTTAAAGTGCCATCAAATAAACCACTTAAATCTGCATCAGGTATTGACCAACCACCATTAAGCACCACAGTTTCAAAATTTTTCAGATTACCTTGGGAATCAGTCAACGTAACATAAACAGTATTACCTTCTTCTACATCATCAACGATACCAGATAAATTGTAGATTTCACCTTCACCAGTACAAACACTCTCTTCTTCAACCGTTATTCCAGCTTCAATATCAGTGTTATCAGTGCTTTCTTCAGTTCCCCTACCTTCTATTTCAACCGCTTCTTCAAGCTCCTCATAACTTGTATCGTAACCTGATTGAGGTATTAGCTCGGCGCCAGTTCTATTGACAGTTTGGAAGAAAAAATTCGTACCTTGTTGATCTATATTGTCAGAAGTATTTTTTGTGGTCGTTTGAATAGGGGTTTCTGTTGCTTTTGTTTCTGTCGGAGAAGCACTCGCTTGAACAATTTCACTGGGGACTTTTAACCAATCACCATTAATATAAACTAATGTTTGTTCGCCATCCGTCGTCACATCGTTAGCTTGCACAGTATACTGCACTATACCATCAGGAATAACTAAATCATCCGCGGCAATATCCCAGCTACCATCTTTGGAGACGACCCAAGATTTTTCACCGAAGGTTATGATAAGAGATATTTGATCTGTAGATACGTCCATAATGCCAACATTGCTATCCGTTACTGAGCTAAAATAGTACCATAATTAAGCACATAGACAATAAATTAACACCAAATATACATCTTATTTATATATAACTAAATTGCATAGACCCCCTATAAAACTTACTACTTGCTACAGACTTCTACTTGCAAAACCACAAACCACTGGGTTAGAATCTCAGCGCATTAATTATGTTCTGAAAATTAATGTAAACTTGTCGGAGTGCCAAAGGCTGAGATCGCGTAAGCGGGATCCGTATAACCTGATCAGATTAATATCTGCGTAGGAAACAAGAAAGAATTGCTAATCTAAAAATACTAGCCACTCTTTTTGCCTCTTCTTAATTTTAAGAAACTCCGCCTGTTTTTTTATTCTATTAAATGAAAAACAAGGTGTGAACATGAGTAATACCCCAAGCAAGCCTCAAAACAGACGTGAAAAACGTGAATCGGCAGCCGCATTTTTAAAAAATGTATCCGATCAATCGTTCCCAAATTCTAAAAAAATCTATGTTCAAGGTGAAATTCACGATATCAAAGTCGGTATGCGTGAAATTACTTTAACGGATACCTTAGTAAGCGGAACTAAAGAAAACCCTGTTTATGAAAAGAATGAACCATTATGTGTTTACGATACCTCAGGTTTTTATACCGATGAAAACATTGATATTGACGTACACAAAGGTATTCCTCGTTTACGAGAAACCTGGATTGATGCCCGTGATGATGTAGAAACTTTCACTACAACTCATTCAAAATTTGCGCAAGAACGTCTTGATGACGAAAATGTTGATGAAATCCGTTTTGAGCATTTACCCACTAAACGTATTGCTAAAAAAGGCAAAAACGTTACCCAAATGCATTACGCTAAAAAAGGCATTATCACCCCTGAAATGGAATACATTGCCATTCGTGAGAACCTAAAGCGCCAAGAAGTAAAAGATGAAATTTTACTACAACAGCATAAAGGGCAATCTTTTGGTGCCAGTATTCCAGAGCAGATAACCCCTGAATTTGTCCGTGATGAAGTGGCACGTGGCCGCGCCATAATCCCAGTAAATATCAATCACCCTGAATGTGAGCCAATGATTATCGGTCGTAACTTTTTAATCAAAGTAAACGCGAACATTGGTAACTCAGCAGTTACGTCTTCAATTGAAGAAGAAGTAGAAAAACTGGTTTGGTCAACTAAATGGGGTGCAGACACGGTAATGGATTTATCTACCGGCCGTAACATACATGAAACACGTGAATGGATCATGCGTAACTCGCCAGTACCTATTGGTACCGTCCCTATTTATCAAGCGCTTGAAAAAGTTAATGGTATTGCTGAAGATCTTACTTGGGAAATCTTCCGTGATACCCTCATCGAACAAGCTGAACAAGGCGTTGATTACTTCACTATTCATGCGGGTGTATTGCTACGTTATGTACCTATGACCGCCAAACGAGTAACCGGAATTGTCTCACGTGGCGGCTCTATCATGGCTAAATGGTGTTTAGCGCACCATAAAGAAAACTTTTTATACACTCACTTTGAAGACATTTGCGAAATCTTAAAGCAGTACGATGTCTCATTTTCTTTAGGTGATGGTTTACGTCCAGGCTCTGTAGCCGATGCTAACGATGAAGCACAGTTTGCTGAATTACATACCTTAGGTGAGCTGACTAAAATTGCTTGGAAGCATGACGTACAAACAATCATTGAAGGTCCAGGTCATGTGCCGCTACATATGATTAAAGAAAACATGGATGAGCAACTTGAGCATTGTGGCGAAGCACCTTTCTACACACTAGGGCCATTAACTACTGATATTGCGCCGGGTTATGATCATATTACTTCGGGTATTGGTGCCGCCAATATTGGTTGGTACGGCTGTGCCATGCTTTGTTACGTAACGCCAAAAGAGCATTTAGGCTTACCGAACAAAGAGGACGTAAAAGAAGGGTTAATCACCTACAAAATCGCTGCTCATGCTGGCGATTTAGCTAAAGGTCATCCGGGGGCACAAATTCGTGATAACGCCATGAGTAAGGCGCGCTTTGAGTTTCGTTGGTATGATCAATTCAATATTGGTTTAGACCCTGAAACAGCTAAGTCTTACCATGATGAAACCTTGCCGCAAGAGTCAGGTAAAGTAGCGCATTTCTGTTCAATGTGTGGCCCTAAGTTCTGTTCAATGAAAATCTCACAAGAAGTTCGAGATTACGCAGCGGATCTTGATAAAAACGCGATAAAAATTCAGTTACTTGATGAAACTGTCACCATAGCGTCTGATGAAGCTATTGAACAAGCGATGCAGGAAAAATCTGCGGAGTTTAAAGCGACTGGTAGTGAAATCTACCAACTCGCTGATTAACTCGGTCGATCATCGATGAACATTGCCATTATTGGCGCCGGCTTAATGGGGCGTTTACTCGCCTTAAGCCTGCATAGGCAACATTATCAAATTACTTTATTTGATAAAGATAATAAGCTCGCCCACAACAGTGCCGCTTATGCCGCCGCAGGCTTACTCACCCCATTGGGTGAGTCGCTGCATTGTGAAGCGAATATTGTTGAAATGGGGTTTAAATCATTAAACCTGTGGCCTAAGCTGCTTGCCAGTTTAGATGAACACACCACCTTTCAACATACTGGCGCCATTATGGTGAGCCACGCCCAAGACAAGGGTGACTACCAGCGCTTTGTTCGTCATTTGCAAAACAACTATGGTCAATACGATTGTCAGCATTTAAATCGAGCGGCATTAACTGAACTTGAGCCGGAAATAGGCCGAAGTTTTAACCAAGGACTCTATTTACCTCAAGAAGGGCAAATTGGTAATCGACGCTTATTAGTCGCGTTGCGTAAACAGCTTGAACAAGAAGGAGAACATGCTGATAGTGCAAGTTTTTCTTGGTTAAGTGAATGCTTAGTGACTGATATACGAACGGCTGAACAAACTAGTGAAGTATGTTACCAACAAGCAGGATTATCGGGTAAAAAGTCATTTGATTTAGTAATTGATTGTCGCGGCACTGGAGCAACAACCAAGCAGAGTAAACCTTCTTGTTCACCCTTAAGTGATTTACGCTCGGTACGTGGTGAATTATTTCAGCTGTATGCGCCTGAAGTTAATATCTCACGGCCAATACGGTTAATGCATCCAAGGTATCAACTCTATATCGCCCCTAAGCAAAAGGGCTTTTACGTGGTAGGTGCCACTGAAATTGAAAGTGACGATGATTCACCGATGACAGTACGCTCTGCCATGGAGTTATTAAGCGCTGCATATAGTGTCCATCCTGGTTTTGGCGAAGCGAATATTCGACAGCATATATCACAATGCCGACCTGCTTTTAATGACAATCAGCCGCGCATTAGCGTGCAAGGCTCGCTGATTCAAGTTAACGGTTTATTCCGGCATGGCTTTTTAATAGCCCCAGTCGTATTAGAGCAAACGTTAGCGTTAGTAAAAAACATTCATCATGGTTGTAACAATATACTTCCTTACCCTGATCTGTTACCGATAAAAAATTGCCCTGTCGAGCAATTAATAGAAGAGCTTATTTAATGAATATCCATATTAATGGTGAGGCATATCCAATCCCTCAAGAAAACCAATTCAATATCACTGCCGCCCTCGCCCTGTATTTTAGTACGCCACAACAAAGTACGTTTGCTGTGGCATTAAATGGTAATTTCGTGGGTAAAGATGCGTATCAACAAACCATGCTAAAAAATGGTGATAGTGTCGATATTTTGCAACCTATTCAGGGAGGTTAGTGATATGTCGCTAAGTATTTACGGTCAACAACTTGATAGCCGATTATTAATTGGTAGCGCTCTTTACCCGTCGCCAGACATTATGAAGCAAGCTATTTTAGCCAGTGGCTCTCAGGTGGTTACCTTGTCACTTAAAAGACAAAACCCTAGCGAGCAATCTGGCCAACAAATTTGGCGTTACCTTCAAGACATCATAGCCGAAACTAATGGCTATTTATTGCCAAATACTGCCGGCTGTAAAACTGCAAAAGAAGCAGTAACCTTAGCGCAAATGAGCCGTGAAATATTTCAAACCGATTGGATAAAATTAGAAACCGTTGGCGATGATTATAACCTTCAGCCTGATCCCATTGAGTTGTTAAGCGCAACAGAAACCCTTATCAAAGAAGGATTTAAAGTACTACCTTATGTCACCGACGACTTAGTGTTATGTCAACGCTTGTATGACTTAGGCTGTGAAGTGATCATGCCATGGGCCTCTCCCATCGGTACAGGGAAAGGGTTAATGAATCCTTATAACCTTGAAACCATTCGCTTACGTTTACCTGACGCGACACTCATATTAGATGCGGGTATTGGCAAACCGTCTGATGCTTGTTTAGCGATGGAAATGGGCTACGATGGCGTACTTCTAAATTCAGCGATTGCTCTAGCAGATAACCCTGTGATGATGGCGAAAGCCTTTGGCCAAGCGTTATACGCAGGTGAACAAGCGTATGTTGCCGGCATTATGGAGCAAAGGCAAACCGCCCACCCTAGCACACCAACCTTAGACACCCCTTTTTGGCATAAAGACAATTAAATGAGCAACAAGGCGACTCACATAATGAATCAAGTAACGACTTCCCCAAAAGCTATTATTTGGACCATCTCAGGCAGCGATTGCTCAGGTGGTGCCGGCATTGCCGCTGATATTAAAACCGGCCATGGTTTAGGCGTAGAAGTCTGTCATTTAATTACCGCCAATACCGTCCAAAATTCACAAAAATTACTGTCAGTTAACCCAATGCCTGTTGACGTTTTACAGCAACAAGTTGATGTTTTATTTGAAGATAAAATACCTAAGGTGATAAAAATTGGCTTGCTCGCCAATCTTGAGCAAGTACAGTGGTTAACGCAAGTATTAACAAAGCTAAAAGCTAGAATCCCCACGCTGATTAGCGTTTATGATCCTGTCGGGCAAGCCAGTGTCGGTGGCGAATTTTCTTCTCTAACGGTACAGGAGTTAACTCCGTTATTAGCGTATATCGATATCATTACTCCAAACCTTGCTGAGGCTAAAACACTCGCGAAGGTAAGTCAGCCTAGTACCATTGCAGATCTAGCCGCTAAAATTCACCGTGACTTTGCCATTAGCTCTGTCATTATTAAAGGTGGTCACTCCGAAAATATTAAAGAGGCGCTGAGTAGCGATTATTGTTATCACCAATTGAATCAATTACAGCAAGATAACCAAGACAAGACTCAAAACGCTATTAGCTACCGACTGAGCTCAAAACGCGTCGCCACACATTATAGTCATGGCGGTGGCTGTAGTTTTGCCACTGCACTTTCAGCATGTTTAGCACAAGGTTATTTAGTACGTGATGCGTTTACCTTAGCCAAAGCCTTTATCAACCAAGGCTTATCAGCAACGTCTGAATTAAGCAGTGCTCAAAACCACCATTATTATGGCGCTTTTGAGGCCTTAGGTTGGCCTCACAAGGCGGAACATTTTCCTCTTGTAATGAATACCGAGCAATCAAATAGCGCACCGTCACAAGCTTTTGCACCTTTAGAGCTAGGCACAAAAAAATTAGGCCTTTACCCTGTTATTGACTCTATCTATTGGTTAAAGCGTTTATTGCCCTTGGGACTGGAAATTATTCAATTACGGGTGAAAAACCTGCCACTTAATGAATTAGAGAAAATTATTATTGAGGCGGTTGCACTGAGTAAAGATTATCAAACTCGATTATTTATCAATGATTATTGGCAGTTAGCAATTAAACATGGCGCTTATGGGGTGCACATTGGCCAAGAAGACTTAGACGACGCTGATTTAGTGCAAATTCAACAAGCGGGATTACATCTTGGCATTAGTACACACGGCTGCTACGAGTTTTTATTGGCTCAGCAGTTACAGCCTTCTTATTTAGCCGTTGGTGCCATTTTTCCCACCAAAACCAAGGATATGACTGGGCAGATTCAAGGTATTGATAACCTAAAGCAATTATTGGCTTTACGCACTGAGCAGCAACACGGTGTTATACCTGTCGTCGCCATTGGCGGCATTAATATCAATAGAGCGCCTGCTGTGTTACAAACCGGTGTCGACAGTATTGCGGTAGTCACCGCTATTACTGAAGCGCAGCAGCCTGAGCTAGCCGTTGAGCAGCTCAAGCAACTAACCCATAGTTAGACGGTTTTTACTGGCCAATGGCAATCTTAGTTTGCCATTCAAGCCAATCGCTATCGACGTCTTGATGTAAGATAAAACTGGTGATGGTTTTAGCGCTTTCTTCTTCGTCAAGTTCAGGGGTAGCAAAAGCAATACCACCAGCAATCAAGGTTTCGATTGATTCAGAGTCAATATTTACCCCTGAAAAAATACCCGCTTCAATATTAATACCACTTGTATTCCAAAACTTACTGCCAGTATTCACTAGCGGTTGGTAACGTTTGGCAATATTAATATAAACATCCACACTATCTGCATGCTCTGATAAATCGATACCAATGACCTTGCCCACTTTTATTTGACGATATAAAACTGGATTCCCAACTCTTACTGATCCTAAGCGCTTAGTCGTTAACTTAATATTCAAGCCAAATGGAAGTTGCTTAATCGTTGGTGGCAATTCTAATGCTTCAAACGCTTTTTGCTCTGCCCCTTCGCCTGTATTAGGTAATAAGCCAATAAAAGCACCTTCAAGTATTGAAGCTACATGTTTAGAGCCCACCAAGCCAATTTCAGGCTCAACTAACCAAAACTTACTGCCTTGTTTAGCATATTTAGCTCCAAAATCATTCAATAAAACAATCGCCGTGACACCAATATCATCATTAAAAATCAAGCGAGTAATTGCCCCTAACACCTGATCTTGATACATCACTTTGGTATTTATTTTTAAACCTGCGTAATCATTAAAGTGTATACGAATAGCTAAGCCAGCATTTTTAGCTTGTTCAAAATGCTCAAACAATTTAAAGCTGTCTAACTCATTTACTTCTGCAGGTGACTTCATTTCAGTACTAGGATTATAAAAACTAATACCACCACGTAAAATTGCATCAACAGATTCTGTTTTGACAATAAAGCTACCTAACCCACCACTGACGGTAATACCACTAGCATTATAAAAACGAGAATCCGCTCTGATAAGCGATTGGTGCTCTTCATCTATGGTAATATTCACGCGCACTTGGTCTGCTTCTTTGTCTAAGGTGACATTATCTACTTGCCCAACCACAACACCACGGTAACTAACACTACTCCCCGCTGTAGCAACATTAGCACTAGAGGTAAGTAAACTTAGTTGTAATCCTGTAGCACTGGCATGTTTAGCAGGTGGCGACATCAATAATTCAAAATCAGTTTTTGCGGTTTCATTATCTTTATCAAGGCTAAAAGTAATATAAGAGCCACCGAGCAAGGCATCCGTATCAGTCGCACCCGATAAGCTTAAGTTTGGTTTAGCTAACCAAAATTGTGTTCCTTCACGCAAAATTGATTCGTATTTTGGCAACAAGCCTAAATACAGCTTACTTTGCTCCCCTTGCACTTCAATATGATGAATGGCACCAATTTCTACTCCGCGATGCAATATACGTGTGTTGGTATTGATTGGCTCACTTGCTGATACCATTAAAGTAAAACTAGTACGTTGCTTGGCTAACTGTTCATTGGCAAAAAGATTAAATTTATCACCATTAATCACTTGTTTGTTTGATTCTTTATCAAGGTTAACAAATGAAATTCCGCCGGTTAAAATACTTTGCAATGATTGCGCTTCAATATCGACACCTTGTAAGTTGGCCTTTATTTTCAATCCAGAATTATTGTAAAAATGGCTGGTACCATTAACATAATGCTGAAATTCGTCTTCAACATGAATATGGATTAAATGACGCTCTGCACCAACCGTTTCAACGGCTTGCACACTACCCACTATCTGCTGCTTATAATAAACATTACTACCCACTTGTAATGAATGTCGATCATTAGCCTGAATGATCAAATGCAGACCCGGCTCAGTATAACGATAAGGAGGCTTTTCATTGAATACTGAAAACTTATCCGTTGGTTTACCCTGCAAAGATGGGCGAATACTAATATAAGTGCCCGTTAATAACGTTTTTGCATTGGAGATCCCCGTTAAATCAATGTGCGGAGAAACGATATAAAATTGTGATTGCTCTGTTAAATAAGGAACAAGTCTAGGGTTTACTTTCGCCTTGGCGGTAATTTTTCGAGTCTTAGGGTCTATTTTACTGAATGAATCTATAGTACCTAAGGTTAAGCCCTGAAATAAAATCGTCGCATTATGGTCGATACCTGAATTCCACTCTAAAGTCAGTTCAATTTCATGGCCCATTTCAGCAGACTGAAAATCCGCATGCAAAGGAAAGGTGTGACCATTTTTAGCCGGTGAGCCTTTTTCTTGATAAGTTAAGGTATCGACAGCAATTCCCCCACCTATAATCGAGGCTAAGGAGTCGGTATTTACTTTAATCCCCCCTGAAATAGATGCCGTTACTTGTACGCCACTGGTATTCCAAAATAAAGAATTCTCTTTCACTAAGTGAGCATATTCTTGTTCGATAAACACATTAATATTAATCGCTTGGTTATCTTCAACATAGTGATAACCAGTAACATGACCAATAGGAATTTGCTTAAAGGTGATGGGAGAGTTTTCACTAATTGAGCCTAAAACATTGGTCTGCAAAGTTAAGTGTAATCCTGGCGTCGCCATGTCTAGTTGCGGCGCTTCATTGAGTGCAATAAAGTAATCTTGACTATCACCTTCTTTACTTCGATCAGGTAAGATATTGATATAGCTGCCTGAGATCAATGTATCTAATCCTGAGACACCCTGTAAGGAAATATCAGCACTGACCAACCAGAAAAGTGTATTGCTGGTTAAGTATTTGGCAAAGCTTTTTGAAATCTCTACTTCGGCAATAACATGCTGTAAATCATCAGACGGCTCAACACTTTGCACTAAACCGGTTACCAGACCTTTATAACGAACTTGGGTTTTTTTAGGCACAATACCAACGCCATTTTCAAACTCAATGGTGACAAACACCCCTTGCTCCGAAATAACTTTAGCCGCTAACCATAGGCCAAAAACAAGCGCAATAAAAGGTACAAACCAGACAATAGAAATACCCTGCCTCGGCACTATTTCAGCCGCGACATTATTATCCATTGTCTCGTTGTTCGATGATTTATCAGTGGTCATTCTTTTCCTTAATATCTACCAAATGAGATTCTTATATATACTTACCATCATGATTTATTGTTCTTTTTTATCCCACAGAATTCGAGGATCAAAACTGTTTGCCGCTATCATGGTAAAAATCACTGTCAGGGTAAAATAATTAATCGCAGGCCCTGCGGCTACAGAAGTAACAAAACCCAACTCAACAACAGCGACTAATAGCGACACTACAAAAACATCTAACATAGACCAAGGGCCTAAAAACTCGAGAATATGATAAATTTTACTATGTTTATCAGGCTTTAACCTCACACCAGTATGCGCTATATACACTAACATAAATAAGCCTAATATTTTAATCAAAGGCACAATTATACTGGCGGTAAAAATGATCACGGCAATAGGATACAAACCCTCGGTTATAAACTTACCGATGCCAGACAAAATAGTCGATTCATCAGGAACACCTAATGAGTATATAATCATAATGGGGTAAAAGTTTGCAGGGATAAAGGCCAATAATGCAGCCAAATTCCATGCAAAAGTATACTGCAAGCTATTGCGATTGCGCTGATAAAAATACCCAAAACAACGAGAACATTGCATAGGCTCTGCCGCGGTTTTATTTACTTTATGGCATTTCGGACAAACACTAAGCCCCATTTGTTTTGCTGTTCTCATGCATCACCAAAACGTTTTTCTAAGGTTTGCCAAATATCATCTTGATCTAAATATTGTACAGCTAACGTTGAGCAAATCATCCAGAAAATATAAGCGACCAGCCCTAGATTCACTGATAATTCCGTGTCATCAACCAATTTATACATAGCGACGACAATACCTAGCATAAAAACATTAAGCATGGCCCAGTGATCGAGATGATGAAAGGCTCTAAAAAAGTGTAATAATGATGACCGTAAGCATTTAAATTTAAAACAATAAGCCAGATAGAAAACACCGACAAGTCTCACCGTGGGAACCGCAAGTGCAAATAAAAATAATAAGATGGCGATCATAAAAAAGCCACGGTCTATCAACGCAATAACACACTCTATCAACGAAGCATTATCATATTGCCCGCCCAACATAACGCCCATAATGGGCAAAGAGATGGCCGGAATCAACATAAGTAATCCCGCAATAGACCAATAAAAACTTCGGTTTATCCAATCAACTTTACGTTCAATGAGCGTACTGCCACAACGAGCACACTTAGCATTTTGCCCTTGCTTTAATAGCGGGCGATCATACAAGGCATCACACTGCTGACAAGCAATCAATTGTTTATCGTGAGGAGTAATAGTTTCATTGTCCTTGTTTTACTTTGCTGACTATCTTAGGGCATATAAACAAAAAAAGCAGCGATAAACGCTGCTTTTCATTAAGTTATTTGTAAATATTTTCGTTATTTAAGTGACGACATATATTGTACTAACTCATCAATATCACTGTCTGACAATTTAATAGCAATGTTACTCATCATGCTATTCTTATCATTGGTACGGCTACCTTCACGAAAGCTCATAATTTGCTTTTTCAAATAATCAGCATTTTGACCCGCCAATGCAGGGAAGCCAGCATGTGTCATACCTTTACCTTTAACGCCATGACAAGCCACACATGCGGTAATACCTTTTTTAGCATCACCACCGAAGTATAATTCCTGGCCAATTTCGCTTGTTTCACCAGTACCTGCTGTTTGAGTTTGCACTGCGTAAAAAGCACCTAAATCTTGCATGTCTTTTTCAGTTAAAGCAGCAACCATGCCCGCCATAACAGGATCGTTACGCTCACCTGATTTAAAGTCAGCTAATTGCTTAGCAAGGTAATTAGCACTTTGTCCTGCAAGTTTAGGGTACATCGCAACTAGACTATTACCGTCAGCACCATGACAAGAAACACACATAGCTGATTTTTCTTGTCCTGATTTTACATCACCCGCATAAATCGCTTTTGCTGCTGTTGAAGTTACAACTTCAACATTACCTGCAACTGCTGCTCCTGGAGCTGAACCACCAGCATCTGCTGTTGCTTCTGTACGTTCACTTTCACGTTTCTGGCTAGCAAAAAAGGCACCTAAATCAGCCATATCTTGATCAGATAAATTAGCAGCCATTGGCGCCATCATCATATCTGTTCTGGTGCCAGATTTAAAATCGTTCAATTGTTTAACGATGTAAGCCGCATGCTGACCCGCTAAATTAGGATAATTAGGAGCTGGGCTAATACCCGTTGCGCCATGACAAGCTCCACACATGGCAGCTTTTGATTTACCTGCCTCTGCATCACCTTCTACTGCATTCGCTGTATTAATAGCGGCCGCGGTTAACAATAGTGAAAGAATAATTTTTTTCATTAAGTTGCTCTCTGCTTGTCGAAAAATTAACTAATTTCAATTAATAAGTGTCGGCATTTTACACTAATATCTACAGTGTGTAACAGCATCAAACAAAAAAAATCACTGAAAAAACAGTATTTCGTCTATTTAATGAAGTTTTTTAAGTAAAAATTAACGAGAAAACGTTATAATGCCACTTTATTTATTCTTTTAATTTAACCGAGTTAAGCCCTTGTCTTCAACAACTGTACATTTAAGCAAAGCCACTTTCACCATTAGTGCGCCTGACATTCGTAAACTTCCCGTTGATACTGGTATTGAAGTAGCCTTCGCTGGCCGTTCAAATGCAGGGAAATCAAGCGCTTTAAATACTTTAACAAGACAAAAAAGTTTAGCTCGCACCAGTAAAACCCCAGGTCGCACACAATTAATCAATGTATTTGAAATAGGCGACAACAAGCGCTTAATAGATTTACCTGGTTATGGTTTTGCCAAAGTACCGCTGGAAATGAAGAAAAAGTGGCAAAAAGCGTTAGGTGAATATTTAGAAAAACGCGAAAGCTTAAAAGGGTTAGTGGTATTAATGGATATCAGGCACCCACTAAAAGATTTAGATATGGATCTTATTGAATGGGCTGTCGATAGTGAGCTACCTGTATTAGCACTACTCACTAAAGCTGATAAGTTATCACAAGGCAAACGTAGTGCTGAGGTGTTAAAAGTTAAAAAAGCATTATCCGAATTAAATGGCGATATTAGAGTACAAGCATTCTCTTCTCTTAAACGTACTGGGGCAGAACAAGCTGATGCCATTATTTGCGATTGGTTTGGACAAGAAGATGATGAAGCAGAAGAAGTCGTTGATTGATCTATTTAACTAGTATAACCATCACCCTAGCTTGATAGTTTTGCCCATTACCCGTAGATTAACGCAGCAGTAAGTTGAAATACTAGCTAGATAAATCGTTGTTAGGTCTAGATGAGTATCGTTCATAAGGTAAAGGGATAGACTGATATGTATATTAATGACGCAGTAACTGAGCAAAAACTTTGGAAGTTTCCTCGGCTCTCTAGCCTTTCTTATCCCTTGCTAGGTATTATTTTACTCCTTGCTCTATGCTATGGAGCACTTGAAATCAGCCGTAATGCAGCTGAAGACCATCAAACTTTAGCAATTATTAATAACCCCAAAATTGATGATATTTATTTTTTAGATTTCAGATTACTCAGTAATGATTTAAGGCCACACGAAAAATATCGGATCGCCAAGGTCGTCGATATAACCGGTGACATAGTGACTTTGCTCTATGGCGATTTCTACTATCAATACCAGAATGCCGCCATTAACAGCATTAGATACAGCCAATTGAGTTACAAAGATTATTTTTCTCCTAAACGATACAACCTCCCGCTAAACGAAATTCAAGCTATGCATAGTAATCAAGCAATTTACCTTGCAAAGAGACCCGTTAGAAGTAAGTTATTTGGTGCTTTAATCGGGCCAACGAAAGCAAAAGATACCAGCAGCCACTTACTTTACGGTAAAAAAGAGAACATTAAAGGTGAAGCGTTTTTTAATGACAAAATGGGTGAAACTAGCTTACAAACCGCCTTTGAGTTTTTTAAACTTTCATCGCAATTAGGTTATATGAAAGGACAAGTTAACCTGGCGCAGATGTATATCAATGGTCAGCACATTGAAAAAGACTTTAACCAAGCGCTTTACTGGTTAAAACAAGCTTCATTACAAAGCTATAAACCAGCCATTTTGAAATACGGCATAATATGTAAGCAAGTAAAATCATGCAATATTGCCGATTTCTATCAAGAAATAACCGCTGCAGGTGTTAACATTCGAGTTAGAAAGATGGATGTTAAACTCAGTAGTGAGTAAACAAATAATCTGCACTTTAGGAGTCAGTCAGGCAAATGTTTAACTATAAGCGCGCCACCATATGGGGATTTGTCGGTATTGTCATTGGTATATGCGCCTTTTTATTCAATTATAATATGGTGCCCGTATCCTTACCGGGTTATGCACTATTCACAGCACCTGCCATGTTCATGTTAAGCTTTTTTAGCGAAGAGACTTATTTTATCCCTAAAATGATACTCTTCCTTACCGGTCAGTTTATCGGCTACTTCACCTTAGCCATTATTGTTCAGTTTATTAGAAAAAATTTCGATAAATAAAACTGTGACTTTTCACTTTAAATTTGGTTAATCCACTAATGGAAATAGTATTAATTCGGCATGGCAAACCTGCTTCTGCAGACAGCCCAAGATTAACGGCCTCGCAATATACACAATGGATCCGCCGTTATAATTTTTCTGATGTCGCCGCAGATAGTCAACCTGACACGCAAGGTTTGAGTATAAATAACTACTTTCTTATAGCCAGTGATTATATTCGCGCCATACACTCAGCTGATATCTATCTTGGCCGTCAACCTGAGCAAGTTTCCTCACTATTTCGAGAAATGGAAATTCCTCGGTATAAATTACCATTTCGACTGAAAGCCATGACATGGGTATACCTTTGTAGAGTACTTTGGATGCTTGGAGCCAAAGGGCCATTTGAAACATTCGCTGCAGCTAAAGCACGCGCCCAAATAGCGGCAGACAATTTAGTTGAAATTGCTCATGAAAAAGGTAAGGTTGTGTTGTTTGGTCATGGCTATATGAATCTATTTATCCGTAAAGCCTTAATTCAACAAGGTTGGAAATTACATCATAAAAGTAATGCTTATTGGGGGGTTACCTCATTAAGCTATTAATATCTTCAGCAGAAATTTCTATATGGAAGCACAATGCACACAAATCTAAAAACAATATCTGAACTGGTCGCTAAAGCGAATGACTTGTTCTATAGCAAATTTTCTGAAATCGATACCTTAATGGGTATCATGGACAAAACCTTACGTAAGCAAGGCATGAACGCTGATGCAATCACGATAGACTGTATTGGCCTCGACAAAAAAATAGTCATTCTTATTCATGATGATAAACCTGAGTCAGTCGAAATAGCATTAGGTAATAAACTCGGTGAAATTCATTCTTCTGCAAGCTATCCAATTACCAACATATCAACACAATCCATGGTCGATATTATGGAGAATTACTTCACTTCAACAAAAACATCGTAATTATCGTCAGCTCAGCTAAAGGTATACCTTATGAAGATGATATATAGCAATGAAAATAACTTCCTTGTTAGTAATATGAAAAACCTTGTCGAAGAACAGAATATAAAAGTATTTATTAAGAATGAATTTTCTCAGGGCGCGGTAGGAGAAATTTCTGCTTTTGACGCATGGCCAGAACTTTGGGTGATTAATGACGCTGATTTTGAACGGGCTCAAGAAATCATCACCCTTGCCACGAATAAGCATACCCAAGACTGGCTCTGCAAGTATTGCCAAGAAGCTAATGATGCTTCTTTTGAAATTTGTTGGCAGTGCCAACGAGAAAAATCATAATAGACAAAGATCAACACACGATAAAATGAAGGTTTAAATTTATGGAAATGGATGAATCAATTAATGTTTTTGGGGAAAAGTTAGAGTTATGCTGCGACAATCCAGTGACGGGATTTTTCCGTGATGGAAAATGCAACACCAACAAAGATGATTTAGGCTCGCACACCGTCTGTATTCAAGCATCTAAAGCATTTCTTGAATACTCGAGGTTTAAAGGCAATGACTTATCCACCCCAATTCCTGAATATAATTTTAAAGGGGTAAAACCTGGTGACGGCTGGTGTCTATGTGCTGCAAGGTGGTTAGAAGCTGAAGCTGACGATATGGCGCCACGAATACACCTTAGAAGAACTCATATCAAAGCGTTAGAGATTGTGCCTATGGAATTATTGAAAAAATATGCCGTTGACCTAAATTGATTAAACAAGGCTTACGCCGATAAAAAATGGGCATAAAAAAACCGATGATATGGAAGTCATCGGCATGTATTAGCTATGGGGAAAGCTAGAATAAAAATTATTACAATAAGTGTCCGCTAGGAACAAAATCAATTATAGAGTAACCACTCTATTAATGCAAATGAATAGTATAAAAACTCTAATTATATTGATTCAAGTCAAAGTTGGGGATTTTTGGCGAATGTTTGGAAAGTCACAAATAATAAGAAATGCATCGTACGATGAGAAAATTTAACATTTAAGTTACACCTGAGATTATTTTTGTAACTCGACAATGATCCAATAAGGTCTGCAAAGATACGAAAGCGGACATTAATGAATTTAAGAGTAAAGACTGTTCCGTGCGCTAAGCGGAAATTATCCTCAAAATATTTACTATACATTTTCTAATGCATGGATAAATATCCTATCTCTGATAAAGTGGTTTATTGTTGTCATATTTTGTTTATTTATTAAGTGATAATAATGATACATTTAAATTAATAATAACTTGAACATGGAAGTATCAAATGTCAAATGATAAAAGAAAAAGAACACTACATTATAAGTTGGCCAAATTGAGTGACAATACTCAAACATTACAAGGCTTATTGGAAAATGTGCTGGCAGACAAAGAGTCTGACTTTATATGCGCTAAAAGCAGACAACAAAGACTTACAGATGATGGTAAAGCTTTTAGGTTTATAAACAGTCATTCAACTCATGGAAGTGATTTAAGGCTATTTCAATTAGTTCAATTTGAGGAAGGTCTTTCTCAAATGACTATCGTAATGGATGATAACGCCGAATCCTTTGAATTAAACCCATTCACACCTGATGATATTAAACGTAAAAATACTAGTGGTAATAAAAAGACAACTGAATTTTTAGATTCTATGCTTTATTTTGGTGTCTTAGGTAATCATGTTGTTATTTTGGGGTCGCAATCGCTTAGGAGTAAGGAGCTTGAAAGTCATTTAAATTGGTTTTTAAAAGACCATACCCAACAATTATCCACACTCGTTTACCTTAGTGATAAGCCGACTATTGCAGCAATAAAACAAATCGAAAAACAACCTGCAAAGAGCGTTAAATTAGGTTCTGATTTGGAATACGAAGCTATAGAAATTGAGCCTCAGTATGAAGAGTATGAGCAGAAGATAAATGAAACTAACAAAATAAGCTGGAGCCCTAAGTCTATTGGAGCCGAAGTTTTGAACTTTTTAAAGGAAACTGGACGTATTGATCAGCTTAAGTTTGATGATTCATTTGATTATAAAAACCTCCATATGACTCTTGAACTCACTTATAACAGAACGACTTCAAAAAAAGGCCAAAAAGCTCTTGATACAATTGCGACTTCGTTAAGACATTTTGATAAAGATGATGTGAAAATTGGTTTAAAAGGTGGAGGTGAAATTAAAGGTGATGAATTAAAACTAAGTACGAGTATTTATCTTGATTTTATTAATGGAAAAATTAATGAAGTAAGTTTAAATGATACTATAGTTAAATGGTTAAACTCAAAATTAAAAACTAGTGAAGTAACGGCAGATTTCGCTGACCTAATTCCTGCTGAATAATTAGAGCCATCATGAATATTAGATATTTTTTATCATTAATATTATTTACATCTATATCAGCTTATCTTTTTTTTGAATTATTTTCTGATTTAGATTTTACAATGAAGAAAGCACCGTGGGTAATACTTAGTATTTTCCTTTTACCTGTATCCTTAATATTTAATACAAAAAATGAAGTTTCATCTTTAACTGAATTGGGTGATGGTGACATTACTGAAACTGAAAGATCTCGTTTGATATTTCAAAAGGATGTTGCGTTAAAAATACTTTTATTGTCATTAATAGTCTGCTTAGTGCTTGTTTTTTCTACGGCTATTTTATTTTATTACGCATCAATTATTGATATTAAAGTTCATTTTGTTTCAACTTTTCTGGGAGCTGAATTTGGGATGCTTTTGTTCATGGTTCTCACTTTATGGCGAATAAATACTTCTATTAACGATTTTAAAACTGAAGTTAAACGTAGAAAAGAGGCATCAAATCAAGCAAGTTCTATATCAAAAAGACTAGGTAAAAAAAAATAAGGTCGTTGAATTAAGTGGGTATTTTATAAATATACCTTTAGGATGTTTTATTGGCAGAGAGGGAACAGCTTTCTAAAAACCGATACAAAATCTAATCCGAATCGATTTTAACCTTTTATTGCTAACTTCTGCAATGTGGTATTAGTTAGCCTTTCAAATTCAGACTACAATGGCCGCTTTTGGCTATAAGTGATCATTCAAGAATTCTCAATGTTTATGACGTTCCAAACAAAATCCTTTCTGTTTCACTAATTAATTAAGTCCACCATACTTTTTTGCCACTTTTCCCTTATCGCTTGAAGGACGCCTCTTTTCTCTACGGCTTTCATCGCATTAGTCAGATTATCTACAATCTTTTGCTCTGTATTCAAACTACAAGCGAAATGAAAGTTAAAGGTCAATTCTTGAAACTGAAATACACCCTTATATTTTAGTTTTTCAGCCATATTCTTAACCCTATTTCTAAGTAAATCATCATTAAGAACCACTAAATCCATATTACGACTAGGCAAGTCCAATAGCTTTAATAACACATCATACTTATTCACCACATAAAGATTTTTACTTTCTATAAAACCCTTGTTTAATAAATAATGGTGCGATGCATCATCACGTATTACTGCGATGTTATATTTTTTCGCCTCTTCTATATTTGTGATAACTATGTGACGGTTCTTCAATGAATACAAAGATACTGTACTCGAAGTAATATGCCCTACCCACTTAAATTGTGATTCACGAGATGGTAGTCGAGCAAGTGAGTATATGCAGGTGTTTTTCTCATGTTTTGCCCTGCTATATGACATCGCCCATGGGTAAGCAACGATATCATATTCATACTGAGACTCTTCTAGTGCTGCCGTGACGATTTCCGTTGAAAACCCCTTAATAGAGTCTTCACTAACTATCTGAAAAGGAGCCAAATGCTCAGTTAATATATTGAGCTTAGTTGCCGTTACTTGACTACAAAAAAATGCAAGAAAAGTGACCAAACTTATGACGAATCTTTTCATTTCTTTCTTCATAAATGTTATTTTCTCATCGTAGATAAACTATAGCTTACAAAGTAACGCTATAGTGACTTATTATCTTGTTAGGTTAACAAAAGCAACGTGGATTGAATAGTTACCAGAAGTTCAACGACAAACACAGCAACTTTTATGCAATTTTATTCGCTTTTAAAAAGTCTAATAACGCACGAACTTTAAGTGGCATATAGGCTTTATCGACATAAACGGCATACAAAGGAATGTGTACTTCATGATGGTTAGGTAGAATTTGTACCAACTCACCATTAACCAGCTCATCCTGAATAACAAAGCTTGGCAGAATACCAAAACCGATATTGTTAAGCACAAACTGTTTAAGTGATGCTGCAGTTCTTACTAACACCCTCGCTTTTTGCTTTATTTTAATCACTTCTGAATTTTTAGAACGCAACACAATAGTATTATCGCCATGTACAATTTCATGACTGATCCAATCCATTTTACTTAGCTCATCCGGATGATTAATCTCTCCAACTTTAGAGAGGTACTCTGGTGAAACACAGAGAATATCGCGTATCTCACCAACTTTTGTTGCGTACAAGCTTGAATCCTCTAATTCCATCGATGCGCGAATAGCTATATCACATCGTGTCTCAATAAGGTTTTGATAACCATCGCTTTCAATAATATCTAATGATATTTGCGGGTATTGAAGTAAAAAGTCACCTAATAACATACTAAGTGCTGTTGTGCCTAACGGAATAGAAATGCGCAATACACCACTAGGCTCTTTTCGGATCGATTTAGCATCACTATTTGCTCTTGAAGCTATTTCTCGAATCATTAAACAATGCTCATAGTAATCTTGACCAGCATCGGTAAGTGATAAAGAGCGTGTTGTTCTATGAATAAGTCGAGTATTAATGCTGCTTTCTAGTTTAGTTACTATTTGTGAAACTCGTGCTTTGCCCAAACCTAGCTCGGTAGCAGCATTAGTAAAAGAGCTTTTTTCGGCGACTTTGCAAAACACCATCATGTCATCAAGTGAAATCATAATAATTTTATCTAGAGAATAGTTTAGTACCAGTAAACTATTAGTTTATCAGTTAGCCAATTGTTAAGTAAATAACCGCTGATTATAATTTCACCATCTTAAAGGCACAACCTTTAACGTTAATTGTTTACCCCACTTTTTTGGAGAATTGTTATGTCAGATCGTAAATTTTTAGTTACCGGCGCTACCAGTAAATTAGGCCGCCAAGTTGTTTCATTTTTGCTAAATGATTTTAAATTACCCGCTAAGCAAATAATTGCTACCTCACGCAATGTTGAAAAGTTAGCTGATTTAAAAGACATTGGCGTAGATGTTCGTCAAGCAGACTTTGCTAAGCCTGACTCTTTATTAACTGCGTTTGAAGGTGCTGATAGCTTATTGTTAATTAGTATGGATGCGGTTGGTGAGCGAGATGTTTTACACACCAATGCGGTAAAAGCGGCCGAAAATGCCGGTGTTAGTTTTATCACGTATACATCAATGCCTGCTGCGAACGAATCGCCACTAGTATTTGCTTTTGAGCACAAAGCCACCGAGCAAGCAATTGCCGACAGTGCTATTAACAACTGGATGATACTTCGTAACAATTGGTATTTTGAAAATTTAACAGAGTTCTTTGCCAGTACATTACAAACGTCAACTTGGCTTACGGCTGCTGCACAAGGTAAAACAGCACAAATTAGCCGTACAGATTTAGCATTTGGCGCCGCAGCAGCACTTTTCAAATCTCAAAATGGTAAAACAACCTTAACTTTGAATGGCTCTAAATCATTAACTGTTGATGAAATGGCTGCAGCAATCAATGACGTTATCGCAACAGAAATAAACGTAGTGCATGTTTCTGATGAAGACTTTAGAAACCAGTTAACTTCTTTTCAGTTACCTGAAGGGATTGTCCAGTTAAGCTCAACGATGGACATTCACAATAGAGATAACTTATCTGATGGCACAAGTGATGAATTTGAACTTTTAACAGGCAGAAAGCCACAAACTTTTAATGCTTGGTTAACGATAAATAAAGAGCAACTGTTAGCCATTGCCAATTCAGCGAGTTAAATGCTATTCGCCATCGAGCATGTTAGTGACTAATGCAGATAGTACAAACATATTAATACCTCCGTTTCGGCGGAGGTAATATCTCATTGTCGTAATTTAGACGCCTTTGCAATTTCCATCTAAAAAAGTCGTCGTGCGTTTAATTAACTCAGCCCTTGAAGAATTGAAACTATGATCATCATCAATCAAGGCATATGAGATTTTACTGTTTTTTGTCTCTTGTAATGCCTTTAATAAAGGTTCAATGTGAGATTTCATTGGAATAATATCTGTATCTGCGGCAATAAGCAGCACAGGTCTACCATTTAGGCTGTTAACTCTTCTCACCAAATTAAGGGCTTTGCCATGTGTTTTAAGTTCCTTTTCTAGCTTTTCGCCTGACCAACCTTTGAGCATAAACAAAGAATCACTGTATTCTTTCCAAGGAACATTGGTTTCAGGGTCAGCAATGATACCTACATCAGCGACTCCCATATTGGCGCCATCATACGCAATCGCACAATTTACCGATGAGTTATCTAAAATTCCGGCAATAGCCATATGCCCCCCCATGCTATGTCCGACGATAGAAATGAATTTAGGATCAATACGAAGCTTAGCTGCATTGTCTTTATCGCTTAAATACTGCAATACTACTTGTACATCTTGCTCTGCATTTAACAAAGAAAATTCACCTTCACTACCCCATGCACCACGATAGTGAAAAAATACTACATTCCAGCCATTACTACGTAAAGCTTGCGCCACATCCAAATTTTTCTCATTTCCTGGATAACCATGTAATAACAAAACAGTTGGATGCGGGTCTTCGCCTGCAGCCATATAAATAAAGCCTGACATGCGTTTGCCATTTGAATTAAACGTTAGCTCTGTCGTTGTAGCTGCATATTCGGTGGTATTTTTTGCATGAGACATCAGGGAAACAGCTGTCATAACAAACATGAGAATGAACTTGTTTAAGAACATTTGAATTTCCTTTTACTTAAGTTTTAAGTGTTGGCCTATAAGTTCAATTTAGTGTTGAACCTACAAAATAGTCAGCTGCCAATGTAGTGTTCATTAAAGTTATGTATCTTAGGCGTAAAACAATCTCAATGTCGATAGACTTTTTAACAAGAATAATAACCATATAAAAAAACAAGTGTGTTGAGTATAGTGAGCACAACATCCAACAGTAAATTCAATTTATCCATGAAAACGATGAAACTAGCCACTGACGAAAAAGCTATTTTAGTGAATAAAATTCAGCACTACCTTCAAACCGAATTAGATTGTGATGCCGGACAATTTGATGTTGAGTTCTTCCTTGAATTTTTAACTAAAGAATTAGCAGGCCACATTTACAATCAAGGCTTATTTGACGCACAAGCAATCTTAACTAGCAAAATCGATGATATTAATGACGCAATTAGTGAGTTAGAACAGGTAATGTGATCAGAATTTCATAAAACTGTAACAATATTTCAGGCAAAAAAAAGCCGATAACAATGCTATCGGCGTATTAGCTATGAGGAAAGCTAGAATATTCAATTATTACAACAAGCGTTCACATAAGGGGAACGAAAAGAATTATAGAGTACATGCTCTAACAACGCAAGCATTAAATGTAATTAAATTACATTTATGTTCTTTTTATCCATAAAAGTTATCGAATGAGTAAAAAAAAGCCAAAATCATATCTGAGTTTGGCTTTTCGTTTTCATTATAACTCTAACGTTATTAAGTTATCATTTTCAATTTTATACTTTAAATGTGTTCGCTATATCTTGTAGTGAGATAGCCAATTTTGCTTGTTCTTTAGCGGTAACAGAAATTTGATTAGCTCCGGTCGTAGTTTCCATTGATTTTTCTTCTACTGAAACAACGTTTTGCGCGACATCCTGCGCAACTGTAGCTTGCTCTTCAATTGCAGTAGCAATTTGATCAGTCATGGCAAAAATATCGCTAACCGACGCGGTAATATCTTCCAAAACAATTTCAACATTTTTAGAGTCTTTAACTGCTTGCTCTGCTTTTGTCTGACTTGCTTCAATAATACTATAAGCGGCATTAGCATCCCCTTGTAATGATAAAATAAAGCTTTCTATTTCTGCTGTAGACTCTTGAGTTCGTTGTGCTAGAGTTCTCACTTCATCAGCAACAACGGCAAATCCGCGCCCTTGTTCTCCTGCTCTTGCTGCCTCAATAGCAGCATTTAGTGCTAATAAATTGGTTTGCTCTGCCACTGACTTAATAACATCAACAACACTAGTAATATTCTGACTACTCTCATGTAAGCTATTGATTTGTTTTGCCAAACCATCAATTTCAGCGGCTAACACTTCAATAGCATGATAAGACTGCTGCACTGTTTTTAAACCATTATTAGCCTTGGTATCTGCTTCTTCCGCTGAGGAGGCTGTTTGCTGTGTACTTTCAGCCACCTCTTTCACTGTTGCAGACATTTCTTCAACAGCTGTAGCAATTAGCGCAATTCCATCTTGCTGTTCAGTTAATGATTTAGCATTGTAATCACAGGTTTGAGAAGTTTCTTCTGCTGCTGAAGCTAGCGTTACGCTAGAGCTTGAAATATCTTTTATCACACTCGAAAACTGCAGCAGAGTCTTGTTTAATGAAATCGCGATTTGGCCTAATTCACTCTCACCTTCATAAGGGCTAGACACTGTTAAATCATTATTATGTCTTACTTGTCTCATTACCGATGTTAAATTAGTTACTCGCTCAGTCAGATCTTTTATAGTGTAAAAACTAATAATTATAGCCAATGCCACCAAGAGTAACGAAGCAACAACATTAATAATTAATGAGTTTTGCGCCTGAGATTTTTTATCATGTACAAGCTTTAAAATTTCTTGTGCTAGTCTGTTTTCAATACTTTTAAGCTGTCCTATACGCTCGGTTGCTTTAGCAAACCAGTATTCAGGTTTTACTTTATAATCATCGCTATTATTACTCGCCAGCTCCCTTAACTGTTCCACCTCTTGTATTGCATCGGTTGATAGTTGTTGCTCAAAGTAGTCGTGATTTTCTTGCTTGGTTAGCAAGGAAAAGTTAGAAAAATATGTATTTTGCTCGCTTACTAATGTGATGAATTTAGCATACATATTTGGCGCAAATTCACCTTTTGCAAAAGTATTACTTAATACAGCTCTTTCTATACCTGCTCGTTCTTTGCCTTGAAGAAAATTATAATAAGCAATAGTTTCTTTTGTTATGAGCGCATCAGTACTCATTTCGGCATTAAACATTGCTACGCTTAATAAATGTTCATTCAGTTGTGTATAGTAAGATAATACTGCAACAAGCGACACAGATTGCTCTGTTACCTGCTTACGTATAGCAGTTAGTTGATTCAAATCTTGATTAATCGTTGTATATAAAGATTGTAACTGGGCAAATTGGATATCACTTTCTTGCCAAAGGTTATTTAACTTTTCACGTTTTGTATCAGTGCCCCTTCGCTGCTTCGTTAATTCGTTTTTAAACTTCACTCCTTTTGAGCCTAGAAAACCAGCAGTCAAACCACGTTCTTTTTGTATTTCATGAACTAATTCACTATAGACAACAGATAACTCAGTTAAAGTGGAAATAGCCGACATTTCATTTTTTACTGTCATGCTATAAAAAATAGTACTGATGCTAAGCCATAAAAAGCCCAGCACGGGTAAAGTTAGTAGAATTAAGATTTTATTTCGAAATGAAAAATGTGAAAAGTTCACTTGTAGACGTTCCCTATATTAAAATTTCTAATGAGTTAGATATTACCCATTATGGTAGTAATTATATTGAAAACAGTTATAAAAATACACAATAACGAATTTAAATTCACAAAAAACGAATAAAAAACCAAAAGTCGATACGAAAATAAGCTGTCCAAAGGAATTATATTACAAAGCCTAAATATTGCCTCATGAATTATCAAACATGCCACCTTAAGCGGTTAATTTCACATCAATTAAATGTACTAGGTATTTGTTGATTCAAGCCACATACAGTAAACTAGCGGTAACTTTTTCATTATTTACTATTAGCGAATAAAAGATGTCAGCAACAGATAATAATCAATCCTCAGACACAGCGCATAGCTCAACCGACAGTACAACTCATTTTGGCTTTCAAACCGTTGATAAAGATGAGAAAGTTTCTATGGTTGCCGGTGTTTTCCACTCTGTTGCTAAACAATACGACATAATGAATGATTTAATGTCATTTGGTATTCATCGCTTATGGAAACGTTTTACTATCGATGCAAGTGGCGTCCGCCCTGGCAATAAAGTGCTAGATTTAGCGGGTGGCACCGGTGATTTAACCGCAAAATTCTCACAGCTTGTTGGTAAGCAGGGTCAAGTCGTGTTGGCAGACATTAACAGTTCAATGCTCAACGTAGGTCGCGATAAGCTACGCGATAAAGGACTAGTGCAAAATATTGAATACGTGCAAGCCAACGCTCAATACTTGCCATTTGAAGACAATACCTTTGATATTGTCACTATTGCCTTTGGTTTACGTAATGTTACCGATAAAGATATGGCATTACGCTCTATCTATCGAGTACTCAAACCTGGCGGTCGCTTGTTAGTACTAGAGTTTTCAAAACCAGAACACGAGCTTGTGAATAAAGCCTATGATTTTTATTCTTTCAATATTCTACCTAAAATGGGTGAATTAGTGGCTAAAGACGGTGAAAGTTATCAATATCTTGCTGAATCTATTCGTATGCACCCGGATCAAGAAACCTTAAAAACCATGTTAGATAATGCCGGCTTTGAACAAACAAGTTTCAAAAACCTAACCGGTGGCGTTGTCGCTTTGCATAAAGGCTATAAGTTTTAATCATTATGAATTCACCTAAAGGGCAGCTAAGTTCGCAATTAATGTGGCCACAAATAGTTGCTGCAAGCGTAGAATTGATTATCAACAAAGTGCTATCTTTTGATTCCGCCAAGGGATCATTAGAAAAGTTAGCACAAAAAACCTTAACTCTCAGCTTAGCTGAGTTAGGCTTTCCACTAAGTTTCACTGTCAACGCAGACTTATCTGATCATAAAGCAATGCTCGTTACTTCATTGGTTGAACACGCTGATTGCACCATTGAAACAAGCATAAAAACCTTACGTGAATTACAGGAAAATCAGCAGTTAACTGAGCTTATCAAACAAAATAAGTTGGATGTCAGTGGCGATATTAAAGTTGCTCAACAGTTTGCAACTTTTGGCCAACAGCTGGATATTGATTGGCAGAGTGAATTAGCTAATCATATAGGTGATGTGCCCACACATAAGCTGTCACAACTTGGTAAGAAAATCGCCGAAAAATTCAATTTTGCTACGACACAAGTTCAAGCAGACGCTAGCGAATATATAGTACACGAACAACGTTTAGTGGTGACAAGTAGTGAAATAAACGCCTTTAATAAAAGCGTTAACCAAATTAGTACGCAAGTAACCGCTATAGAAGTGCGTATTGCTCGCCTAACTGAGCAATCAAAACCTTAAGGAATTTCAATTCGTGAGCAGCATTCGTTTATACCGCATTATTAAAACGTTTCTTCATTATGGTTTAGATGACATTGTGCCGCGTGAGATGTTGCCTTGGTATGTAAAACTTGCACGTACTTCACTGTTTTGGATAAGAAACAAGCACAAAGATAAGCCCGTCGCTTTGCGTTTTCGCTTAGCCATTGAAACGCTTGGCCCAGTATTTATTAAATTTGGTCAAATGCTTTCTACTCGTCGAGATCTGTTACCTGCTGATTTTGCAGATGAATTAGCATTGCTACAAGATCAAGTCACCCCTTTTGATGGTGAAGCGGCTAAAAAGCTGATTATTTCAGCCATGGGTCAAGAGATGTTTGAACAACACTTTAGTGACTTTGATTTAACCCCTCTGGCTAGCGCTTCCATTGCTCAAGTACATACAGCAACACTCATTAATGATGGCGACGATAAAAAGATCGTCATTAAAGTACTGCGTCCTAAAATAGGTAAAACTATTTTGGCGGATGTTAAGGTAATGTCTAGTTTCGCCAGCGTTGTGGCACGTTGGCTACCTGACGGTAAGCGCTTAAGACCTAAAGAAGTTGTCGCAGAATACAAGAAAACCATTTTAGATGAATTAGATCTCAACCGAGAAGCCGCTAACGCAATTCAGCTTAAACGTAACTTCGAACAAGGGCGTGAATACGACAAAGTACTGTACGTACCTGAGATATATAGTGAATACTGCCATAAAAACGTTTTAGTTATGGAGCGTATTTACGGTATTGGCGTTGCCGAAATTGACACCTTGACGGGTTTAGGTGTCGATATGAAATTGCTGGCTGAACGAGGGGTAGAAGTATTTTTCACCCAAGTTTTTCGTGACAGTTTTTTCCATGCCGATATGCATCCAGGTAATGTTTTTGTTGATGCTACTAACCCTGCTGATCCAACTTGGATAGCGATAGATTGCGGTATTGTTGGTACCTTAAATAGAGAAGATAAGCGTTACTTGGCTGAAAATTTTGTCGCCTTTTTTAACCGTGATTACCGCAAAGTTGCACAACTTCACGTGGATTCAGGTTGGGTACCAGCTAATACCAGTGTCGACGAATTTGAATTTGCCATTCGCACAGTCTGCGAGCCAATTTTCAATAAACCACTAGCAGAAATTTCTTTTGGTCAGGTCTTGGTCAACTTATTTAACACCGCCCGCCGCTTTAATATGGAAGTTCAGCCTCAGTTGGTATTACTACAAAAAACCTTGCTGTATATTGAAGGACTAGGTAGGCAGTTGTATCCACAGTTAGACTTATGGCAAACAGCGAAGCCCTTTTTAGAGAACTGGGTAAAAGAACAAATGGGTGTCAAAGCTGTCTTTACCAAGATTAAAGAAAACCTGCCGTTTTGGAATGAAAAGCTGCCTGAAATGCCAGATCTTATTTATGATTATTTAAAAGCTGGCAAAGAAACCCATTTTCAGCAAGCACAGTTGATTGAGCAATTAACTCAGCAACAACAAGCCAATAATAAGCGCCTTGTTTTTGGTGTGCTGTCCGCGGGATTATTCGTAAGCTCGGCATTACTAATCAATCAACCAAATATTATACTGACATCAATAACTGCCGCTGCAGCCTTGATTTGCTTTTTAGGCGCGCTAACTAAATAACCTCTGGTGGAATAACAAATGAAAAGTCCGATAGTATCTACCGCTTGGCTAGCCGGACACCTAGAGGATGAACACCTATTATTGCTTGATACCAGCATGAATAAAGTTGTGGGTAAAGAGTCGATAGTATACCCGAGCCCTATTTACATACCGCAAAGTCAGCGTTTTGATTTGGAAAATGTATTTTGCAATCTAACCTCATCACAAAGTAATGCCTTCCCAACGCAAACACAATTTAACCAAGCCGCTCAACAGCTGGGAATCAACACTAACAGCACTGTCGTGCTTTATGATAACCAAGGCATATACTCATCACCGCGGGCATGGTGGATATTTAAAGCCATGGGTTTTGATAATGTATTTATTCTAGATGGTGGTTTACCGCAGTGGCAATTAGAGCAGCGAGTAACCGTATCTGAGCTAAAATCAGCACCTCTGGAACTAGGTGATTTTATCGGTACATTTGATGCGACATTAGTGTGTGATTCAGCCTATATTGAGAGTAAGTTAACAAGCGAACTCATCGCGATACTTGATGCTCGTTCAAGCGCAAGATTTTCCGGGAAATCGCCTGAGCCAAGAACTGGCGTACGCAGTGGGCACATTCCTAGCTCAATTAATTTACCCTTTGCGCAAACCTTGGATAATCATTGCTTTAAGAATGCAGAACAATTAGCTGAAGTTTTTGCCCAACTAGGCGTAGATAATAAGAAGCAAATTATTCTCAGTTGTGGCTCAGGAATTACCGCTTGTATTATTATGGTCGCGGCACATATTGCCGGCCACCCACAAACGGTATTATATGATGGTTCATGGTCCGATTGGGGCAGTAATGACTCTCTGCCCATTGAGCACAGTTAACAGCTAACCTAGCCCTCTAGCTGAAGAGTTTTATTTTTTATCTTTAGCAAAAAGTGAACGTAGATTTGCCACACCCTGTTTATTAGACTGCTCTTTATGGGCATCCGTTTTTTTCTCTTTTCCTAGTTCCCAGTTCAAATCATCTTGAGGCAATTCATGTAAGAAGCGACTCGCTTCGGTGCGTGAAAGCTCGCCAAATTGACGTCGTTCCTTCGCGTAAGTGAATATCAACTCACGCTGTGCACGAGTTATACCAACGTAAGCCAAGCGACGCTCTTCTTCAATGCCGTCTTCTTCAATACTGGTTTGGTGGGGTAATAAGCCTTCTTCCATGCCAATTAAAAATACGTAAGGAAACTCTAAACCTTTTGAAGCATGTAACGTCATCAACTGCACTTGATCACTACTATCTTCTTCTTCATTACGCTCCATCATGTCACGCAGTGTTAAACGAGTCACAATTTGTGGCAGAGTCATTGGCTCTTCATCATCAGAGCCTTCAAGCATTTGCGTTACCCAGCTAAAGAGCTCAGTAACATTTTTCATGCGCATTTCAGCAGCTTTAGCACTAGGCGAAGTATCGTAAAGGAAGTCTTCGTAATTAATTTCACGGATCATTGAGCGAAGCACTGCTGCGGTATCGCCACGCTCCGTTTGGTCGGCAACATCCACTAGCCATTGAGTGAAGGCCTGCATTTTCATTAAAGCGCGTCCGGTTAAGGTTTGCTCTAAACCTAATTCAAAACTGGCGGCAAACATACTAATTTGACGCATATTAGCGTAATTACCTAGTTTTTCTAATGTCGCCGGACCCAGCTCCCGTTTAGGCACATTAACAATACGTAAAAAAGCATTATCATCATCGGGGTTCACCAATACACGTAAATAAGCCATCACATCTTTAATTTCTGCACGAGAGAAAAACGAAGTACCACCACTGATTTTATAAGGGATGCGATTGGTCATCAGTGCTTTTTCTAGTAAGCGTGACTGGTGATTTCCTCGGTATAAAATCGCGTAATCTTTATAACTGCTGCGATTCATAAAGCGGTGACCAATTAATTCACCTATTATGCGAGACACTTCATCTTCTTCATTTTTGGTTTGCACCACCCTAAGCTCAGGGCCATAGGCTAATTCACTAAACAATGACTTGTCATAAACATGCGGGTTATTAGCGATCAAAATATTGGCACATTTTAATATTCGACCACTTGAGCGATAATTTTGCTCTAATTTTATCAGTTTTAATTCAGGGAAATCTTTACCTAATAACACCAAGTTTTCAGGTTTAGCGCCACGCCAAGAATATATAGATTGGTCATCATCACCTACCACGGTTAAACGCTTACGTTCGCCAGCAATTAGTTTAACTAATTCATATTGGCTAGCATTGGTATCTTGATACTCATCCACTAACAAATAGCGAATTTTATTACGCCAGCGCTCTCGTACTTCAGCATAATTTTTTAACAATAAGGTTGGAATAAGAATTAGATCATCAAAATCCAGGGCGTTATAAGCTTTCATGTGTTGATGATAGCGCTGATAAAATTCAGCATATTCGGCCGTGTCGGCATCGGATGCTAATTTTAACGCAGCATCAGGCAGCAATAAGTCATTTTTCCAGTTGGAAATCATACTTTGTAGTTTGCTGAGTAAATCCTTATCACCATCTAATTCATCTATGGTTAATTCTTTTAATAAAGATAAGCTGTCTTGATCATCAAAAAGGGTAAAGCCAGGTTTATAGCCTAAGGTTTTAATTTCACGACGAACAATATCTAAACCTAAAGAGTGAAATGTAGAAACAGTAAGCCCGCGTGTTAAGTCCTTACCGAGCATTTTCACTATACGCTCTTTCATCTCTCTTGCCGCTTTATTGGTAAAAGTTACCGCGGCAATATTACGTGCTTTGTAATCACATTTTTGTATTAAATAAGCAATTTTTTGACAAATAACCCCAGTTTTTCCTGAGCCAGCTCCTGCCAATACCAGGCATGGTCCGCTGACATATTTAACTGCTTCATTTTGTCCGGGGTTTAATTTCATGTTAACAATTCATCTTTTAGCCAATTACTCGGAAAACTTTTATCTCTTTTCAATCGGTTTTTGTCCTTTGTTAGGACTGAATTCCAACCTAGGTAGCCATGAAAGATAATAATTTTTAAGGACGCTGATTTTACCTGTTTTTACTCAACAGCAAAACAGTTACAATGCTATCAAGTGAATTTTTTAGGATATACCATGATCAATGCAAAAAAGATTGAAGAAATAGCGAAACAAGTAACTGAAGCAATCCCGCCGGGTTTAAAGTCCATGGCTAATGACATTGAAGATAAAACCAAAACGGTATTACAACGTAAGTTATCGCAACTCGATGTGGTAACTCGTGAAGAATTTGATGTGCAAACACAAGTATTAATTAAAACACGCGCTAAGCTCACTGAATTGGAATCTCGCATTGCTCAATTAGAGCAAGATGCTGCTACATCCGAGTAACTTAAAACTCCTTATTAACTTATCTTAGTAGGCGTTATGACAATAATTGATAATAGCTTCACCTCTGAGCAGCAACTAGCCAGTCGAATAACTAACGAAATTAGTGATTTTTGGCAACAAGGTTATTTCGACCACTTTGCAGGGGTAAATAATAAGCGCATCAATTACGCTAGTTTTATTCATGCTGATAGCAAGCTAAATTCAGCGAATAAGTGCTTAGTTATATCCTCTGGTCGAAGTGAAAGTTATTTAAAATATCAAGAGCTTAGCTTTGACCTATTTAACTTAGGCTATAATGTTTTTCTGATAGATCATCGTGGCCAAGGGCTTTCTGAGCGAATGCTAGCCAACTCTCATAAAGGCTATGTTGAAGACTTTCAATTTTATGTCGATGACTTGGCATACTTTATTGATAACATAGTTAAAACGCACTGCCAAAGTAAGCCTTACTTATTAGCGCATTCTATGGGCGGGGCTATTGCCGCTCGATATTTACAAGACTTTCCAGAAAATATAAAAGCCGCGGTGTTATCTTCGCCTATGTTAGGTTTTAGTAGTGGCGGCCTGCCAGCCTCGGTTGCTGATATGGTAATAAAAGTCACCAGCGGTCTAAATCGTTACCTAAGTAAAACACCTTGGTATTTTTTTGGTCATGATAATTTTTCTCAGCATGATTTTCCTAGCAACTCATTAATGCACTCTGAATTACGCTATAAAATATTTACTCAGTTATATGAAAACACCCCTGAGATCCAATTAGGAGGTGTAACAACAACATGGCTAACTTCATCTTTATCCGCCTTAAAAACCCTGTTTAACCGAGTTGATAACATTTCAACTCCGACGTTGGTATTACAAGCAAGCTGTGAGAAAATTGTTGATAATCAAGCGCAAGATGATTTTTGCCAGCAATTACATGCGCATAATCCTAAATCTTGCCCACATGGCAAACCTTTAGTAATTGAAGGTGCGTACCATGAATTATTTTTTGAACGTGATGAACTGCGCAACCAAGCGTTAACAGCTGTTATTGAATGGTTTGAGGACCATTCATAAAACAGCTGCGACAAGATAGTTCATTAAATTACTCTTTTTGCTATATTAATGCTTTTTTACTACAGAGCTAGGGTCTTGATGAATAAACACTTCACAAGGCGCTAATGCTTGGCAGATATTCGCTTCTATTTCATCACTAATCGTATGGGCTTCTAATAAAGACAAATCATCATCTAATTCCAAGTGAAACTGAATAAAACGTTGAGGCCCTGATTGCCGTGTTCTCAATTCATGTATACCTAAAGCACGTTCATGAGATAACACTATGCTCTTTATTTGCGCTAATTCTTCTTTGCTTATTTCATGATCCATCAGCTGATAAACACTTTGGTAAATAATTTTTCCCGCACCTAACAACAAATACAATGCCACTGCTATGGTAAAAACACCATCTGCTTGCAACCAAATCCCCTGACTAAGAACAATCGCTAACAAAACGCCAAAATTCATTAATAAATCAGATTGATAATGTAAAGCATCAGCGCTGATCACCACCGAGCCAGTGCGCTTGATAACATATCGTTGAAAATAAACTAAGGCCAAAGTAAGTAAAATCGCGACAATTGTTACACCAATAGCTAAATTGCTTTGTACTATAACTCTTGGATTAAGTGTTCGCTCTACGCCATTAAAAATCAATAACGTTGCAGAGCCCAGCACAAATGCCGCTTGCACTAAACCTGCTAAGCTTTCCGCTTTACCGTGGCCAAATTTGTGCTCTTCATCCGCAGGAGCTAAGGCAAAACGAAGAATAACGATATTCATTACAGAAGCAAATAGATCTAATACGGAATCAGTGGTGGAGGCTAACATGGCGCTAGAATCACTGACTAACCAAGCATAAAACTTGATAATGATCAGCACTAGCGCAACAGAAGAAGACGTAATGGCAGCTAAGCGCACCCAATAAGCATATTCGTTATTATTTAATGGCTTACTTGCCGAGTTAATTGATTGCTTATTATCCGTCATGAAAAAACAGGCTTTGCGTGAACATTATCGTTATAATAACAACAATTGTTCTTTGTACTCAATCTAGAGTTGTTAAATCATTATGTTAGATGTTGTTCTTTTTCAACCACAAATCCCGCCAAATACTGGCAATATTATTCGCTTGTGCGCTAATTCAGGTTTTCGTTTGCATTTAATTGAGCCACTAGGCTTTGACTTCGACGATAAGAAACTTCGTCGTGCGGGTCTTGATTATCATGAATTTGCGGCTATTAAACGTCATAAGAACTTTGATGCCTTTGTGGAGCAAGAGCAGCCTAAACGTATCTTAGCGATTACCACTAAAGCCACAAACTATTATGGTGATGTGAACTTTACTAGCGGTGATTATTTATTGTTTGGCTCTGAAACGGCGGGTTTACCAGAAGAGGTTAGGTCAAAAATTCCTGACGAGGATAAAATTCGTATTCCAATGTTAAAAGATAGTCGTAGTATGAATTTATCTAACGCTGCTGCCGTTATCGTCTACGATGCATGGCGTCAATTAGGTTTTGTTGATGCGGTGTAATATTAGGCAATAAATAGCCCTTGAATAATTAAGCTCAGCTTAATTATTCTTGTTTTTGGTCTCGAGATAATAGATCAGCCGCCGCTAATTTAGCTGCCTTACCTTTATATAAAACTTGGTAAACTTGCTCAACGATAGGCATTTCGACATCCATTCGTTGGGCTAACATATGCACTTCTTTAGTATTTCGATAGCCTTCGACAACTTGACCAATATCAGACATTGCTTGCTCAACACCTGCGCCTTGACCTAGGGCTAAACCAAAACGACGATTACGAGATTGATTATCAGTACAGGTTAAGACTAAATCGCCTAATCCAGCCATGCCCATAAAGGTTGCAGGATCGGCATTAAGTGCCATACCTAAACGTGTCATTTCAGCTAAACCACGCGTGATTAATGCCGTGCGAGCATTAGCGCCAAAACCTATGCCATCAGCCATACCGGCACCAATAGCAATAACATTTTTCACTGCCCCGCCTAATTGAACGCCAATGAAATCTTTATTTGGGTAAACACGAAAACATTTTTCACAATGCAGTAAATCAGCAAGTTCACGGGCAAAACTTTCATCAGTAGAAGATAATGAAATAGCGGTGGGTAATCCTGCTGCCATCTCTTTAGCAAATGTTGGCCCAGAAAGCACAGCCAAGGCTAAATCATCCCCTAAAATCTCACGTGCGACATCTTGCAATAAGTCACCGTGTTGAGGGTCTAAGCCCTTAGTCGCCCAAGCAACTTTTGCGCTCTTTTTAAGTGAAGGTTTGATTTGTTTTAGCATGTCACCAAAGGCATGGCTTGGTACTACAACAAGAACATTATCACTGGCTTGCACCGCTGAGGAGAGATCGCTAATGGGTGTTAAACTTTCAGGAAAAGGACATCCTGCTAAGTATTTCGTATTTTCACGCGCGTTGATCATGTCATCAACTTGCGCTCTATCACGTCCCCAAAGGAGAGTTTTATGACCATTTCTCGCTAAACAAATAGCTAGTGCAGTGCCGTAAGAGCCTGCGCCTAATACGGTGATATCGGCAGAAACAGTCATAACTTTCTCATTACTCAAATAACTAAGTTAAACTTAGTGAGTTTCAGGGCTTTCAGGTGCGTTTACTTTAGCTTCAGCAGCGCGTTGCTGAACATAAGAAGCAAATAGAGCTTCAAAGTTAACTGGCGATAAATTAAATTGCGGGAATGAACCTCGATTTACTAAACTAGCCACTGTTTCTCTTGCGTATGGAAATAATGTTGTTGGACAAAATGCACCAATAGCATGTGCTAATTGTGCTTCTGGAAGGTTACCAATGGTGAATATACCTGCTTGTTGCACTTCAGCTAAAAAGGCAGTTTGACCTTCAACTGTCGCTGTTACCGTAACCGCTAATACAACTTCATATGTATCGTCAGCTAATTTATTAGAGCGAGTATCTAAATCTAATTTAATTTCAGGCTTCCAGTCTTTTTGAAAAATTGCAGGCGAGTTAGGTGTTTCAAATGAAACATCTTTAGTGTAAACACGTTGGATAGCAAATTGTGCGTCAGATTTTGCTGCTGCATTTAATTCATTTTGGTTTTCGTCGCTCATAAGAATTCCTATATTATCTTTTCTAAAATTTAATTTGGTATTTGCTTAAGCTTTCGCAAGCAATGTGTCTAAGTTATTTTGCCTTTCAAGTGCGACTAGTTGATCACAGCCGCCAATATATGCATCATCGATAAAAATTTGCGGCACGGTATAATTACCTTGGCTGCGATTTATCATTACTTCACGTAATGCCATATCACCATCAATTTTAATTTCTTGAAGATTAAGCTCAGGAAATGTTTTTGACTTTTCTGCCAGTAAAGCTAGTGCGTGCATACAATAAGGACAATATGCCTTGGTGTAGATTTCGACTTTCGCCATGATTATACCTATTGAATATTACTTATTGGTTACTGGTAAGCCAGCGCCAGTCCAAGCATTCATGCCGCCTTTTAGTACACTAACACGAGCAAAGCCTTGCTTGTGTAGATCGTTGGCTATTTTAGCTGCACTAATGCCCGCACTACATATAACAATGATGGGATTTTCTTTATGCTTTTCAAGGCTGCCAAGACCATTTTTATTGATTTTTTCATTTGAAAGGCTAACCGCATCAAGAATATGATTGGCTTTAAAGTCTTTTTCACTACGAATATCAAGCGCTACGCCTTGCTCTCTATTCATTAAAAAAGTTAAGTCTTGTGGGCTAATTTGTTTAACCGGTGACAGGTTTATTCTAATCGTTGTCACGATAATCATCACGACAAGGGCAACCCAAACCGCACTTAACATGCCATTGTTGCTAGCAAAAGTAATAAATTGTTCCATAGATGCTGACCCTTTGAGTACGCAGTAAAGCTGAATGATAAAAACCGTGACAGTATACAGATTATTAGTTTTTTTGCTAATACCATTTGGTAACTAGGGGTGAATCATTTCTTGCTTAAATAAACGACCGCTTAAGTGTACAATACCGGCAATTCAATCAGATACAGTAAAGGTACAGCAGCAATGGTGCATACGAAGAAAAAATCTATGGTGTTAATTATATTGGATGGTTGGGGCTACCGAGAAAGCAGTAGTGCTAATGCAATACAGGCGGCAAATACACCAGTATTAGATAAACTAAGAGCTGATTACCCTAATATGTTAATTCAAACTTCAGGTATGGCCGTAGGTTTACCTGATGGTCAAATGGGCAACTCAGAAGTGGGTCATGTCAATATTGGTGCTGGTCGCATTGTTTATCAAGATTTTACCCGCATCACTAAAGCCATTGAAGACGGGGAATTTAATCAAAACCCAGCTTTATGTCAGGCTGTAGACAAAGCTGTATCACAAGATAAAGCTGTCCATATTTTTGGTTTAATGTCACCAGGTGGCGTGCACAGTCATGAAGATCATATTTTTGCCATGATTGAATTAGCAAAAGCTCGAGGCGCTAATAAAGTTTACTTACACGCCTTTCTCGATGGTCGTGATACTCCACCTCGTAGCGCGAAAGCTTCCTTAGTAAAAGCACAAGAAAAATTCCAGCAATTATTCCCTGAAGGTAATGGACAAGTAGCTTCTGTCATTGGACGTTACTATGCAATGGATAGAGACCAACGCTGGGATCGTGTTGAAGCAGCCTACAATGTTATGGTGTCAGGTGACAGTGAATATCAATATACAGATGCGGTTAGTGCTCTTGAAGCAGCTTATGCCCGTGATGAAAATGATGAATTTGTTAGTGCCAGCGCCATCGTAAATCAAGCGGGCAACACGATTGAGATTGATGACGGCGACGCCTTGGTATTTATGAACTTTAGAGCAGATCGTGCTCGCCAATTTAGCCGATGCTTTACCGAAAATGATTTTAGTGGTTTTGAGCGTAAAAAAGTTCCTGCTATCAGTGATTTTGTTATGTTGACTCAGTATGCTGCCGATATTGATGCTAAAAGTGCCTTTGCACCAGAACCACTAAATAACGTTATGGGTGAATGGTTAGCTAAGCACAATAAAACGCAATTACGCATTTCAGAAACTGAAAAATACGCCCATGTTACTTTTTTCTTTAGTGGCGGCCAAGAAGATGAATTTGAAGGCGAGCAGCGTATTTTAGTACCTTCTCCTGATGTAGCAACTTACGATTTACAACCTGAAATGAATTCAAGTTTACTTACAGATAAACTTGTCGCCGCTATTGAAAGTGGTGAACATGATTTTATTGTTTGTAACTACCCTAATGGCGATATGGTTGGCCATACTGGTGATTTTGATGCCGCAGTAAAAGCGTGTGAAGCGGTTGATGTTTGTATGGGACGTGTTGTTAATGCCTTACAAGAAACAGGTGGTGAATGTTTAATTACTGCCGATCACGGTAATGCAGAACTAATGCTTAATGAAAGCACTGGTCAAGCACATACCGCTCATACTTGTGAGCCTGTACCACTTATTTATGTGGGAAGAAATGCAACACCAGCAAATACTGGTGCGTTAAGCGACCTTTCACCAACATTGTTGCACTTAATGGCAATGGAACAACCTGAAGAAATGACAGGCTCCATTTTAATGCAATTAAGTTGATGCAATTGGATTAATACGGCACACTGGAGTCGGTTGATTAAATTAATAAAAATACTATTACCGATGCCGTTACCATTTCAGATACAGACAAAAATAATAAGCAGCTTACTAATACTAAGCTGCTTATTTGTGTCTATCGCTAGCCTAGCAAACAATACTAGCCATGAAAAAGATAAAGCGCAAAGTAATGCCAAGCTCAATGATGTGCAACAAGCAATTGCCAAGCAAGAATCTAATATTTTTAACACTAATAAAGCCCGCGCAAAATTAGAGCTTAAATTAAAACAAGATGATTTAGCTATCTCAACCGTAGCCAAAGCGATTAATGATACGGATAAAATCCTCAAAGCTACGCAACAAAAAATCATCAATCTAAGCAGAGAAAAACAACAGTTAACCACTCAAAAAAAACACCAAGAGCAATTACTCGCTAAACAATTACGCTCTGCTTATACCACAGGGCAACATGACTACTTAAAGCTGCTTTTAAACCAAGAGCAAAGTGAGAAAATTCAACGAACCATTAGTTATTATCAATATTTCAATAAAGCTCGCATTGAAGAAATTGATAATTTTCAGACAACTATCTCAGAATTACTGCAAGTCACCACAGAGCATCAAGAAGAAATTGTTAACTTAGAATCCTTAAAACAGTCTCAACAACAACAAAAACTGCAATTAAGCGAAAACAAAGCAAGTCGTAAAAAGACCATAACTGAATTAAATAAAAAATTATTATCTAGTACTCAACAATTAGAAAAGTTAAAAGCTGAAGAAGCCAACCTAGCTGCTGCTTTACAAAAATTAGAAGCTCTCATACGTGCAGAGATTGATTTAACTGGCTTAAGTAAATTAAAAAATAAGCTGTCTTGGCCAGTTAAAGGTCGCTTACTGCGTAGTTTTGGCAGTAGAAAACAAGGTCACCTAAAATGGAAAGGCGTACTACTAGGCGCGCCTATAGGTCGGCAAGTTCGTACTATTCATAATGGCACCATTTTATTTTCAGACTGGTTAAAAGGTTACGGCTTATTAACGGTGATCGATCATGGTAATGGCTATATGAGTTTATACGCTCATAATCAGACCTTGCTTAAATCAGTAGGTGATAGAGTTGAAACAGGTGAGCCGATTGCTTTAATAGGGCAAAGTGGTGGCCAAAATCAGCCAGGTTTATATTTTGAAATTCGCCATCAAGGTAAAGCCGTTAATCCTAAACTTTGGTGTAAATAAATTTAGCTAAAATATTTAACTATGGCTTGATTATCATATTAATTATCAAGGTAATCACTATTTTAACTACAAAAAAAAGGGGCTAAATGCTATGCTTTTATAACCCCCCTATACATGATAATACTTTAAATGATTTCTGCAGTGTCGAAATTTTTTATTCTTTCCGTTTTTTTATTTTTTTCCATTTTTTACACCAAGCCTCTCCATGCGGAAAGTGCTCTCGTCGCAATTGTTATTGATGACATTGGTTACCGCTATACTGACAAGCACGCTTTAACTTTACCTGGCGCTGTCACCTACTCCATTTTACCTCACACTCCATACGGTAAAAAACTGGCCCAAGCAGCTAATGCACAACAACGAGATGTTTTATTACACATCCCTATGGAAGCCGAAAATGGTAAAAAATTAGGCCCCGGAGCACTTACGAGTGCAATGAATGAAGAGCAGATTTTTGCGAGTTTAGATGCCTCATTAGCTGAAATACCTTTTGCTATTGGCATTAACAACCATATGGGTAGTCGTTTAACGCAATTAGACAACCCAATGACATGGACCATGAGTTTTTTAAAGCAACATCATTTATTATTTTTAGACAGTAAAACCAGCCCTAACTCAAAAGCAGGTAATATTGCAAAAACACTGGGCGTTCCAGTAAAACGTCGACATATTTTTCTTGATAATCAATTAACACAGGCATACATCAGCAAGCAATTTCAGTTATTAATTCAATACGCTAAAAACAAACAGTCGGCTATTGCGATTGCACACCCACATCCAGAAACCGTTCTTGCTTTAAAACAATTAATTCCAACATTGGCGCAAAATAATATAAAGTTAGTTCCCTTATCTGTTTTATATAAACCAGAAAGAGCTGATCAAGCACTAACTAAAATTAGTGAATAACAATAACATTGAAAAGGATTGCACATGAATAAAACTATTTTTTTATTGCTGACTCTACTAGTTTTGCCGTTTTCAAATCTAGTGTCTGCGCAAATTTTTCATGGTCAAGCCTTACACAAAAATGAACATGAAGCCCGTCAGCATGCCATTGCTGACTTACAGCAAAATTTATATGTCAATGTTGAAAGTTTAACCCAAACTCATCAATCAAATAAAAGTGAAGATGTATTTAAATTCACCAGTAAGCTTTCCTCGACACTGCCTATCTTAGGTGCACAAACCGACTGTTTTTCTGCTTATGATGTTACCCAATGTGAAGCAAGTATTAACACGGATAAAAGTGCTCCAATGTACCAAGCCGCGATTATTCAAAAACAAAAAGTCATCGACAGCCAATGGCAAAAAACCAAAAGTATCGATAACCCGCAAATAAAATATCAAGCATTGGCAAAGTTGTTAACATTAATCCAAGAAACACAACAACTTACTTTGGTGCTAAGTATTATTGCGCCAAGCAGTGATATTGGCTCTGCCACCATCAATTCTGCCGATGTTAATCAAGCGATGCTGCACTTAGAAGAAGTCGCGAATGGTTTACCAATGGCAACCTTGTTACTAAGTAAACGTTTGATAAACAATAAAACCTTAGCAAAAGCAAAAGTTCTCGTTAAACCATTCACTCCTTATGACTCTTCAGAAATAACGCCGTTTTCCACGGCCTTACAAACTCAATTGAGTAGTCAAATAAACTCAGTGTTATTAGATAAAGATGCTAGTTATTTTTTGCAGGGTAAATATCAAGCAACTGAAAAACATATCAATTTAGAAGCACAATTAATCGATAGCCAAGGTAATATTGCTACGGCAGCTGTCATCAGTATCAACAAAGCATCTGTAGCGCAATTTGTTCATCAACCAAAACAAATGGATTTCGAAAGGTTACTTTATTCTGGACAAATTATCGGCGGCTCTTTTACCGCTAAATTAACCACTAACAAGGGCCAACGAGATCTACTTTTTCGACAGAATGAAACCATACAATTACTCGTTAAAGTGAACAAACCAAGTTATTTTTATATTGTCGGACATGCCAATAATGATGAACAAAAACTCAGTTACTTACTCGATTTAAACGATGCTCCTGGCGATGATAAATTTATCTCATATCTTGGCATTGATGAGGTAAACAAGTGGGTTGTGATTGGTGAGTTTGAAGCTCAATCTCCTTTTGGTAATGAAAGCCTGCAACTGTTTTCAGCCACTAAAAAGCCGCTAGCAATGCTACCTAGCACCACTTTTGATGGTACATATCATGTGATTGCAGGTAAGCGCAGTAAAGCGGTAGCAAAAACTCGTGGCTTGGTTAGAAAACAAAAGAAATTAACCAAAGAAGGTAAGGAACAAACTGAAATTGCTGAGGCAGTGATCAGTTTAACCACCGCTAAATAAGTTATTTCCATTCATCCTGAGTTTATCAATTCATAGACAAACTCAGGATAAAAAATATCGTAATTTATAATTTAATATTATTTTCTTTGATAATTTGATGTAGGTATTTCACCGGAATAGCATAGGTTATACCGCTGGGTTTGCTAATCACCGCCTCTTTGGTTTCTTGTACAAAGACTTTGTTGATAATACCTATTACTTTACCTGTTTTCATATCGTACATGGCACTGCCACTATTGCCCGGATAAGCGGTCGCATCTAATTGATAAACAAGATACGGATTACGCATTCTTTTCAGCATTTTTAGGGTCATTTGACCTGCTGACTGAACAGGAATAACTGTCGGTGTTGTGCTAGCAATCATGCCACGATGAGTTACTGGATATAAACCTAGCACAGAGCCAATAGGGAAGCCGGTAAAAGCAATAAAACTACCATCTTGTCTAAATATACTATCTGCTAATGACATTGCAGGTAATGGTGAACCTGATATTTTCAAAATCGCTAAATCATATAAGTCAGAGGTGACTATTATTTCTGCTTGCCTGACCTTAGCTTGCTTACCCGAACCAATAAAAACCGCCATTTTTTGTAATAAACTTTCATCAAGCTCAGTGGGTAATACATGTGCATTAGTGACAATATAATGTCCATCACCAATAACAAAGCCTGTACCTCGCAAAATATTTTGTGGTTGTGACGTCGGCGTATGAATACCGATTCCCACTACAGAAGGTTTAACTTTTGCGACAACATCAGTAAATTCTGCTTGGGCTAAATGGGTAAAAAAGACTAAAACGCCAAATAGTAATCCGTGTATTGATTTCATGTGGTTCCTTATTAAGATGGTTTGATGAACTCTATGTCACTATTCCCTTGATATTTATCAATAACAACAATTCAAACAACGGTAAAGATTAACGACTAAGTTATAATTTTTCTAGTTTACCTGAAATAAATTAAAGATCGAATATTCGCAAAATTTCAACTATTGACCATACTTAGAGCTAATAAACTGTCATCTAGAGAGTGATAAATGAACAGCAATATAATTCCCGTTTTTGCTGGTGGCGGCACGCGTCTCCCCGCACACTTAGGCGTTTTAAGAGCACTTAAAGATTTAGATATTCACTTCAATAGTTTGGTGGGGGTTTCAGGTGGCAGTATCGTCGCGAGCTTTCATGCTGCAGGATTATCATTAGAAGACAGTCGAAAAATTGCCTTTGAAACAGATTATAATCAATTTAGGGAGTTCTCATTACTTAAACTTATTCGTCATGGTGGCTTAAGCTCAGGTAATATTTTCGAAAAATGGGTAGATCGCAAGTTATCTGGAAGAACTTTTAGTGAACTAGAAAAAGATCTACATATTGTTGCTACTGATGTTACTAACGGCAAGCCGGTAATATTTAACAAAGAAAATACCCCTGATATGAAAGTATCAAAAGCAGTTCGGTTTTCTATGTCTATTCCTTTAGTTTTCAGTTTTAAATCTTTCGGTAAGCATATTATGGTAGATGGTAGCATCTTGTCAGAAGATGCATTACACCGTGACTGGGATCATCAAGGCACTCCCATATTATGTTTTCGCTTACGTAGTGAAAATGAATACGATGAAATAAAAACTTCAGGTATGTTTCCTATTTTTAACTACATTACTTTACTGATCAGGGCCTTTATGACAACTATTTCTCGAGAATACATTAACGAGAACTTTTGGCATAACACCATTGTTATCAATACCGGTGAATGCTCAGGTGTTGATTTTAAAATGTCTCAAGATGAGAAAAATATGTTGTTTGATATTGGCTACCAAACCGCTAAAGAAATAATTCCATTAAAAGTGAAGCTTTAAAAAGTTCCGCTAAGCAACTTGCTTGAGAACACCTTTCACTGCAATAATAGACTTACTCCATTTTTCATACAAACTTGTAGAAACTACTTGTGAAGTTGCTGCTTTATAAGTAATTTTCAGGATAATTAATGCTGACCTTTGTTCATGATTTACTAAGCCAAAGCGCAAAAAAATCACCTTTAAATAAGGCGCTGACTTTAAAAGAGCAGCAGCTAACTTATAATGAACTTAATAAGAGTGTTAATAATATTGCCTATAGTTTCCACGCATTAAAAACTGAGCGATATCAACGCATAGGCATATATTTGCCTAAAACGATTGAAAATGTAGTCGCTATGTTTGCTTGTAGTAAAGTAGGCGCAGTATTTGTACCGATTAATCCAGTACTTAAAGCAACTCAAGTACAACATATCGCTAACGACTGTAATACAAGAATAATTATTACTAATAAAGCTCGCTTTAATGCTTTAAAACCAATACTTACCACCTTAACTCAACTAACGACTGTAATATTAACTGATTCCGATGAGGATAGTACCGAAACATTAGAGCACGTCACTATCATGTCGTGGTTAGCATTTGCCAACCTACATTGTGACTCGGAAACATTGAAGCCATTAACCGGAAGCGATATGGCAGCAATTTTATATACCTCTGGCAGTACAGGTAAGCCTAAAGGTGTAGTATTGTCCCATAATAATATTGTTTTAGGAGCGCAATCTGTAGCGCAGTATTTACATAATACCGAGCAAGATAAAATCCTCGCGGTTTTACCTTTAAGTTTTGATTATGGTTTAAGCCAATTAACCACAAGTTTTTTAGTCGCTGCTGAATGTGTTTTATTAGATTACTTACTAGCCAATGACGTTATTAAAGCAATAATTAAGCATAAAATTACCGGAGTCGCTGCTGTACCGCCATTATGGTCGCAGCTTTGTAAAAGTAACTGGCCAGCACATGCAGGTGAATCCATTCGCTACTTCACAAACTCTGGCGGTGCATTATCAACCAAGAGTTTGCAGAAATTGCGCTCTTTAATGCCGCAAGCGAAACCTTTTTTAATGTACGGATTAACTGAAGCTTTTCGTTCAACTTACCTTGACCCAGATGAAGTCGATAATAAAATAGGCTCTATGGGTAAAGCTATTCCCAATGCTGAGGTAATAGTAGTTCGCGAAGATGGCAGCGAGTGTGACGCTGAAGAAGTAGGTGAACTAGTACATAAAGGGCCATTAGTCAGTTTAGGCTATTGGAACTTAGCCGATAAAACGTCTGAGAGATTTAGACCAGCTCCGGGGCAACCTAGAGGTATTATGCACCCCGAAATAGCCGTTTTTTCTGGTGACTCAGTAAAAAAAGATCGCGATGGTTTTTTATATTTTATTACGAGAAGTGACGAAATGATAAAATCCTCGGGTTATCGTATAAGCCCATTGGAAGTAGAAGAAATACTATATCAACACGAACAAATAACCGAAGCTGCCGTTATTGGCGTACCTCATGCTGATTTAGGGCAAGCAATATTGGCTATTATATGTGTTGATAGCCAAGAAGATATTAATTTGGTGACAAAATCTGTTTTGCAATACTGTCAAAAACAACTTGCTAATTATATGGTACCAAAACAAATTATTGTATTAACTACATTGCCGCATAATGCTAACGGTAAAATAGATAGAAATAGCCTTAATAGAAAATATATAAATTTTTATAGCTAATCTAAGCTCGATTTAAAAGCAACTATAAAGCTAAGGTTAATGTTGGAATAATTAAGAAGAATATAATGACAAAACAATCGCCCAGAAAAACGCTAAAACATGCAGACATGAACCACTTTGTCAGTAAAAATAACGAGTTGCTCATTGGTGATAAAACACTTAACCAAATTGATACCCTCGTTGGTGGAACACCTTTTTATGCATATGATAAATCCTTAATTGCCAATAAAGTCGCTAATTTAAAATCAATTTTTCCAAATAAAATCCAATTACATTATGCAATTAAGGCTAATCCTCACCCAAGTTTAGTGCACTTTATGACAAACCATGTCGATGGTTTTGATGTTGCTTCAAAAAAAGAAATGCTGCTAGCAATACAATCAGGTATGTCTGTTAAGGATATTAGCTTTGCCGGGCCTGGTAAAACCAATGATGATATCCGTGCAGCAATCGTAGCAGGGATAACCCTGCATATTGAATCTGAAACAGAATTGAACCGTGCTATTGAAGCAGGAGTAGACCTTGCCATTAAGCCTAACATTGCCATTCGTGTTAACCCTGCTTTTGAATTAAAAGCCTCAGGTATGCAAATGGGTGGTGGTTCAAAACCCTTCGGAATTGATGAAGAGATATTACCTAAACTATTAAGCGAGTTACCTTATGAACAAGTGAACTTCAAAGGTTTTCATATCTTTGCTGGTTCACAAAACTTAAAAGCAGAAGCCATCATAGAAGTGCATGAGAAAACTTTCTCTCTTGCTCAGCAGCTGATTTCGTTAACTCCAGTAAAAATTAGTTATATCAACATTGGCGGTGGTTTGGGCATACCCTATTTTCCTGGTGAGCAAGCTTTAACCCTCACTGAAATAAGCACAAACCTAGCTACTTTATTAAATCTATATCAGTCTGATTTCGATGACATTGAAATAATTATGGAGCTTGGTCGATACTTAGTCGGTGAAGCGGGAGTATATGTCAGTAAAGTGATTGATAAGAAGATTTCTCGAGATACTATTTATCTGATCTGCGATGGCGGATTGCATCATCATTTATCTAATTCTGGAAATTTTGGCCAAGTCATTAGAAAAAATCATCCTGTAGCCATTGGAAATAAGTTACTCCCCGTTACTCAAAGTGATGAAGAGTTGGTAAATATAGTTGGCCCACTTTGTACCCCACTTGATATTCTAGCCGATAAGGTTATGTTACCTAAATGTAAAATCGGAGATTACATTGTTGTCTATCAATCAGGGGCTTATGGCGCTTCAGCCAGTCCAAAAGATTTTCTTAGCCAACCAGAATTAAGTGAAATACTGCTTTAAAAATAACGGCATACACGTTAAATTAACATTTATGTATGGCTATTTATGATAACTAGCTATACTAATACTTAACATCATGATCAAACGGGCACAAAATGAGTGAATATTCAGTTGCTGGTCATTTTAATCAATACTTCAAGATTAGATTTGCCAACACCAAAGAATTAAGACAAGAAGCATTCAAAATACGCTACGGAGTCTATAGTGACGAGCTCGGCTGGGAGCCTGAGAATGAAAGTAAAATGGAAACCGATGAGTGCGATGATTACTCTTTTCATTGTTTACTAGAGCATAGACGTACCGGAGTATTTGCAGGCTGTGTTAGGTTAGTTATTCCTCCTGTTACACAGCCAGATTTGAAATTACCTTTTGAACAAAACTGCTTGCAAAGCGCTCGTCTTGAAGTGATGGACCCAACCAAACTCTCAAGAGGGAGTTTCGGAGAAATTTCTCGCTTAGCTGTATTGTCTTCATTCAGGAGACGTGAAAAAGAAAAAAATGTCCCATTTGTACTTAATCAGATAAACCCTGAAACAGTCTTTACTGAAGTAGAGCGAAGAAGTTTCCCAAATATTGCCATGGGTTTATATATAGCCGCAGTGGCCTTAGCTCAAATATGCAATCATATGGGTGCTTTTGTTATGATGGAGCCGAGGTTAAATCGTCGGTTGAATCGCTTTGGTCTCAATTTTCAACAAATTGGTGATGAAATGGATTATCACGGCCTTAGAGCAATGTTTTTCTTATCTAGAGAAGATTTTAGTGCAAACTTAAAACCTGAACTGGCTGAGCTTTATAATTTAATTTACGATGATTTATTCAAGCAGATCGTATTAGTTCCACATACAAATACAACTGACAAATAATACCTTTCCTACGGTATAGGCAAATAATCATGACCACTACATTTGACTACGACCTAGCTTTTTCTAGAAATATTGGCTGGGTTACGGAACAAGAACAACGTTTACTCAAAACCAAACGCGTAGCAATCGCTGGTTTAGGTGGTGTAGGTAGTACGCATTTACTGACTTTAGTTCGCCTTGGTATTGCTAAATTTAATTTGGCTGATTTTGATGAGTATGCGTGTGAAAACACCAACAGACAGGCAGGTGCAACAACGCATACATATGGCGTGAAAAAACTCGATGCCATGGTTGATATGGCACTAGCCATCAATCCAGAGCTTGAAATCAATACTTTTCCCCTTGGTATCAATGCAGAGAATACGGATGAGTTTTTGCACGATGTAGACTGTTACGTTGATTCCCTAGACTTCTTTGTAATGAATGCTCGCAGACTGGTTTTTCAAAAATGTGCTGAAAAATCTATCGCTGCAACCACTGCAGCCCCAATAGGCATGGGTACCGCTTATCTAAACTTTTTACCCGGAAAAATGACTTTCGAAGAGTACTTTCGTTTAGAGGGATGTTCTGAAAACGAACAATATTTAAAGTTTTTTCTGGGGTTAACTCCCGCAGCTTTACAGCAAGCATATTTAGTTGACCCTTCCCGATTAGATTTAGCTAATAAAAAAGGTCCATCAACCATAATGGGCTGCCAACTTGCCGGCGGCGTTGCTGCTGCTCAAGTAGTAAAGATATTTCTTAATCGCGGAGATGTACTTAATGTACCTTGGGGATTACACTTTGATGCTTACTGTAATAAGTTTAAAAAAACTTGGCGTCCTGGTGGCAATAACAATCTGATTCAAAAGCTTGCTTTTAGTATTGGAAAAAAAAGAATGGGCATCACTTAAGTAGAAATTAATTATGTTATCAGAATCTCAAAAGCAACGTTTAATTGATGCGGCTATCCTTGCCCCGTCTGCAGATAATAGCCAACCTTTTCAATACCATTGGCAGAATGACAATACTCTTGAGTTATGGATTGATCCAGAACGTTCAGGTAAAGCCTCAGATAATCGCTATGTTCTATCAGATATTGCACTTGGTGCAGTCATAGAAAATATCTCTATTTGTGCTGAAAGTTTACCGCTATCGACCCAAATAGATTACTTTCCTGACGAAACTCAAACAGAGTTATTTGTTGCCAGTATTTACTTTTTACCTGCTGATCACGTGGTAAATGACACCAATAATCTCGCTAATGAAATTCCCAAGCGTTGCACTGATAGACGCTTTCCCTTTAAAGGGCCATTAAAACCTGAATCTATCGAAGCATTAGCTGATGCTGCTAAAGAGCATGAATGTGATTTACTAACTTACACTTGTAAAAAATCCATTAAAAGCGTGCTTCCTATTATTCAACAAGCTGAAACTATTCGCTTTAAAAGTAAAACTCTCCACCAAGAGCTATTTTCTACTGTAAATTTTGATGATGCTAACGCAAAAGAAGGTATGCCAATTTCTGTATTGGCAATTGAAAAACCAGCACAACCTCTTTTTAAACAAATGAAGAAATGGTCGGTGATGAGCTTTGTAAATAAAATAGGTGGCGCAGCCATGCTAGGTTTTCGCTCCGTTCGTATTCCTATTTTATTTTCTCCTGCGCTAGTATTGATCACTATGCCAAATAAAGATCGTCTTAGTGTGATCAAAGCTGGTAGAGCTATACAAAGAGTATGGTTACAAGCTAGCCAGCAAGGTTTATCTGTTCAACCTTATGCTGCACCGGGAATCTTTTCATTAGGCTATATCGCTTGTGAGCATGAGTTTAATCCTCAGTTAGAAGCAATAGCCAAACAAATGCATAGCTTAGTTAATGAAAAAGCTTACTCTACTAACCATTATGGCTTGATGTTTTTACGTATAGGTTATAACAAGCCTGTTGAGCATAGAACTAATAGGCGTATAGCAAGTTCATTTACTAAGTAACTTGCTCAATCGAGTTATATTTCTAACTTATCTGTTCAATACTGCGAACGTTTAACACTTGGAAATTATGTGAAACGCTGAACATATTTCCCTTTATCTTAACCTTTAATAATACTAATTAACTGAGTATTATTAAAGAATGGGCACATGCCGCTCACTCGTATACTTTCAAAGCCTCTCAATATCATCACATGATAAGATCCATATAGATCCTTGAAGATCATTATATTGAAAAAGCTGGATAAAATAAGTGTCACCTTTTTTTACACTCCATGATTCACTCAATAAACCAACAATCACAAACAAATCAAAATACAATAAATAACAATGACTTATAATTATTTATGCATGTTGGCACAAGCTCTGCATTAGTCTGAGCACGGAAACTTAACAAACAAATTTATAATTGGAGTATTACAATGAATACATTTAAAAAAGGTTTATTCGCAGGTGCAGCAGCACTTGCAATGTCGATGTCAGTACAAGCTTCTGACATTAATGTTGGTGGCGTAGTTTGGGATCCAGAAGCTACAGGAACATTTAGTGATTGGTTTGCGTCTTCTGACTTTGTTATTACACAGCCAATTACTGATTTCTCAGTTCCATCTACAACAACTGGTATGGGTGAAATTACAAAAATAAATGGCAGCACTGATTTTTGTGATTCAAGTAATTGTGAATTAGTTTTTACTTATTCATATGACTTTGATCCTTCTCTAACTGTTCCAATCACAGGTACTGGTACTAACCCAGGTGATATAATTCAAGCTTTCTTTAGAAACGCTTCAATTGATTTTTGGGTTGTCGACGACGGTGATTTTGATGCGGCCTTATCTTTAGGTAGCTCAATTGATCAACATAACGCTATAGAAACTGGTGGCGATTTATGGCTTGCACTTGAAGGTTTTGACCTTGGTGGTGGTGTTGAAGCAACAAGCTTTGGTACTATTGGTGGTAGCTTTGCTTCAGCTAGCGCTTTCTTAAATGTTATTGATGATCCAGCGGCACTTGCAACAGGTAACTTCTATAACTTGAAAACAAAAGAAGTTAACGGAACAGGTGAATTCGCTGACATGTCTTTAGGATTTAACATTGACACACCAACTGCTACTGGTAGTGCTCGTTTCAATGCTGATTCTATTCCAGAGCCTTCAACTATCGCACTACTTGGTTTAGGTCTATTAGGTTTCGCTGGCGCTCGTAAGCGTAAGTCTTAATAACAAAGAGACTTCTTTGTTATTTATCAGAGATAATAAGCAAGGATAGCTGAATTGTTAAGTTACCTAAAAACCACTTCCTTTGAAGTGGTTTTTTTATGCTTGTTGTTTATTACTAACAATACCATTGTATTATCAATGTCAGAATTTTATACACTGAAAAATATAACAGTAACGGAGCTAACTAAGGTAAATATATAAAAGACTTAAGAGGGGGAGTACGGATACAAATTTGGTTATTTCAACTAAACAGTATGAAGATTAACCCGAATACAATAATAATTATAAAGGTCACTACTCGAATAGGATTTAAGTAGAATTAAACCCTATTCTTGGAGATATAGCTATTAAACAAGCTTTGAGTAATCATAAGGTTAATAATGACACTTCAAAACTTGTATTTGATATCTTTAAAATAACTATAAGTTGCAAAATCAGTTACTGATTAATTTCTATCTTTGCATTAATTAAACTTTCTTCTACTTGAATATCCGATGATCCTTTTGCGATTGCTAACTCTAAAATATCAACAGCTTGTCCATATTCTTTATTCGAAGCTAAAATCACACCATAGCTCTCAATAATAGCTAACTGTTCGCTATCAAGTTGAAAAGCACGTTCAATATTTGTTAACGCCACAGAGTGCTTACCAGCTTTATATTGTGCCCAAGCTAGATTATTTAATAACACTGCATTATCAGGAATTTCATCCACTAATAATTGATATTGTTGTAATGCTTTTTCTGGTTTTTCAATATTATATAAGCTCGCTAATACTAAACGAATTGCTTGTTTGTTCGAAGTAATATGCAAATGTGTTTCAAGTAGTTTTTCTGCTTGTTCCGATTGACCATCAAACTTCAATGCCCTAGCAAGATCAATCGCTGTTTTGTCTTCTGGCTGTTGCTCATACATTTCGTTATAGAATTCTCGAGCTGCCGTGTAATCCTTTCTTGTCATAGCTAAATCAGCCAAAACAGATGTTAATAAAGGATGATTCACACCTTTTGCTTGCAATTGTTCAACATGCAATTTCGCATCTATCTCATTACCATTTAATAAAAGATAATGCGCAAGTAACATTTGTAAGCGTACATCTCCGACGAATAATGAATATGCATTCTCTGTTGCAGATAAAGCATTAACATAATCTTTGTCCTGACCAAGTAACCCTATACTTCTTAAATGTAGTAAGTAATAATTGGGGTGCTTATTAAGCCCTCTATTATATGCCTCACTAGCTCTTAAATTATTACCTGAGCTTAAGTAATTATCACCTAGCATCACCCAATATAAACCTGTTTTAAGTTCCTTTTCTGGATGTTGTTCAATTACAGCTATCGCTTGTTGACCATCACCAGTTTTACGTAATAAGTTCGCTAAAGTTAGGCGAGTATTAAGAGATTCTTGATTTAATGCTAATAATTCCGTTAAAAAACTAACTGCTTTTTCTATCTTATTTTCAGTCAATAGCATCGCAGTAAAACGATTTAAACTCTCAGTATGATTTGGGTTTGCCGTTAAAGCCTGTTGATAATATTCACTAGCCGATGCAATGTCATTTTCATTTTCTTCAAAAACGGCTAAATTAAACAGGGCTGAAACATTATTAGGCTCTAACGTTAATACTTGATTAAAATTGCTTTTTGCTTGTTCAACCTTATCCTGTTTAGTAGCAATGATTCCTTGCAGCAAATAGCCTGCGGCTTTATATTCATTAGAATTAATAGCTTTCGTTGCAATATCCTGCGATTTATCGTCTTCTCCTGTACGTAAATACTGCATTGCCAATGTCAATTCAACATCCATTAAACTGCCATCTAAAGCTAATGCACTTTCTAATGAATTAACACCAGCGACATCATTTTGCTGTAACTGCAACAAACCTTTTTGAGCTATTAGCTTGGCATCTTTTGGGTTTGATTTTTCTGCTTGTATTAATAGTTTTTCCGCAGCTTCATATTGTTGTATGTGAGATAATTCAAAACTTGCCGCTTTTAATAAGGTAAGTTCTTCAGCGCTTTCTCCATCTAATGCAGAAAATGATTCTGTAGCAGCTGATATATACCCTAATTTTAGATTAACAATTGCGAGCATTTTTGTAGCAGGATGTTCAGGTGTTAAATATGCTTCAATACTTTTAAGTTGATGGTAGGCTTGCTCATACTCTTGTAACTGAAAAGCACTCGCTCCCGCAATTAATTTAGACTTTGCTGTTGTAGAACCTGCTTGAATTGCCCTTTCCGCATAGCTTTGGGACTCTTTAAAGTTTTTCTTTTGATATTGTAATTGCGCTTTATATTGTAACGCTAGAGGTGCATTCTCAAACTTTTCTAATAACTTATCCGTAATAACTTCTGCCTGTTCAAATAACCCAGCCTTAATTAAGCTATTGATTTCGAAGTACCTAACACTATAGTCCATTGGATGTTGCGTTAAATAACTCGCAAATGAGCCCGCAGCTTGTTCATAGTCAGTTAATGCAAAAAGTAAATGAGCTTTTAAAAGGAGTGCTTCTGAAAGGTTGGGATTAGTCAGTAAAATATCTTCAATATCGACTAAACTTTGACTGTAATCTTGCTCAGAGCGAGCTAAATATGCCTTACCTATTTGGCTATAAGTAGAATTCTCACTGATAGCGATAGCTTGACCAATATAATCTTGCCCTTTATTTGTATCGCCATCAGCTAACGCGGCTATACCCGCATAAGTTAATACAATAATATAATCGTCGTCATTAAGATCTGAGCTCACTTCAACTAATTGGTAAACTTCTTCAGGTTTAAATAATTTTGCTTTTACCTGCGCTAAAAAAGGAAGAACATTTGCTTGTTCAACGCCTAACTGTTGCGACTTTTCTAGCTCTTTTTCAGCAAAGATATAATTTCCTTGCTCAAGATAAGCTTTACCTAACGCCAGTCGTGCCTGAGCACTTTTCGGCGCAATCCTAACTGCATTTTTTAATTCAATAACCGCGCTTCCAAAGTCTCGTTGTGCGCTAAACTCATTGGCCGATGCTAATAACTGCTCTAATGATTTTTGTTCGCTACAAGCACTTAACCCAAGAGCTAAAGCAACAGCTGATGCTATAATTGTTGTTTTGTTCATCTCTATTCCCTGTTTACAATAACTTTGCTAATTGTGATTTCTTAGTGGTTTGTTCTTCAGTAGAAGGCTCTGTTTGCTCTAGTAATGTTCTGGCTTCATTTTTACGTGCGTTAGCAATAAGTACTTCAATATAATTTAGTTGGATATCGATATCTTTACCTTCGGCTAACTCAGAAGCTTTACTGGCTTTTTTCAACGCGTCGCGTTTATCACCTTTCTTCAACAATACTTGGCTATAAGTATCTACGACATTTGCTACCTCTGGAGCTAATTCAAAAGCTTTCTCAGCATAAATTAGTGCGTTATCTAAATCATTATTATCCATATAGAGCCAGGCTAAATTATTATTGACTACTACGCTATTTGGCTGCGTCTCTGCTATTTTTACATAGCTTTCAATGGCTTTGTTCTTGTCATTAGATACATACATACCTGCTAAAATAGCTCTTACTCGATCATCTTTGTCATGCTTTGATAAATATTTCTCTAAAATACTAATAGACTCAGCGATGTTATCATCACCTTGATGCGCCGAGGCTAAATACAGTGCATTTTGACTACTCTGGTAAGTGTTATATAACGTTTCTAACTTAGGGATAGCTAGTTTGTACTTCTTCTCAAGTAAGAAAATACGACCTTTCAAGCCATCTTTTAGCGCTTCATCTATATCTCGTTCAGCCAACGTTCTATATAGTTCCTTCGCTTGATATACTTCTTTATCACTCAAGAGTAATTGCATTTTCACTAATTGTAATGTCAGGTTGTTTGGATGATTCTGAAAACCACTATTAACAACCGCTAATGCTCTCTCATAATTGCGTTTATTCGTATGAAAATCAGCAAGTAGTACAACAGGCTCTAAATGAAACGGGCTTATTTTCCGCCAATTTTCTAATGTTAACTGTACATTAGTTGCATCTTGTTGGCGCTTATAAATCATTGCTAATAACTGCCAATAACGTTTAGGTAATTTCGAATTTTTCTCAAAAGAGCCTAAAACTTGTAAAGCTTTATCCATTTGATTTAAATGAACTAACGCTTCACTTACTAACAAGCCTTTTGACAAATCACTTTTATCAAGTTGATATGACGTCATTAGTGTTTGCAAAGCGGCTTCATTTCTATGTAGGCCAAAATATAACCTAAGCGCCTTATTATTATTTGGGTAAAGCTTGATAAGATAATCAGCTCTCTCCTTCGCCAGCGGTTCATTTTTTTGAAATGCTGCTAACCTAGTTCGTTCAATTAAGGCGAAAGCATTATCTGGCTCAACAGTAAGACTTTTATCTAAAGCACTTTCCGCTTTTTCAAATTCTTCTTGTTTTATATGGATAGTCGCCATTAAATTATAGGCACCTGCTTTTTCAGGGTACTGCTTTTCCCACTTTTGCGCTATCGCTGTTGCTTGCTCAATATCACCCGTTTGTACGGCAGAAAATGCTAACGCTAATTCGGCTTCTATCAGCTCAGGATTAAGCTTAACGGCATCTTGTAAATCTTGCATGCCTGATGGATCATTCATCATTAATTTCAAGATCCCTTGGCGAGCATTTTGTTTCGCGTTCGGGTTAACAATTTCACCACTTTGCTCTACTAATTTTTTAGCTTCATCAACTGCACCAAGCTCTAGAAGTTTATAACTTAATGAGGCTATAAACTCTGAATCTGACTCATTAGTTGCAGAAAAGTCATGCAAAGTATCACTAATATTATCTACCAAACCTAGCTCAAGCTGACTTACGGCTAACATTCTGCGCGCTTGATGCTCAGCCGGTAAATATTTCACGATAGCACTTAAATGATGGTTCGTTTGCTCCCAGTTTTTCATGTGAAAGGCGCTGGCACCTGCTACTAGCTTTAAATTAAATTGGTTAAAGTTAGCCGATAAAGCAGCTTCGGCATGCTCACTGGCTTTCTTATAATCCTGGGCTTGAAAACGCACCATTGCTTTGATGTAATGAGCGAATGGTTGCGTACTTACCGATGCTAAAATTGCGTCGGCATATTGCTCGGCTTCATCATATTGTTGTGACTTCAATAAAGAGTCCGCCAACAGCAACTGAACAATGCCTGATTTAGGTTGTATGGCTAAATAAGCTTTAAAGCTAATAGCCGCTTGCTGATAATCTTTCATTGCAGTTGATACTTGGCCCTGTAACATTAAAGCATCTGCGTTTTGAGGGGAAGCAGCCAAAATTACTTTCACTAAAGCAATAGCCTGCTCGAAGTTATTTTCAGAAAACACTAAATAAGCATCAGCTAACTGGCTATAAATACCTTTAGGATTGCTAGCTTTAGCCTGTTTTACACTCTCTTGGGCAATTTCCACTTGCTCACTACGTAATGCGGCTAGTGTTTTATAGGCTAAATACTGGCTTGCTGCATCTTTTGTTAATTTCTTTGCCGGCTCTGCTAAAGAAATAACATCGTCATCTGCATCAGTTAAAATATAGGCACGTGCTAACAGTGGAATTAATTGTTCATTATCATATTTTAAACTTTGAGCACGCTCTAACTCTTTTACCGCATCGACACCATTTCCCTGTTTCAGGTAAGTTTTCCCTAATAAGAACCTCGCTTCGCCACTTTTCACATCAGCTCGAATCGCATTTTTCAGCTCTATTACCGCTTCATTTGTTTTCTTTTCTTCACTATATAATTTTGCTTTGGTCAGATGAGAGTCTGCCGTTTCTTTTTCACTACAAGCGCCTAATGCTAATAAAACACTTAAACAAGCTGTGGCTTTAACAAATTTCATTATTATTTTCCTTAACGGTTTATTCTTATTCATGTCTTTAGAGCGCTTCCTAAACGAAAAAAGCCCATTCAACTATGGGCTTTATTCAATTAGGCTCTAGTATTTAGTAAATCGGTAGTGAGAGATAAATTACTATAGCACTCATGATCAGTGACTAAAATGATGACATCAGCCCACTTATCCATCTCTTCAATGGTATTAATGCGAGGGCAATCCCACTGCTCAACGTAAGGGTCGTGATAGCTCGTTTGAACACCTGCCTGATTAAAGTGAGTCAAAATAGCTTCAGCTGGCGATTCTCGACAGTCATCCACATTGGCTTTATATGCCACACCTAAAATACCCACTTTCTTATTTTTAACATCTTTCCCCAAGATATCTAGTGCTTGTTGAGCAACAATACTTGGGCGTTTATCGTTAATGGCACGAGCTAAACGTACAAACTCACCTGCTTGAGTATTTTCAACTAAGAACCAAGGGTCAATTGGAATACAATGTCCACCAACTCCTGGCCCCGGTGTTAAAACGTTAACTCTAGGATGGCGATTAGCTAAACGTATCACTTCATAAACATCAACATTTAACTCTTGGCATATCAGTGATAGTTCATTAGCAAATGCAATACCGACATCACGAGAGGTATTTTCTACCAGCTTGATACACTCTGCAGTAGTTAAGTTAGTTAAGAATACTTCCCCTTTAACGAAGCTCTGATAAACGGCTTTAACCTTCAACTGAGCAGATTCACTACTTGCCCCTATAATGCGATCATTGTGAACTAGTTCATGTAATGTTTGGCCAGGAATGGCACGTTCAGGACAGTGAACTACATCGATATTCAGACCTGCGTCTTTAAATCTTTGCTCTACCGCTAAACTGGTTTGTGGTGAAATCGTTGATTCTACAATCACAGTCTGGCCATTTTTGGCTACTTTGGCAATGGCATCTACCGCACTAAACACATAAGAGCGATCACAACTATTATCTTTATGTGGCGTTGGCACGGCGACTAAATAGGTTTCACTAGAAGGAATTTGTGTGCTGGCAGTTAAAAAGCCTTGACTGACAACTTGTTGAATTAACTCAGGAAGCCCTGCTTCATCAAATGGACATTCACCACGGTTAATTGCATCTACTTTATCTTTATTAAGATCTATACCAGTAACACTATAACCTGCCTGCGCTAACAAGCTAGCTATTGGTAATCCCATATAGCCCATACCAACCACACAAAGGGTTTCATTTTTTGCTTCAATAGGTTGATCAACACTGCTTGGTTGCGTATTTGTAATAATATCTAAAATTAATTCTGCAACATGACCATCGCCGAAAGGGTTTTTCCAGTTAAAGTTAGCATTACTTGTAGATAACCATTTATCAGCCGCTGCTATAGCTTTATCAGCATCACGACCAACCAAAACATTTGCTCCCACTTCAATTGACTCTGGACGCTCAGTATTTTCTCTCAACGTAATACAAGGCACACCTAGTAAGCACGCCTCTTCTTGAATACCGCCTGAATCAGTTAGGATTAACTGGGCATGCTTTTGTAGTTGAATAAAATCTAAATAACCAATAGGTGGAATTAGCTTTAAATAACTCGGCACTTCAATACTAAACTCTTTAAGCTTAGCCTGTGTTCTTGGGTGAATCGGCCAGACAATAGCCTGACTATATTTGGAGTGCAATTTATCAAATAATGCCAGTAACTCTAACAAATTAGACATCACATCGACATTAGAAGCTCTGTGTGCAGTCACTAAAAAGAATTCACCTGATTTAACACCTAAATCATCAAGAATCGTACTGGTATTGGCTGAAATGTCTAAATGCTGAAATAATGAATCTGAAACGGTATTGCCAACCGTGTAAATTTTATCCGCATCGATACCTTCTTTTGCTAAAATCGCATGCTGATTAGGACCTACAGCGAATAGAAACTCACTAATGTGGTCTGTCATGATTCGGTTCGTTTCTTCTGGCATAGTACGATCATAACTACGCAAACCGGCTTCTATATGACCCACTTTAATATCTAATTTAGATGCGGCAAGAGCTCCAGCTAATACAGTATTAGTATCACCTTGAACCAAAACAACATCGGGTTGCTCCTCAATTAAAATAGGCTCCATTTTAATTAAGATATTACCCGTTTGATTACTATGTAAACCCGAGCCAACACCTAGATTATAATGTGGTGTCGGTAGCTGTAATTCTTTAAAAAAAATACTATCCATTTCTTCGGAATAATGTTGATTCGAATGGATGATAAAATAAGGTATGGCTCGATTTTGGCACTCACGTATAACTGGCGCCATTTTGATGATTTCCGGGCGGGTGCCAACGATAATCCCTATTTTCATTATTAAGTCCTTAAAACTATTTTAAACAATAAATTTACAATAGTTACAGTGTACTGTGATGAAATGATTTTTGCAGTAGTTTTTTATTGTACGAATAACTTTCTAGGAGAGAAATTAAAACTTTTGATTTATAAATTTATAGCAAGCTATGCTTTAGTTGCTATTCAATAGACTCAGGTAGGGATTCCCCTTTATATTGAGCTCGTCTCGCTTAGAACCGCTTAATATAAAAGGGATTAAAGTTATCTACGATTGAAGTAACAAATCAAGTACTTCACGTGTTTTATCTTTCATCAACAACTCATCACCTTTAGACTCAACATTTAACCTCACCACTGGTTCAGTGTTACTACTACGAAGGTTAAATCGCCACGTGTCAAACTCCATGCTTATGCCATCAGTTTCATCTATAACTTGAGCTGTGGATTGGTAAAATTCGAATACTCGCTCAATAGCCGCTTTTGGGTTAGCTATCTTATTGTTTATTTCTCCCGACGATGGGTAGGCTTTAATACGCTCTGCAACTAAGTTGGACAGTGGCTTATTACGTAAACAGACTAATTCAGCAATTAATAACCATGGGATCATGCCACTATCACAATAGAAGAAATCACGGAAGTAGTGATGAGCACTCATTTCTCCACCGTATATTGCATCTTCGCTGCGCATTCGCTCTTTAATAAACGCATGACCTGTTTTGCTTTGAATAGCTTCACCACCAGATTTTTCAACAATATCGATAGTATTCCAAGTTAAACGCGGGTCGTGAATAATTTTACTCCCCGCACTTTTATCCAAGAAATTTTCAGCTAATAAACCAACAATATAGTACCCTTCAATAAATTCACCTTGTTCATCAAACAAAAAACAACGGTCGAAATCGCCATCCCAAGCAATGCCCATATCAGCTTTGTACTCGATAACGGCATCACGAGTTGCCGCTCTATTTTCTACTAATAAAGGATTAGGAATACCATTAGGAAAGTTGCCATCAGGATTATGATGAATTTTTATAAATTCAATCGGCACATTCAGCTGCTTAAAAGCAGATTCAATAGCATCAAGTGCGGGACCTGCTGCGCCATTACCTGCATTAACAACTAATTTAAGAGGCGTTATATTCTTAACATCTACATAAGTTAACAAATGCTCAGTGTAAGCCTGACTAATGTCATGAGTTGACATTTTTCCCTTTTCAGCCACATCAACAAACTCATTGAGCTCAGCTAGCGCTTTAATATCAAACAAGCCGGTATCACCACTGATGGGTTTAGAGTTTTCACGTACTAATTTCATGCCATTATAATCGATAGGATTATGGCTCGCAGTAACCACAATACCACCATCACAGTTTAGGTGACTAGTAGCAAAGTAAATATGCTCTGTGCCACATAGGCCTAGATCAATAACGTTAGTACCACCATCCATTAACCCGTTAGCGAGTGCCAGCTTAAGTTCTTCACTCGTTAAGCGAATATCACCGCCAACGACTACTCGCTTAGCTTGGGTATGTTGTGCAAAAGCACGTCCTATACGATATGCGATATCGGCATTTAATTCTTCGCCAAGCTTTCCGCGAATATCGTAGGCTTTGAAGCAGGTTAAATTTAAATCATTCATGTAACACTTCTCTAAAATTGAATTTTGTTTATTAACTACCAACTAGGTAACGACTTTTAGCACCTAAAAGCCTTTGCATTATATAAATAATGCCAACGCTAAATAATAAAAATAATATTGCCGAAAAACCATACATAATAACATTTCCAGCCACCTTACTACCCCAAAAATGTTCAATAGTAATTTTGCTAGCAGTTAAGATATACGAATGGATAAAAAATACACCAAAGCTGGTATCTGCGATAATGTGAATAAGTTTATAGTCTAACTTCTCTCCAATACGTACGAGTAAACCAAGAAAGAAAAGCGACATAGTTATTTTTTGTAAATAATTAAGGTAAGTCATAGTGCCAACCATATATTTATACTCACAAACAGCGAAAATCAATATAGCGGCGGCAAGTAATAATAGAATATTATTTCGGCTCAATATGACATTAACATTGGCTTTATAATGACTGCAAAACATACCTAGTAGATAAACAGAAAAGAAATGGATAAAACTCTGAGCTGGTAACCCTCTACCAACGAAACAAGAAAGCAATATTACGAAAGGTAATAACCAATAAAAGTATTTATATTTATCCGCTTTTACAAGAAATGGAGCAATACAATAAAATATGCAAATCATTGGTATAAACCATAGAGGCGCTAAATGTAAACCTGTTAAATAAAAATAAACAATTTGCAGCCATTGGGGATTATTATAAAAACCATTCCAAACCGTATCTCTCGTTATAAAAAATACAAACACCATAATGGCGGGAATAGACACTAATAAATATGGCGTTATTACATTTTTTAATTTTGCGATAAAGTATTTTTTAGTTTGATATTTACCCATTAAATGCTGAAATAAGTAACCCGCAATAAACACGAATAAAACCGAGCCATTACTTACAAATATTCGTAAAAGTCTTTCTGTATCATGTTTAGACTCAGGCCAGATAAAAAAATCAATAGCATGACCTGCGACAATAAACAAAATAGCGAGAGCTCTGAAAGAATGAATATATCCTAAAAACAAAAGACTCTCCTTGGTAGTTTATAGTAACTCACTTACTTAACTCTTCCGTACCTATCTTCAAAGCGCACAATATCATCTTCACCCAAATAACTACCTGATTGCACTTCAATCATTTCAAGTGGAAGCTTACCTGGGTTTTCTAATGCATGGACAACACCGATAGGGATGTAAGTAGACTGATTCTCACTTAGTAAAATGGTTTCATCATCTAGAGTGACTTTGGCAGTACCTGAAACAATTATCCAATGTTCAGCTCTATGATGATGCATTTGCACCGATAATTTTGCTCCTGGATTAACAGTAATACGTTTAACTTGAAAACGTTCGCCATTATCAACACTGTCATACTTACCCCAAGGGCGATAGACTTCACGATGTAATGTAGATTCCGAGCGTTTATTTGCTTTCAGCTCGTTTACGATCCCCTTCACATCTTGTACTTTATCTTTATTTGCAATAAGCACCGCATCTGGTGTATCAATGACCACAAGATTATCGACACCTAAGGTAGTAATTAATTTATTTTGGCTATGGATATAACTGTTGCTAGTATTATGGGCAATAACATCCCCTTTAATGACGTTATTATCTGAATTTTGCTCACATACTTCCCAAAGCGCAGAGTAAGAGCCTACATCACTCCAACCCGCATCAAGTGGAACTACTACCGCATCTTCAGTTTTTTCCATTACCGCATAATCAATAGACTCATCAGCACATTGTAAAAAAGCTTCACTATCGGGGCGAGTAAAGTCTAAATCTTTACTTACCTTTGCCATCGCATCTTGGCAAGACTTTAGGATATCAGGTCTAAATTTTTCTAACTCTTCAAGATAACGACTTGCTTTAAATAAAAACATGCCGCTATTCCATAAATAATCACCCGACTCTATGTAATTTTGAGCCTTTTCCGCATTAGGCTTTTCAACAAACTGAGCAACTTGATAAACACCATTACCTTTAGTGTCACCTTGTTTGATATAACCATACCCCGTTTCTGCATGGGTTGGCACAATACCAAAAGTAACTAATTTACCTTGTTGAGCTGCTGCAGTGGCTATATTTACTGATTGATGAAACTTTTCTGTGTCTTTAATGACATGATCAGCCGCCAAAACTAATAACAAGGCATCATCATTACTGGCTAATGCATTAATTGCAGCAAGTGCTACAGCCGGAGCCGTATTTCTACCTTGGGGCTCGAGGAGAATGCTCGCCTGTTGACAGTCAACTTGCTTCACTTGTTCCGCGACTAAAAATCGATGATCTTCATTACAAATAAACATAGGCGATTGATGATTAACAGGTAAACGCGCCACAGTGTCTTGCAGCATACTGGTATCATTAACCAATGGTAAAAACTGTTTAGGGAATTGAGAACGAGATAGTGGCCATAAACGTGTACCACTGCCACCACACATGATGACAGGTGAAATTTGTACTGAAGATGCCGATTGACTCATTGATATTCCATTAAATATAGATAAAAACGTAATGGCACAATAATAAGCTAAGACAAGTTATATTGGAACCGTGAAGTAAAAGAGAATACAACACCACATTCACTTCAATAATTTTTGATCAACCGTATTAATCTGCAAATGGAGTGTTCTAATTTATTCTGATAGGCGCTGAATAAATTGAGAAGTTATTTTTGCTACTTGATTTTTAAACTCATGCGATGAAAAAGTATGATCAGCTTCAATTAATCGATGTACTTCATTGCTTTTATTTCTTAGCTTTTTCCACGCTTTATCAGTTTTAGTATGCTGATCAAATTCTCTCGCCGTTAAATCTGCACCACTTAAAATTAAACAGCTTTTTCCTTGAAAGGTTTTTAGCCCTGATAACATGCGACTTTGATAGCTTGTCGCTTCATGCGTTGTGATTTGCCTACTATCTTTTGCAAAGCTTTTTGCTTCACGTGCACTTTCAGATAGTTTCACTTTACCTTTTAAAAGTTTTTTCCAGAAACTTTTCGATTTCAGGCGCTGAAGGTAATAGTATTTCAACATAGTCTTCCCCATCGCCTTTTCACTTCTTAGCCATGGGTTGAGTAATACTAAGCCACTAACACGAGCATCTTGATTAGCATAAATTAATGCTGCAGACGCCGCATCACAAAGACCCCAAATAACGACCTTTTGCAAATGCGGCAGGGCATTGAAAAAAGCATCTATTGCGGCTTTAATATCAATACTTATGTCATCAAAAGCTTTTTTCTGACCACAACTATCACCCATACCGGTATGATCAAAACGAAAAGAACTTATACCTTGCTGGGCTAAAGTACGAGAAAGTTGTAAAAACTGTCTATGGCTTCCCACTCTATACTGTGGACCACCAACAACAATGAGTACCCCAGTAGAAATTTCTTTTCCTCCCTCATGGCAAATAGCTAGTAGCTCTTGCTCATTAACTGAAAAACTTAATGCTGTTTCTGGCATTGTTAACATAACGCTTCCATCGTTAATCGTTCTAATTCAGGTAAGGAGAAAATTTCAGGCACCTGCCAAAAAGGGGGGCAATCAACACAATGAAGATTAATTTTTTCATTATCCCAGCTTGAAATGAGACGTTGTATTGCTGGCGTAGGTTCATTGGCTGCTAACTCAAACAAATCAATATCAGTGATAGGCTGAAAGCCTGACTTAACTTGCAATAACTCAATTGAATTTAACATTGCCTTTGTGAGTAAATACCCTGCAATTTCAACATTTTCACCTTCCAAAATTTGCTCTCGCCAATTAATTTTTTCTGTTGGGCTAGTCATAATGCTTTTTGCTTGCTTGAGCCGTAAGAATTGTCCAGCAAACAATTTACCGTTGGTGACAGGTTTCCATAACAACTGTTTAATTATCGGTAAATTCTGGTGTAGTCTCTCTTGATGGTTTAATAATAACAAGGCACCAAAACGAACGCCCCACAAGATAATTTTTGATACACCTTGCTCTTGTATAAACCGGCCAGCCTCAATAATATTCTCAAGCCAAATATCGGTATTTGTTTGCTCAAATTCCCCTTCACTATCACCAGTACCATAATAGTCAAGAATAAAGCATGGCAAAGCTTGTCTAGCAAAACGTTGTGCTTGTTTGGCTACCACAGCACGAGAATAATTCATTTCTTCGGTAATCGAAGGTAGACACAATATTGCAGTGTCGCCTCTCACGTCACCAAACTGAGTTAAAAATACTCGCCCCTGTGAACTTGTAATAAAATGGCCAGCAAGCATTAATTTACGCTACTTTTTGCTGAATAAAATGAGTTAAGCTGCCAAAAGTCTCAAAAACCTCAGCACTCACTTCATCATCTTCAATGATCAAGCCATAATGCTCTTCAATCAAGGTCAAAACACCCACAATAGCCATAGAGTCAAACTCTGGGATAGCGCCTAATATTTCAGTTTCATCGCACCAACTATCAACCTCGTCTAGTTGCAGTGCTGTTTTTAGAATACTTTTCGTTTCTTGCTGTATTGACATTATTTTCCTTCATCTGTTTTTGTGAGCAATCGCTTAACTTTAACACCTAGCTTATTATACAAAGCTAACAAAGCTCCGGTAAAACTTCGCTCATTATATATCTGCATTGTCGCTCGTTGACGCTTTTTATCCATCCAATCTTGTTTGTAAGTTTCATTGCCCATACCAAATTCGATACAAGTCACTTTATCATCATCGATAACATGTTTTGTTAAAAACATCGACAAGATAGAGCCGACAGAAAAAGATGCGTATGCGGGATCATAAGCTAACTTAAAAATAGAGGCGGTACTACTTTGTAAGAACCATAATTGCACAGCCGCAACTTGACCATCAATTAATAACAGTCCCATTCGCATTTTATTTTGATTGCAGGCATCAATGCATACTTGTTTAATAAAGTCATAACTGGCTTCTTCACCTTTCCAACTAAGTTGATACACGCGTTTATAATCAGAAAAATATCGTTCAAAATCTGCAGTTTCAGAAACAAGCTTAAGCTCGTACGCATGTGCTTTGGCTAGTTTTTTTTCTTTACGTGTAATGGTGTTTTTAAGCTGGCTTGGCCTTTGAGAGTCATAGTGTTGAAAATCTTCTATGTTTGCACTGTACCAATTTTCTGCAATAGCATAAGTCTGATGATGACGACTCAGGTTAGCAATCATCTCTGCAAGACTCTCTTCAATAGGCCCTAATAGCATTTTCTGCCAAGCATTATTTTGTTTAATTGCTGAAAATAGCAGCGAAAAATAATCTAAAGGGGTAGCCATGGTCTCGTCATCACAACTTTCAAAACCTGCCAACAGCTCAACATCAACGAGGTCATTCAAGCCATTTGCTACATCATCTTGAAAAACAATAGGAGAAGTAACCGAGGAATAAAAGCTTGTTAAAGAGTTAATACTTTTAAGATAAGGTGTTTCTTTATGAAGAAGCGGCCAAGCGAACAGGGTTTTCGCTTTTGTATCTTCGTTGACAGCAATTAAAACATGCACCAACACTTGCTCGTTACTGGTACACATATATTTGGCAGTAGCTGCCAACCAAGCAGGTGTTAACTCAAAAAGAGTAATAGACGCATCATTACCATTAACTGCTTTTACAAAAACACTTAAAGGTAATTTTGCGTAATAAAAACTCATATTTATAATGAATTAGAGTGACAGTGATTTGAGGTATTCTTTAAATTCTGCACCTAAGTCATTATGACGTAGTGCATATTCAACATTGGCTTTCATATAACCCATTTTAGAGCCACAATCATGCGACTTTCCGGTCATATTAAAGGCTTCAACTGTTTCTATTTTCATTAAACTGGCAATAGCATCGGTAAGTTGTATTTCGTTACCAGCACCTGGTGGCGTAAACTCTAATAAATCCCAAATAGGTGCAGATAATACGTACCGACCAACAACAGCCAGATTTGATGGCGCTTCATCAACAGGAGGTTTTTCAACAACAGCAGTCATCGCTGCTGATTCCCCTGCTTCAATAGTTTTCCCACCACAATCGACAACACCGTAATTACTCACTTGTTCCATTTCGACTGGCTCAACCATGATCTGACTACAAGCTGTATCTTCAAATCGGGCCAGCATAGCCGCTAAATTTTCAGTTTTTAATTGGTAGCTAGCATCATCTAAAATAACATCAGGTAACACAACAGCAAAAGGCTTATCACCTATAATTGGACGAGCTTTTAATACCGCATGACCCAAACCTTTAGCTTCACCTTGACGAACATGAATGATGGTGACATCTTTTGGACAAATAGCCTGAATCTCATCAAGTAATTGGCGTTTTACACGGTTTTCTAAAGTTGTTTCTAACTCGAAAGATTTATCAAAATGATTTTCAATAGCATTTTTTGAAGAATGCGTAACAAGTACAATCTCTTTAATACCTGCGTTAACACACTCATTAACAATATACTGAATTAATGGTTTATCAACTATAGGTAACATTTCTTTCGGAATTGCTTTTGTTGCTGGTAACATTCTTGTACCTAAACCAGCAACAGGGATAACAGCTTTTGTAATTCGATTTGTCATATCCATCTCTTTTAATCTAATTATTTTTGTTTATAGAATTCTCTATACCATTTAACAAAGTTATCAACGCCTTTCTCAACGCCCATACTAGGACGATATGAAGTCGCTTCAAATAAGTCTTCTACTTCAGCATAGGTTTGATAAACATCACCCGCCTGCATTGACATCATATTTTTATTGGCTGTTAACTCTAATGAATTCTCTAAAGCTTCAATGAAAGACATTAGTTTAACCGGATTGCCATTACCAATATTAAAAACTCGATACGGGGCAGAGCTTTGCGCTGCACTGCCAGATTCTACTTGCCAATCAGGGTTCTTGTTAGGAATAACATCTTGTATGCGCATTATACCTTCAACAATATCATCAATATAAGTGAAGTCTCGGCGCATGTCGCCATTGTTATATACGTCTATGGGATTACCTTCAACGATGGCTTTGGTGAACTTAAACAATGCCATATCAGGACGTCCCCAAGGACCATACACGGTAAAAAACCTTAACCCTGTTGTCGGAACATCATAAAGGTGAGAATAGGTATGAGACATTAACTCATTAGATTTTTTTGTCGCTGCGTATAAAGAGATAGGATGATCGACACTATCTGTTGTCGCAAATGGAACCTTATTATTCAAACCATAAACAGAGCTAGAAGAAGCATAAACTAAATGCTCAACCTTGTTATGACGACACCCTTCAAGAATGGTTAAATGTCCTACCAAGTTAGAATCAGCGTAAGCTAATGGATTATCAATGGAATAACGAACACCAGCTTGCGCGGCAAGATGAATAACACGGTTAAACTGCTCTGTAGCAAATAAGTTAGCTATACCTTCGCGATCAGCCAAGTCCATTTTAACAAAAGTAAATAATGGCAAGTTAGCGAGTTCATCTAGTCGTGCTAGCTTTAAATTTACATCGTAATAATCATTAAGGTTGTCAATACCAACAACTTCGTGACCTTGCTCACATAGTCGTTGCGCAACATAGAAACCAATAAATCCTGCTGCACCTGTCACTAAAAACTTCATTGTTATACCTTAATAATTATACTTTTTTAACGCTTTCACCACGACCAATAGCGTAATAAGCAAAGCCACGTTGCTTTAATAACTCAGGATCATATAAATTACGTCCATCAACAATCACTTGATGGGATAACGCTTTAGCTATCAAGTCAAAATCAGGCGCTCTAAATTGGCTCCACTCGGTACAAACAACGAGAGCATCAGCGCCACTTAACGCAGACTCTTTAGTACCAACTAGTGATAGGTCATCTCTTACACCATAAATTCGTTGACACTCTTCCATTGCTTCAGGGTCATAAGCTTGCACTTTAGCGCCAGCTTTCCATAAAGATTCCATTAACACCATAGACGATGCTTCACGCATATCATCTGTTTGTGGTTTAAATGACAAGCCCCAAACAGCCACAGTTTTACCGGCTAAATCACCTTTAAAATAATCATTTAAATTATTAAATAGTTTTTGTTTTTGAGCATAGTTAACCGTTTCAACGGCTTCCAATAATGCTGGAGTATAATCAATACCATGAGCTGTACGCACTAATGCCTGTACATCTTTTGGAAAACAAGAGCCACCGTAACCACAACCTGGATAAATAAATTGATAACCAATACGGGAATCTGAGCCGATACCATGACGTACGGCTTCAATGTCAGCACCTAACAACTCAGCTAAGTTAGACATTTCATTCATAAATGAAATTTTAGTGGCTAGCATACAGTTAGCTGCATATTTAGTTAATTCTGCAGAGCGTACATCCATAAAAATCATGCGATCATGATTACGATTAAATGGGGCATATAATTCACGCATTATAGCGCGAGAGCTTTCTTTGCTCGTACCAACAACGATACGATCCGGCTTCATACAGTCATTAACTGCAGCGCCTTCCTTTAAAAATTCGGGGTTTGAAACTACATCAAAATCAAGATCAAGATTTCTTGAAGAAAGCACTGAAGCAACTTTATCAGTTACCTTATCGGCAGTACCTACTGGTACAGTTGATTTATCAATGATAATTTTAGCTTCATCCATATGAGTAGCAATAGTTTCTGCTACAGCTAACACATATTTTAAATCAGCAGAGCCATCTTCATCTGGCGGTGTTCCTACCGCGATAAACTGAACTGCACCATGTTTTACGCCTTCAGCAGCATCAGTGGTAAACTTTAACAGCCCATTTTTATAAGTTTCTTGCACTAAAGGTGTTAGCCCAGGCTCGTAAATTGGAATATTACCTTTTTTTAGCTCTTCAACTTTAGCGTCATCAATATCAACACAAACTACATCATGGCCAACTGACGCTAATACTGCAGCTTGAACTAAACCAACATAACCTATACCAAATACGGTAACCTTCATTATCTATCCTTATTAAACAAACTAATGTAATCTCTCATTTCTTGAGTTGATATTTGATCTTTATTACTCACTAAATGCTATAATTTCAATTACGCGTACATCTTAAATAATATTCATTAAAAGAACAAAGCTTTTCCACTATATTACTTTCACCTGTGTGTGATTATAACTGCGTTAATAAAAAATTAAGCAAGGATGAAATGATGTGTCGTGTTAAATTTGATGAATAAATATCTCACTTTTCTTATATTACTTACTGTCTCGGTTAGCACTCTAGCTAACAAAGAAGTGTTTTCAACCAGTAAGTCAGTTCTTCAACGTATCTTTGAGCAATGTAGAAGCCTAAATAACTGCCCTGATTATTTTAAATCACCACCCAATGCTATTAATATCGCTCCGGCTAGCAAACATATAAATAGTAAAAACATGCCCTCCACAAAAGGGCATGGCGAAACACTTGCTCCAATAAAGAAAAAGAACAATCTATTCCCTATAAAAAACCTATTAACTACTTTTGAGGTTAAAGAGTCTGCAAGTGTGGGAGCAAATAGCTACCCCATTTCTGCAGTTATACCCGTAACTTATGGGAAACACCATAAAACAGACTCTTTCTACCTATTAGATGCGTTGGGTAATATTATTCCTGCGCAGTTTGAAGTTTTAAATAGGTGGTGGGGTAAAGACAATTCTATTCGTCATTTATTAGTCAACCTAAATGTAACTATAAAACCTTTTGTTACTGGTAAACCTAATTCAGGCATCAATGAATACGGTTTGTACTCGAATAGTGAACCTGCAACAAATAAAAAAATTGAATTAAAAAACCTATTACCAAAACACCCTGTATCCATTAAGGATACTACTAATAAGATCATAATAAATAATGACATTACCCGTATAGAGATATCAAAATATCCATTAGAGATTATGACTCCCGCAGGTAAATTAAAATCAATTTTTCAAAGAGAAAATAACACAATAGATCATTCATTCAACCATGAGAACATCAGCTTTACTGTTGAAGAAAATGGTCCTATGCGCACCGTATTAAAAATATCCGCTTTAACACGATACAATAATCCTACCGATATTAAACATGGCTGGGCCTTAAGAATATATAGTTATGCCAATTCATCAATAGTAAAAATGGATTTTCAACTACAAAATTCTGCCCTAAACACTTCAAAATCAGCTCCTTTATATTTCAGCGGCCATACACTGTCACTGGATAATTTTATCAGTAAAGAGCCACAAGAAATTAAAACTGACATCATACCTAAAACCAATATTGACCAATTACCTTTAGGCGTTATTCAAGGGGTTAATGCAACAGTAATATTAAAAGATTTTTGGCAAAGATTCCCCAATGGCCTTGCCGTAGATAGCGCTAACCAACTAAAAGTAGAGTTATGGCCCTCATGGTCAAAGCAATTTTTCAATGATAAGTTTGTTGAGGCAGATATATACTGGCTTGATGATATGAAGCAGGTTTACAAGGAAGTATTATTCGACTTTGCCAAAAATCAAACTAAAGAAATGGCTACAAATTTAGCCAAAACGTTTCAGTACCCTCCTGTAGCAGTGATCCCGCAACAACATTACGCGAAAACTAAAGCATCATTGGCCTTTAATGGAGCTTTTCCAGAAATTTCCATAGCTAAAAGTAAATCAAGAACTCCACATTACACAAAAGCTGACTATGACTCTAATAGTTATAAATTTGGTATGGATAACTTTGGGATTGATTTAAATAGAAAGCATAAAACTAATGGTACTGGTGGTTGGCCGTATTCAAAACAACAGTTTTTTATCAGTGGCAACCCTGCTCACTACTATAACGCGCAAAATTTCGCGAAAGCTGAATTAAATATACGACCTCAATGGCTATCTGGTTACCAAGACAACACGCACTATGAATTACTGCAACTTTCGACCAACCCATATGGCGGTAATTCATGGCGACAATTTCGTGGGCACAATTACTCAACCACAACTAGAAAATACATCGAAGGCACAAAGCAATCAGCGCGACCAAGAGACGATCAACATGCTTGGTTTTATCATATGGAACATGCTTATTTAATGTCAGGTAATAAATGGATTAAAGATTGGTACCAATTTATGAGTGAATTCAAGAAAATTTATCTCAGTGAAAGAGACCCTTTCCCCGACAGAAGCCATAGGGCTGAAGGTCAAGCGATAGCCATTGCTATGGCAGCCTACAAATACACGGGTAATAAATCGTTAAAGCATTATTTAGAAAACTATATTCAAAAAGTGCACGCTAAATATTTATCACCACCACACCAAGTTAGAGGTTTTAAAGGAAAAATAGCGGGCTATCAGCTAGGTTTTTTATTGAGATCATTCATTGATATATACACTGAGTTTCCTAACAATATAAGCACGCTAAATATTATAAGAAACTATGTTGAATGGAATTATCAATATGGTCAATTCAGCTACTACAAGTCTGCCACCAATAACAAGGTGCCTACTAAGGCATCTGGAACTGCACTCACTTTGGTTGACCCCATTATTTGGTTTGCAATGGAAACAAGCCAACTCAAATATGCTAAACATGCTAAAAACTATGTTGAATCAGGTATAGGTGGTGTTAAACCCTATGGAAAATGGTTGCAGTGGACGGGACAATACGAAGGAGTTATGTATCATTATTACAAGCAATATAATCCAGTAAAACCATTACTAGTGATTAAGTAATGGGCAAGGGGTTATCCATTGACAAATTGAGGCTGGGAAGAAGGGGAATTCCGGCATTTCGGCTTCGCTACGGGAAGAAAAATAATAATTTTGTTCTTCTTCTATACCTGAGTCTTTATTAACGATCAGGTTATTTTTAATTTCTACCTCTGTCTGCATATCACCTGCTGCTAGCAATATATTTTTTTTAATTCTTTCCAAAAGCATAATATTGTCAGTTAATACAACTTTATTTTCTTCATGCTTAATACCTTCCAAACCATAACCTATCGCTTGTCCATTTACAGATAAGTGCCCCTGATGTAAAAAAGAGTGATGGACTGTCAGTAAACCACCATTTGAAATATCAATTAGCCTGCTATCATTTTCTTCCATTGAGCTAATCAAAGAATTGGCAATATAAGTTTCTTGTCCTCGGTTTTTTATAGCATGACCTTCATCTTTAGTGGCTAAAAAAAGGCTGTTCTGTATATATAGTCTTGCTTTATTACTGTAGATCCCATGAGCTCTCCCGGCTTTGCCAAGTTGCTCAAATCGGCTATCACTAATATAAATAGAGCCTTCGGTTTTAGCTGTTTCAAGGATACCATTCTCACTATGGTGAAAATATACATGCTCTAACGTAAGTCCTACTCCTTCTTGGCGAACACAAGCACCATTTTTATCTTTTACAGCAACGAAACGACATTCTATATTCTTAATCGTTAAGTTATTCCCTTGGCTAACAATAAACCCTTTACCTTTGTGTGCCGCTTTTTCAAAAACCACATGTCCAAAACCAATAATAGTTATATCATTTTTATCTATTGCGAAAGGGTGAGTGTAAGTCCCATCATAAAACTGAAGTTCGTCACCTGATTTTAACGACTTAATAGCCAACTCTACCGAAGAAAAATTAATGCCATTTACGGCTACTTGTTGGTGTTTTTTAGAGGGGTTTTCAAAAGATTTCCATGGTTTTATAATGTCTGCTACTTGTTGTTTAGTTGTTACCGTAGAAAATTTTTCTAACTCCATTTCTGCTGATTTGTTGTAATAATAATTTACAGGTAACGCGGCAATTTTACTTAAAATACTAGGTTGCCAAATAAAAAAGCATATAAGTAATGTATTCGCAACAACCCCAGTATAAACAAAGTAGTTAAATAGTTTTGCTTTCATATAACTACTCACTTTTACCCATAAATTTAAATTTACGATTAGGATTGGTTAAGTTAACTTTGCCCTTACAAAAGGCTCTCTCTGCAAATGCTCCAATATAGGGTTCAATATTCACTTTCAAACAAAAGTCCTTTTCAGGCAAACCGACGCTTTGTTTTTCTAGTTCAGTTTTATTTGAACTAGTGGCTGAATTTATCCAAGTAAAATCACCATTTGCCGGCGCATAAAAATAATCATTTAGGCCGTCATCTGCGGTTAACCATTTCAAAGGTAATACAATGTTATTTTGGCTTTCAATTATTTCACCATCATTTCTTTTAGCTATTCGGCCAGAAATAACATTTCTATTTATTATAGCTGAGCTCTCTTTAAATCGAACATCAATGCCCACTGAATTATATAAAGTATTATTAACAATGCTAGATTTAGCGGCCTTATTTAGATAAACCCCCACATCATTTGCGCAGTTCATAATAATATTATTATTGATAACCCCATAAGCATGTTCAAAAGCATTATTGTCTCTATGTATTGCTCTAGCAGACCCACCACCACCTAAAGATAAACCGATAGCGATACTTTTTTCCTGTAAGTTGGCATTACACATAACTAAATTTCGAGAAAATTCACCGTATTTTGAGCCTCCTTTAAAAAAAGCGCCGTAACTCACTCTGTTACCTTTAGCCTTAATAAAGTCAAAAATAAAGTTTTCATGAACTTGCCAGTAATCCGCATGCATTAAATCTATAGGTGTTACAGGATTAGCAGTACGGCGAGCACTAGTGTTGTAAAAAGTATTATTTAAAACTTTACCATGATCCGGATAACTGCCTTTTAAGCCATTGATTTTAATCGCCGCATTAAAGTCCTGAAATATATTATTTTCAAAAGTTACATGATGCCCATCGCCAACCACATGAAAAGCATGTTCACAATCAGAATGTTTTACACATTCACCCACTAAATGAAGATTTTGAAAGTGCCAAAAAGGTGAGGTAACTAAAAAACCTTCTCCTCGCAATTTCAGTGTTACCTCTCCTAGCTTTTTAGCGATTAATTTAATTGGCGCATTTTGCAAACCAACATTCTGTATTTTTATTCGTGACTGTTTTATCGAATATTCACCCGGCAATAACTCTATTACATCACCTGGTTGTGCTGCCGCTAACGCTTTGAGTAACATTTTTGTAGAAAAGACTTTTATTGTTGAGTCTATCTCAACATCCCTCTCAATAGTGTTTGCGCCTACACCTTGCCAATTCAAAGGCTCTACAACATAGCTATAATTAATATTTTTTTTCCAATCTGAAACAGAAGTGAGTAATGGGTTTAAGAAAGGGGCAATATTAGGGTTGTTTTTATTTATCTTTGCATAGGTTTTTTCAGCAAACAGAGGTAACGGTAGGTTTGAATCAAGAATCGTCTTTAAACTAAAAGCTCCTAAAACTGCAATAGCTATATGCAAGAATACTCCCGAAATAAACAAATATCTTTTTAATTGATTTGAGAAGTACTGTTTAACAATCATAACTTACACAAGAAACATTTAGGCTTTATTTTTATTTTACTGTATTTAACAATAATTACAGTGATTTTATTTATGCTCACACTTTTTACTTTCTATCTCATGGCTAAATAACATGATAGAATTTAGCCAAAATACTGCTACAAAATAACTCAAATGGACCCCTATGCCTGAAACAACAGGAACAAAAGTATTTTCAGGCGCTATCTTAATGGTTCTACTTCGCCTTACAATCAAGTTTATTGGCTTATTTAGCACTATGATTTTGGCAAGAGTTCTCGTTCCAGAGGATTTCGGCCTAGTTGCAATAGCAATGACAATTTTTGCTTTTTTTGAGTTATTAAATGCATTTGGGTTTGATATGGCCCTAATACAAAACCAAAAATCGACAGATGATGATTACAACTCGGCTTGGTCAATCCAAGTAATATTTGGCATCATTGCCACCATACTAATGCTCTCCTCTGCAATGCCCGTTGCTAATTACTTTCAGGACGAAAGGCTCTTTAATTTAATTTGTGTGCTTGCATTATTATTTTTAATTCAATCGTTTAATAATATAGGTATTGTTAATTTCAGGAAGAACTTTCACTTTAAATCTGAGTTTAAATACCAGCTAATCAGCAAGATCATAAGCACTATAATAACTATTTCATTGGCCCTATATTTAAAGTCTTATTGGGCTCTAATTATAGGCATGTTGTCATCTAAATTAATGAGTTTAGTCTTATCCTATTTGATGTGTGATTACCGACCTCGTTTTTCATTAATTAAATGGAAGAAGATTTTTAGATTTTCAAAGTGGTTACTTATCAATAATTTACTTTTTTTCTTAAATGGTCGACTGCAAGATTTAATTGTAGGTAAAATGATCAATCCTCAAGCAGTTGGTACCTTCACAGTCAGCCGGGAAGTTGCCACATTAACGACTACAGAATTAATTGCCCCTATAAACAGAGCAACCTTCCCTGGTTATGCAAAAGTATCTTCTGATAAGAGTAAATTACAGGGCTTATATCTAAACATTGTATCATCAATCGCATTGTTAGCTATTCCAGCTGGTGTTGGCATATCTATATTAGCTCCTTTACTGGTGCCATTAATGCTAGGAGAACAATGGCAAGCTACTGTGATATTAATTCAGTTTATGGCCATTTCGAGTATCACTGGTGCCTTAAACACCAACAACGGTTATGTATATATGGCATTAAATAAGCCACGTATCACTACAGCACTATTCACCTTCAGACTGATACTCTATATCCCTTTGTTATTTGTTTTCCTGCAACACTTTGGTTTAGTTGGTGCTGTATATGCTCAACTTTGCATTACTAGCGTTATGTTTATTCTAGGGGTAACTGTTGCCTGTAAACAAATGAACCTAAAAATAACTCATTATCCAAAAATAATTATACGGCCATTACTCTCAAGCTTATTAATGTTTTTTGGTCTCAAATTTGGGATGAACGAGCACATCAATTGGTTTGAAATTGATACCCTACCTTTAATTGGATATACTTTTTTCTACACTATATTAGGCATATTTATTTATGTAAGTACGCTAATACTATTGTGGATATTTTCTGGCAAACCAGACTCCGCAGAAAGAAAACTATTTGATAAATTTATCACACTACTACAATCAAAATTAAGGTTACCCGGCAACAATGCGGAACAGAAGTAGAAAAAAAAGTGGCTATTTAATATCTCTGCCTTGGCAATTAACTCATGCAGGCGGAGTAAATGAAGTGGTCAAAAATTTGTTGTGTCAACTATCTAAAGTAGAAGGCATTCAACCTGTTTTGCACAACAATATTTGGCACAAATGCGCTTCTACTGAGGAATACCCTCAACTAATATCACCATTAATCGAAAAGCCAAATAATTTTTTATCAAAAATAAAATATTATTTATTTCAATACCCTAAAATGTTATTAACATGGTTTTTTTATATTAAAAAACACAACATCACGGTCATTAATGTGCATTACCCGACAGGTTCCTCCACCTTTTTTAGCACGTTAAAAAAAATATTTGGTGACAAAATATCACTCATTATCTCTCTTCACGGTTTAGATGTTAAAGACATCATAGACAACAAGGGTAATCCATCTTGGGGATGCTTTTTTGAACAAGCCGATCATATTGTTAGTTGTTCTCATTACTTAAAATCAAAATTCTTGCAACACTTTCCATATAGTGCCAATAAGTCTACCTACATCCACAATGCTATTGATGCTGACATACTTCAATCTGAGTTATTATCTGGAAAGTCGGTATTTACAGAATCCACCCCTTATATTGTAAATGTCGCTACTTTTGAGCATAAAAAAGGGCAAGATATATTAATTGATGCCTTTATCCAATATAGACAAAGTCAACCTGAAAGCCCTCTTTCCCTTGTATTAATAGGAAGAGATACAAGCTATTTGACCCAGTTAGAAGCACAAATAAGCAAACACAATGCCCAGAGCTATATTAAAATATTTACTAACGTACCGCACCAACATACGATGGCAACAATTAGTAATGCACAACTTTTCGTATTACCCTCTAGAGAAGAGCCTTTTGGCATCGTTTTATTAGAAGCGGGTTTTGTCAACGTTCCGGTTTGTGCTCATAATACTGGGGGGATTCCTGAATTTATTGAACATAAAAAAACAGGTGTGTTAATAAACCCAAACGATATTAATTCATGGTATGCGCTTTTTAAAGACTATGAGAAACTAGATACATCAACATATTCAAAAAACTTAAAATCGTTGATACATAATAAATATTCTTGGCATTTAGTCACATTAGAATACCTAGAATTAGCAAAAGGAAGTAAAAAATGAAAACAATTGCCGTTATTTTAGCTGGAGGCATGGGAGCTCGTTTCGGTCAAAACCAACCGAAACAATTTGCAAAGTTAGCCGGTCTCAACGTAATAGACCATACAATAAAAGCATTCAATGATTCAGATTATATTGATGAAATAATCATAATTATTAAAGATGGTTATGAAACTCAAATAGAAGAAATTACCAACAAGCAGGCTTTTCATAAAGTTTCAAAAATACTACTGGGTGGTAAAGAGCGCAGCGACTCTTCTTTAGCTGCAATCAACGCTTTATCATTAGAAAAAGATTCAGGCAATTACAATATTTTATTTCATGATGCCGTACGCCCTTTTGTTGATGATATTATTATTCAACGATGCGTTGATGCACTAAGCCATTACAACGCTATAGATGTTGCCATTGATACCGCAGACACAATAATTCAATGCGAAAACGATTTAATCACCAACATTCCTGTACGCAGTAATTTAAGAAGGGGGCAAACGCCTCAAGGTTTTAAATTAAAAACCATTAAAAGTGCTTATCAACTTGCCATATTAGATGAAAACTTTACAACTACAGATGACTGTGGAGTAGTATTTAAGTACCTACCAGATGAGCCAATTTATGTGGTTCGTGGTAAAGAAGAAAATATTAAAATAACTCACGAACAAGATATCTTTCTTGCTGACCGTCTATTTCAATTACAAACCATACAAGAGAACAACACGAGATCTGATGAGTTTAACCATAAGTTTTTTGCTGGTAAAGTTCTGGTGGTTTTTGGGGGAAGTTATGGCATAGGTAATGATTGTGCCACTATCGCAGAAAAATTTGGCGCTAAGGTATTTTCTTTTAGTCGCAGCACTACGAATACAAACATTGAAAATTCTTCTTCAGTTACGAAAGCTTTAAAACAGGTTTATGATGAAACAGGAAAAATTGATTATATTATCAATACTGCAGCGATTCTAATCAAAAAACCTTTACAAAGTATGTCTCACAAAGAAGTATTAGATTCACTCAATGTTAACTATTTAGGGGTTGTGAACATTGCCAAAGCTTCAGAATCATACTTAGAGGAATCCAAAGGTAGTTTATTACTTTTCACATCTAGTTCATACACTCGCGGAAGAGCGCATTATTCCCTATATTCATCTAGTAAGGCTGCCGTTGTTAATTTTACTCAGGCAATGGCTGAAGAATGGGCACATAAAGGTATTAAAATTAACTGCATAAACCCACAACGTACTAAAACACCAATGCGTATAGCAAATTTTGGCAATGAACCTGACAATAGCTTACTAAGCTCTCAAATGGTTGGAGAAAAGTCATTAGCGGTTCTAGCTTCAAACTATACTGGGCAAGTGGTTGATGTAAAGTTACCTGACTAGCTGTTATTGCAAAGCCAATAACACACTATTTAAATTGTAAAATATTTAGTTAATATCATTGTATAAATTACAAACCAAGACAACCAAAGCAACTTATATTAGGGAAAACATGAATACAAAGAACTTAGCATGGTGGGATTCTGATAACTTTGGAGACGCTTTAAATCCATATATCTTTAAAGCTTTTGGAGTAAACACAAATTACAGTCAAAGTAACACTGCCGATATTTTAGCGCTTGGCTCAGTTTTAGAGAGGTTATTCCAAGGTGCTCATACAAAAAATGAAACATTCTTTTCCTCCGAGCCAATCGATGTTTGGGGCTCAGGTATTCACTTTGAATCAGGAAAGCATATCGAGCAACCAGATACTGTAATACCTGAACAATTAATCCGTGATGTGAACCTCTTAGCTTTAAGGGGAAAAACATCAAAAGCTCGGATGGAAAAAATTTCAGGAAAACAACTGCCGGATACATTTCCACTTGGAGATCCTGGGTTATTACTTAATAGAATGGTTAAAGGAAGTAAAACAAAAAAATATGATTTAGCAATAGTAGCTCACTTTTTTGATAGCTCTTCAGATTTAATTTTAGAAATTAAGAAAAACATACCTAATAGTATTATTATCGATGTCAAAGCTGATCCTATTTACTTCATAAAGAAACTAACTCAAAGTAGAGCTCTTATTTCAACTGCAATGCATCCTCTAATAGTTGCAGATGCATATGGAATTCCAAACATTTGGGCTAAAACTAATAATGAAAAAATATCTTCATATAAATTTGAAGATTATTACTCCGTATTCAATATTTCA